>NZ_SJVA01000050.1:0-385 GCF_004337195.1 Exiguobacterium sp. SH0S7
ATCCAAGTGAGATGAGGCGGGTACTGGGCGTAGTGCCGCAGGAAATCGCTTTATATCCGGAATTGACGGCTTACGAAAACTTGAAGTTCTTTGGCAGAATTTACGGCCTTTCCGGAAAAGGATTGGAAACTGCCATTCAGCGATCACTGGAATTGGTTGGACTGGCGGAGCGCCAGAAAGAGGTTGTCAAAACCTATTCGGGCGGCATGAAGCGGCGCATCAATATTGCTGCTGCTATGATGCACGAACCTGAAATCATTATCATGGATGAGCCGACGGTCGGAATCGATCCGCAGTCGCGCAGCCACATTCTGGAGATGGTGCGCCGCCTCAATCGGGAAAAAGGGTTGACGGTATTGTACACCAGCCACTACATGGAAGAAGT
>NZ_SJVA01000051.1:0-384 GCF_004337195.1 Exiguobacterium sp. SH0S7
TCATTGGACTGTGCCTTAATGCACTGCTGCCGGAGCCGTCATTGCTGGCAATCTATTTACTTGGTTTATGGGATGGTTTTTTCGCATCGCTTGGCGTTACGGCGCTATTGGCGGCGACACCAGCACTGGTAGGGCGTGAAAACTTAATGCAGGCCGGGGCGATCACCATGTTGACCGTGCGTCTGGGGTCGGTGATTTCGCCCATGATTGGCGGTTTATTGCTGGCGACCGGTGGCGTAGCCTGGAACTACGGGCTGGCGGCGGCGGGCACGTTTATTACCTTGCTACCGTTGTTAAGCCTTCCGGCGTTGCCACCGCCACCGCAGCCGCGTGAGCATCCGTTGAAATCATTACTGGCAGGATTTCGTTTTCTGCTTGCCAGCC
>NZ_SJVA01000052.1:0-380 GCF_004337195.1 Exiguobacterium sp. SH0S7
TCTTATAATTGTTCTCATAGACTTTATCGGTTCATTCGCCATCAGTTTGTAGTGATTTGCTGAAATGGTTCCTGCTTTTCACGTTGTAAATAGGCCAGGTGTGCTTGTAGTTCCTGAAATTGCTCATTCAATTGTAATCGCCTCTTATCCGCACATTGTGTCGCCTCAAGCGCGATTGAACGCATCGTCCGCAAGACGTCCTCAACTTCCCTCAATCGTTTTTGTTCAATCTGGATTGCATGTAGTTGTATCTGTAATTCGTTAATCATCTGTACACCTGCTCTCAGTGTATATATCGACTTGTCAATCAAAAAGTGGATTCAAGCTAGTCAATTATTGAAACCGGTCCGCTATTCAAAACGGGAATAAATAAATTACGG
>NZ_SJVA01000053.1:0-379 GCF_004337195.1 Exiguobacterium sp. SH0S7
GTCATTCACGATATAAATCATGTGAAAGAGCAATTGGAAGATCATGGTTTGTCACTTAAGTATTCTCGAAAGCATGGTTATGAAATTGTTGGTGAGGAATTTGAAGTTCGCCGTTTCTTCATTAAGTTGATTGATCAAAGGTTGAATCATGATATTACTAAAAGTGAAGTTTTAAAGGCGCTCAACTTAACATTCGAAGATATCGCATATCAAAAAGACAAAATCAAACAGGTAGAACAATTTTTGAAGAGTCGCTTTATAGACAAATCACTTAGTTCATTGCCTTATGTCCTTTGTGTGATTCGTAGACGAATTCAAAGTGGTCATGTGATGAATCCATTAAATATTAATTATCAGTATTTGAGGGATACGAAAGAAT
>NZ_SJVA01000054.1:0-379 GCF_004337195.1 Exiguobacterium sp. SH0S7
CACAAGCTGTTGGCGCTCTGCTGCCTATCTTTCACGGCTGTCGTCAAGGTTATATACATGGGAATTAGAACAGTGAGCGAGCAAAAAAGCAGAAAAACCGTCAAAAGCCAGTTGCTTCGTCTCCTAATAGTATTGCTTTTGATATCCATATCAGTTCTCCCTTGACCTGAACAAGCGCATCTGTACAAGCGAGATGAAAAGGATCAAAACAAAGTACATGACAGCGTTCGCAGACTGGTAGGCAAACTGCCCGCCCTGAAACCCGTTTCGATAAATCAGGAATGATATTGACTGAGTCGCTGTACCAGGCCCGCCGTTTGTCAGAGCCACCACCAAATCAAAAACCTGCAATTGGTTCTTGAGCTGAAGGACCATATTC
>NZ_SJVA01000055.1:0-379 GCF_004337195.1 Exiguobacterium sp. SH0S7
ACAGGAGATACCGCCGATCCATCAGGAAACCTCTATGGTGTAATGACCCCAGCAGGAAACACGCCTGGCAATATCAACCTGGGTAATGATGTCACCGTCAATGTCAACGCCGCCTCTGGATATGCAAAAGGAATCATTATTCAGGGCAAAAACAGCTCCCTGACAGCTAATCGACTCACAGTAGATGTTGTTGGTCAAACCTCTGCCATCGGCATTAACTTAATTGGTGACTATACCCATGCTGACTTAGGCACAGGCAGCACCATTAAGAGTAACGATGACGGCATCATTATTGGGCATAGCTCAACACTAACAGCCACTCAATTCACCATTGAAAACTCGAACGGTATAGGCCTATACCATCAATGACTATGGCACC
>NZ_SJVA01000056.1:0-355 GCF_004337195.1 Exiguobacterium sp. SH0S7
ACCTCTTCCATTTTTATTTAGAGGCTCAACAATTGCATACATCGTGGAGGTGTACCCAAGTGGTTTAAGGGAACGGTCTTGAAAACCGTCAGGGGTGTAACAGCCCGCGTGGGTTCGAATCCCACCACCTCTTCCACTTTCTTTTTTTTTACACTTTTTTCAGCTTGGAGTTGTACCCAAGCCCGGCTGAAGGGGACGGACTCGAAATCCGTTAGGAGTCGTAAGGCTCGCGTGGGTTCGAATCCCACCAACTCCGCTTTTTAGGCGTCTGCACAGGCAGATGCGTTTTTTTTTGTCGTAGACTACGGTCTGCGGCTTTTTTTGTTTGTGGCGAAACAGCGAAAAGTGGCTAATC
>NZ_SJVA01000057.1:0-309 GCF_004337195.1 Exiguobacterium sp. SH0S7
TCAAAACAGAGTTCGTCAGAAAGCGAAACTTCCCGAACCTAACGGTCCTCGACCGTGAATTACGTGATTACATACATTGGTTCAATAACATCAGAGTCCATGGAACATTGGGCTACCTAACGCCGAGGGAGTACAAACAAAGATACCTCTTCGAAATTGTCTAATTAAGTGTTGACAATCCATGAAGCCCGCCTCACCGAAAAGGGAGAGCCGGTTCATCAAGGTGAGCCGGACCGACCCGGATGCGGGCTATATGTATCGTGACCAGAAGCCGGAAGGCTTTTTCTGGCTGGCGCACCGGACGGTCGA
>NZ_SJVA01000058.1:0-309 GCF_004337195.1 Exiguobacterium sp. SH0S7
TCAAAACAGAGTTCGTCAGAAAGCGAAACTTCCCGAACCTAACGGTCCTCGACCGTGAATTACGTGATTACATACATTGGTTCAATAACATCAGAGTCCATGGAACATTGGGCTACCTAACGCCGAGAGAGTACAAACAAAGATACCTCTTCGAAATTGTCTAATTAAGTGTTGACAATCCAGTTACACGGCCATCAAGGAAATGTCGATAAGCGACACGTTCCCGGTCGTGCTCTTATGCGAGATCGCGCAGGTCTCACGGGCCGCCTATTATAAATGGTTAAAACGTACCGTCTCGGTACGCGAGGA
>NZ_SJVA01000059.1:0-283 GCF_004337195.1 Exiguobacterium sp. SH0S7
CAACGGACGGAACTATCAACGGACAGCCGAGATATTCGCCGTGTCGTACCAGCAGGTCTATGGCTGGACGAAAAAATATGACGCCGACGGCGTGCACGGGCTCGAGGACCGGCGCGGACGGACAAAGCAAGAAGAGGAACTGACCAACGAGGAGAAGCTTGAACGTCGCATCCAACAGATCGAGCGGGAGAACGAGCGCCTTCGGGCCGAGAACCTGTTCCTAAAAAAGTTAGAGGAGATCGAGAGGAGAGGTTGATCAGCCAGATCCGGCTACAATTGCGTT
>NZ_SJVA01000005.1:0-163640 GCF_004337195.1 Exiguobacterium sp. SH0S7
TGCTTTGAATTCATCTGTATAGGTGCGGTGCGCTCTTTTTGGCATATCTGATGTTCTCCTCGTATGGATAATTTGTTTCAGTCTAATCGACCTCTACTTTTATGTCCAATTGAGTGTAGCCTATCCAAAACTACTCGTGGCGTTGAATGATGCCTTGAGCGACGCTCAAAAACGAAAACCGTACGAGACCGTCTCAGAGTGGTTTGCACGCATTCAATTCGATCAATCTGCGAAGCCGTATGCCGATGTACGATATGGAGAACGAGACGTAATCGACGAGCGCTCACTTCATGATTTCAAAGTATCTGTCAGACAGTACATACAACACCATAAAGGAGAGCGATCTTGATGAACATTCGTGCAATGATTGAAGAAATCAACCAAGTTTATTTGGGCAACCCGAAAGTGGTCGAACTGTGTGTGACGTCGCTGCTGGCGAACGGACATGTGCTCTTGGAAGATGTCCCGGGCACTGGGAAGACGATGTTGGCAAAGACATTGGCGACGAGTTTCCATGGCGACTTTTCAAGGATCCAGTTCACAGCCGACTTATTACCATCTGACATTATCGGTTCGGATTTTTTTAACCTGAAGACGCAAGAGTTTGAAAATAAGCAAGGCCCGATCTTCTCCAACATCGTGCTCATCGATGAAATCAACCGGGCGGTCCCACGTACGCAGTCCGCGTTGCTCGAAGCGATGGAAGAACGACAGGTGACGGTCGGGGGCAAGACATATCATCTACCTACCCCTTTCTTCGTCATCGCGACGCAAAATCCGATTGAATCATCCGGCACATTCTCTTTGCCTGATGCGCAGCTTGACCGCTTCATGATGTGTCTACATACAGGGTATCCGACTGAGGAATTCGAACTTCAATTGCTAGAGGAATCCGTCACCGAGACCCGTAAGACCATTTTAGCGAATGTCGATTTTGAGCAACTCTTACAATATCGAGCCGATGCAATGAAAATTCACATCTCGAAAGACGTGTCACGTTATATCGTCTCAATCGCGACCTCGTCACGTAGCCACCAGAACGTTCAGACGGGCATCAGTCCACGTGCGACGATCGCTCTCTCGAAAGCCGCGCAAAGCTATGCCTATATCCACAATCGTGACTATGTCACACCAGAGGACATCAAGTTCTTGGCCCCGTACGTTTTCGCTCATCGGTTGACACTGACGCTCGAGGGCGAGATCAAGTCCTCGAAGGCCATGGTCATGGAAGAACTCTTGGCGACCGTCCCGGTCCCGGTCGAGATGGGCATGTGACTCCGATGAACATCTCGACCAATGTATTTTTCTTGCTTGAGAAGCGCATCCAAATCGTCTTGTTTTCAGTGATTCTCATTTTATTGTTCGTGCCGTACCTCTCGATCCTTTCATTCGTTCTCGCTGTTTTTTTGGCGGCAAGTGTTTATATCGAGCGTTACACGAAACGGATTACTGCACAAATGGATGTCACCTGGAGGCAGTACGACTCGATTCTGTTCAAGGGCGACAGGTGTAAGTTCACCCTCGACCTGACGAACGTGCACCTGTTAAACGAAATGAGCACGAAAACATATATACGTACGCCGAAGGATGGACATTATGTCGTGAACTTAGAGGGGCATACGGAATCCATCATCGAATTGGACGAGCTGCCGTCTGATTTCGTCTTCGAACTTACAGGTAATCGAAGGGGACCCATCGAAGTAGCTGAAATCTCTATCACGATTAGCTTGCCTCTATCGTTAGGGACGCTGACACTCTATTTGGCTCCCCCTTTACGTTGGACGGTCTATCCATCGATTTCAAGTACTCATGCGCAACGTATCCGGTCACACCTAAAGCTTGGTGAGCGCGTCTCTAAATATTCTCCAATTAAAGATCGGTTATTACAAATCTCCTCGAAGCCCTATGAGGATGAACCGTCTAGACAAATCGACTGGTATGCGACGGCGAAGAAGTCCACCTTGCAAACGAAACTGTACCAGCCAGTCAATCAAGACATGTTCACGGTGTATCTCGACTTGTCGGCTTCGAACGGGATCGGCCTACATCATAAGTTTGAGGAACTGATAGAGGATACGGCATTGGTCAGTCGGGAATTGATTGAAAGCGGCGGGAAGGTCGAGCTGTTTGTGAACCGATTAGATCAAAAGGGGCACGTCAATCACTTGAGCATCCAAGAAGGGGCGAAGCAGCTTAAAAACATCCTTGCCTTACTCTCTAGTCTATCGGAACAAGATCACTATATGGGTTCAACCCGTTTCTCCCCTTACGTGACGAAAATAAAAAATAAACAAGCTCAGCTCATAAAAATCGCATCAACTAACTGACTTTTTAAAAGACAAGTTAGCTGATGCGTTTTTTTTATTCAAAAAGCAGTTCAACCAGCTGATTATGGTACATCTGTAACTTCACTAACGCTTTCTTTATGACATGACTCATTTCAAACAAGAGATCGAGCGTTATGTCGACTCCTACTATCATCGCCGCATCAAAAAACGACAAAAAAACTGAGCCCGGTGGAATACCGGACCCAGGTTCTCGAAGTCGCCTGACAAATTATTTAGTGTCTAACTTTTTTGTTTCAGTTCACGAGAGCGGTTTTTAGTCTTCAAAGAACCACTTCTTGCGCGGTTCCACTTTCAAGTTGTCGCTATGCTTCTTCATCTCGGTGATGAGGTAGCGTTCGAGTTCGTTCATCGCCTTGACCCAGTTCGTCATCGCCGCGACGAGCGGGACGACGGTCAAGATGAGTTCTTCCTCTTCGTCGCGCATCTTCTCGATCATCAGTTTGGCGAAGTCGAAGTTCTCGTGGATCAAGTCTTCCTCGCGGTCGATGATGTGTTCGTTCTCGAGTTCATACGCCGAGAACAAACGCTCATGCCGACGCAGCAAGTGCCGCATATGGCGCAACAGTTCTTCTTCGAGTTGTGGCGGCAGATGTTCGACCGTCAAATAATCGTCGTACAACTTGTCGAGCACGTGGATGGCGGCACTGTTCGTGTCGATCATCTTCGACTTGAGGACGGCCCGACGGTAGATCGGCGTCTTCTTCTCGAGCCAGCGGTTGGCTTTGATCTCTTCTTCGAAGTAATCATACGTCGTCTTCGAACCGCGATGTTTCTTTTTCGTCTCGTCGAGCGATTCGAACGACGAGCGGCCGCCTTCCGTCTCGGAGAACAAGCGAGCGATCCGGACCGCCATTTGAAAGACGGTAGTGATCTCATCTTCGAGCTTCCGTTCATAGCGCGGCGGGAACAATAACGCGTTGACGAGCAGCGCGACGGTGATCCCCATCATGATGAGCAAGTAACGTTCGCCGGCGAACATCCAAATCGACAAGTCGGACTGGCTCGCCCCTTCCATGATCAAGATCGTCGTCAAGATGACGGTCCGCGTCGTCGACTCGAGGTTCAAGAAGAGCAGGATCGAGATGGCGATGATGATGACGACGCCGATCGCGATCGGTGTCGGGTTCGGTGTCAGCATCAACGAGAACACGGCCAGTAAGGCACCGATCAAGTTCCCTTTCATCTCCTCTAAAAGCCGGACACCCGTCTGATACACCGACGGCAGTAAGGCGAGTGAGGCCGCGAGTGCCGGGACGACGATTTGTTCAAATTGAAACGCTTCGGCAATAAGTAACACCAGGGCGACAGAAATCCCGGTTTTGATCGTTCTAGCTCCAAATCTCATGCGTTCTCGACACCGGAGTGTCTTCCCCCTTTGTACACGTCATGCAATTTTTTTAGCCGACTTCGGCGTGCGTGAAATATTTGGCCTTCGAACCGGTCGAAGTCAGGTCATTTTGCCCGATTCGAGAGCGCTTCCGTGGTATGATGGCGTTGGATATTTTCTTTAATCTTGATGGGGAGGGGTTTACTTGTCAACCATTGCTTTATTTGGAGGAAGCGGCCGCACGGGGATGCGGATGCTTGAACGATTACTGGAGGACGGACATCACGTCCGCCTATTAACGAGACGACCGCTTCAACCGAGGGACGGTCTTGACGTCATCATCGGCGACGCCACCGACCAGGAAGCTGTCATTGAAACGATACAACGTGCTGACGTCGTCATGTCAGCGCTCGGCACCGACAAACAAAACGTCTTGTCGCGCTTCACCCCGCTCGTCATCGCAGCGATGCAACAGGCAGGACTCAAACGCATCTTGATCGTCGGCACAGCCGGCATTTTACGGGCACACGACTCGGACAACTATCGCTTCGAGACGCGTGAGTCGAAACGGTCGATGACGACCGCAGCCGAGGACCACGCCCGAGCCTATGAGCTGTTCGAAGCATCCGACCTCGACTACACGATCGTCTGTCCGACGCAATTGATCGAAGGCGAATCTGTCGGTGAGATTGTCATCACGGCCGACGTGTTGGGCACGGTGAACTCAGGTCCGATCGCACGGGATGACGTCGCCGAGCTCGTGCTTCGCGCCTGGAAAGACAGAACATACATCAGACACCGCGTCGGGATCACGACGGAATCATGATTAGGGGATGGGGATTATGAACGAACAACGCATGCGCCTGGCGCAATTGACCGACGTATTTGAAACACAAGACGAGACCGAGTCGGCTCGGCTCGCCCGGACCGCACTCCGGAAAGTGACGCGTGACGAGATTTGGATCGCCGTCTGCGGTCACTTCTCGGCCGGTAAATCGACGCTGCTCAACAACTGGCTCGGCGACGGGGTATTACCGACGAGCCCGATCCCGACGAGCGCGAACATCGTCACGCTCCGTAACGGTGATGCAAGTGCCTCGGTCGCCATCAATGACACGGACTGGATCCGACTCGGGACCGATGAGCTCGAACATTTAGGCGACTACTGCAAAATCGAAGAGATCAAAGAAGTCGAATACGCGCTACCGCGCTTCCCGTTCGGAAGTGACGTCGTCTTGATGGACACCCCCGGTATCGACTCGACCGATGAGCGTCACCGCCAAGCGACGGAACGTTCGCTCTTCCTCGCCGACCATTTGTTCTTCATGATGGACTACAATCACGTCCAATCGGAACAGAACATCCAGTTGATGAAACAGTTCAGCGCTGAAGCCCGCCCCTACTCGATCATCATCAATCAGATCGACAAGCACGATGAGACGGAACTTCCGTTTGACGCGTTCAAACGCTCGCTCGAGACGGCGTTTATGCGTCATGCCATCAATCCGGACGATATGTTCTACATCTCGCTCCGTGAATTCGATCACCCAGAGAACGAGGTCGAACGGCTCCGGACCCACGTCCAAGCCGTCATCGAGACGGCCCGAGAGCAGAGTGAGGCGCGAGCAAGTCTCCTCGTCGACACGTTGCTCGACCGGTCTGTGCGGTCAATCGAGACAGCGCTCGAACAGCTTCCGGTCGTCGAGAAGCAGACGGCGGAGATCCAATCCCGGCTCCAGCGACTCGAGAAGAAATCGACGTGGCTGCAGTTGTTCCGTCGTGAGTTCTTTAAACACCAGTCCCCGATCGTCGCCAGTGCGCCGATCATGAACTATGAGTTCCGTGAACTGTTGCGGGATTATCTGGAGAGTTGTGCACCTGAGTTCAAAGTCGGCCTGTTCTTCTCAAAAGAAAAGACGCGCCAGGAACGTGTGCGGCGTGAAGACGTCGCCGCCAAAGAGTTCAACCGATTGATTGATACGAACTTGCGGCCCCACTTGATCAAATACGCCGAGGACATCGTCCGTGACTTGAAGCTGCCAGAAGCGATCTTGTCTCGTCCCGACACATTGCCGTCCGCACCGAAGACGCTCATCAGCGAGCAAGTGAAGGCCGGGGCGTCACTCAGTGGCGACACGGTCCTCCAGTTCAGCCGTGACATCGAGTCTGCCCTCGCCGCTTGGGTGACGAAAGTGTCCGACCCGTGGGTCACCTCGGTCGAGACGTATCTCGAGGCTGAAGGAAAAAAACGGATCGACCAAATCAAGGCCGAGCAAGACGACTTATATGACATGCTCGATACGCTGGCGCTTCAACGCCGGCTTGCTGAAAAGCAAGCGCTGCTCTCTACTTACGCCACACGTGACATTTCGGAAGACCGGTTGGGCGACCTCGAGACCCGACATTACGTAGAGGCCGACCAGTTACCGAAAAAACAAGTCGAACACCAGCAACAAGAAGTTGCGTCGACCTCGCTTTTGGGCGATAATATTGTTGCTTTTTCATTAGATTTTTCTTATGAATATTCGGTATGTGAAATATTAGAACGTCATCCGTTGTTTAAGTCACGCGTGAAGTCGTTGCGCCACAAGTTGGCCCGGGCCGAGTCCGAGCGTTACACGCTCGCCATCTTCGGTGCGTTCTCGTCCGGAAAGTCGTCGACGCTTAACGCGTTGCTCGGCGAAACGGTGCTCCCGACGTCGCCGAACCCGTTGACGGCCTCGATCACAAAGATAGTGCCTCCGAACGGTCAAGCCCATAAGAGCGCCTCGATCACGTTCAAGACACGGGACGAGCTCGAGGCGGAACTGAACGGCTACGGCGCTTCACTTGAAGCGCTCAGCATCGACCACCCGTTCGTCAACGCCGTCAAGAACGCTCCTCTGTCCTATCTCGGCAGTGAGCAGTCGGTCGACTACGACACGTTCTGCTCGTTCGTCACCGAGGAAGAGAAGAGTTGCATCGTCAAGGAGATCGCGCTATATGTCGACTCCCCTTGGGCCGAGCGCGGGATCATCTTCGTCGACACGCCGGGCGCCGACTCCCAGTTCAACCGCCACAGCGAGGTACAGTTCGGCTATATGCGCGACGCCGACGCCGTCCTGTTCGTGACGTACTACAACCACGCCTTCACCGAGGCCGACCGCGAGCTCGTCATCCAGCTCGGGCGGGTCCAAGGGACGGGCGGCCATGACATGTTCTTCCTCGTCAACGCGTCCGATTTGGCGACCGATGACGCGGAACGCGATGCCGTGACCGATTACGTGTCGAACCAGTTGACGAAGCTCGGCGTCCGCAATCCGACCGTCCTGCCGATCTCAAGCCGGAACGCCATCCAAGGCAGAGACAATGGTTTCGACCGCTTCTCGGCCAAGATCGAGCAGTTCGTCGACCATGACCTGCGCCAAGCGAACGCCGTCCGCATCAAAGACGAGACGAGCGCTCTCGTCGCCGCGTTCGAGGACGTATTACGCGAAGCCGAAGCCGATGCGACTGTTAAAGAAACACATCGTACACAACTCGAACAGTTGCGTGAGTCCGACAACCGATTAAGCGTCACGACGCTCGTCGACCCGTTCACGCGCGAAGTGAACGAACTGCTCGCCCACCTCGAGACGCGCTCCCTCTTCCGGCTCTCGGACTTCGTCAAGGAGACGTTCCATCCGGTCGAAGTCGACGGCTCGAAGGCGAGTCTCGAGCGCGCCCTGACGCGTACGCTCGATAAGTATGCGTATGACATTCACCAAGAGCTGCAAGTGTTCCAATATCGGCTCGAGCGCTTCTTGAAGCAAGAGACAGAACGGTTGATCGAGCGTGAGACGCTCAAACTGCGCCCCGTCTTGCCGACGTTATCATACGAAGAAGACATCGACATCGACTGGCTTCGCGACGCCGTCGATCCGGTCACGTTCGAAGCGGACCCGTTCCGTCCCGTGTTGAAGCACTATAAGAACGCGAATCAATTCTTCGAAGCCGACGGTCGGACGAAGCTGCGCGACGACTTGAGCGCGCGCTTAAAAGCCGCCGTCCGGGAACAGCTCGAAGCAGTCGGTGCCGCTCAAGCCGAACGGACCGCTTCGCACTTACAATTGCTCGAGACGACGCTCAGCACTGCTTGGAACCGTGAAGTGAACGACCTCGTTACTGGCGAACTGAGCATGCTCACGGACGGACAGTCGTTCGATGACATGAAACAGCGCCTCGACGCACTCAGAAAGGACTGAACGCATGGGTTCATTATTGCTCGTCGGCCTGATCCCGGCCGTCATCATGACGGTCGCACTCGGGTTGTTTATCCGCCACCTATATTTGAATAGAGAGTAAACCATCGTGAGTTCCGATGGAGATGAATCAAATCATATAGTACTTAAAGGATGGGACCGAGAACGGCCCCATCCTTTTTTCATGACGTCGTGAGTCGACTTCAAATCTCTTCTTGACGGTCCCATAACTTTTCGACGTTTACGAGTACATGTTGATCGAAGGTCACTTTATATACATCTGGCATATCGAGATCTTTCCAGAATGAATAACCATACTGCTCATCAAAATAATTCAGGATTAACACCATGATATTCCCGTATGTACCGATTGCGATTCGCTTGCCTTCGTATTGATCAAGTAATGATCGGATGGCTCGGACTCCCCTTTTCTGAGCATCAACGTTCGATTCTCCACCTTCCCATGTAAAAGTAGGGTCTTTCCACACTTTTGTCATGGCCAACGTAAAGTCTTCAGCCGGTTCTGTCGTCAATGTCCGTTCTCTCAAGTCATCAATGGTCAGAACTTCTGTTCCAATCTGATCAGCAATTCCTTGTACCGTTTGAATGGCCCGTTCATATGGGCTCGAGACGACGAGATCAATCGCTTCTTCACTTAAGATGTTTGTGATCTGAGGGACGTCTCCCTTTCCCTTTTCGGATAAAGGTCTCGTCCACTCATCTGCTGTATATGTAGAGTGTGCATGTCTAACGAAATATAAGGTCGTCATGTCATTGTCTCCCATTCTTGATTTGTCATCATTCACTATCATTCCACCGAAACTTATTGTAAAATTATCCAGCGATACTTTAGTATACCCCTTAAATTGTTAAATGCTGTTGATTCTGCTTCGAACCATTTACAGCTCTCATAGCGTTACAAACAACTCAATCGACGGGAACAAAAAGAGAGGACGGATGCATTTGAATAGACAAACACAAACCAATAAAACTGCTTGGGAATACCGTGCCTATGAGTTTTGGCAAAAGCGCGATGGCACGCCGGTAGACAAGGCAAAAGAGCTTCTAAAAGACCCACGAGCCAGCCTTAAGAAGCACAAAGATTATTTTCATGACGTCGAAGGACTGAACGTGGCTAATATATGTGGGTCGAACGGAAGAAAAGCCGTCCCGTTGTCGTTGATGGGGGCGAACGTCACAATTTTCGACGTATCCGAAGAGAACAAAAGATATGCACTGGAATTAGCGACTTGTGCCCAGACAAGCATCGATTATGTAGTGGGTGATGTCTATGACCTAGATGTCAGCAAGTATGAGGGCCGATTCGATCTTCTTTACTTGGAGGGAGGCATTTTACACTACTTTGATGATCTCAAGCGATTGTGCAATATCCTTTATTCAATCTTAAAACCCGGGGGAAGTATGATTTTGAGTGATTATCATCCTCTTAAAAGATGCATTGGTCCTGAGTCTACATATATGCCCGTCTATTTTGACAACGAGTTATATCCTGAGGACATCTCTTACAAATCATTTTTCAGCAAAGACGAACAGAAGGATTTCCCTGATGTCTTGCTGACACATCATACGCTGAGCGACATCATGAATTCAGTGATCACTGCCGGCTTTCAGATTCGTCGATTTGACGAACATCGAGGGTGGAACGATGAAAATATCCCATGGGAGTTCACGATGTTGGCCGCGAAAAGTATAGGTCGATGAGGGAGACAAACATGAAAAGTAGAATTCACATAGTAGGTGCTTCGGGTTCTGGAACATCGACTCTCGGAAACGCGTTAGCCGCAGTCCTGCCCCATACTAATCTAGATACGGATGAGTATTTCTGGGTCACCAAATTCACCGAGCCGAGACCAATACCCGACAGACAGGAACTTCTCAAGAACGACCTCCAACAATTCGAACATTGGGTGCTATCCGGCTCCCTCGCAGGTTGGGGCGACTGCTTCATCCCCTGCTTTGAGTTAGTCATTTTTCTGTGGATCCCACCCGAAGTTCGATTGGCCAGATTGGAGCAACGGGAACTCGAGCGCTATGGAGCTGAAGCACTAGCTGGCGGCAGTCTATACGAGCAATCACAAGCCTTTTTGAGATGGGCCGCCCTCTACGACCACGCCGGGACGGAAGTCAGAAGCAAGACGTTGCATGAACAATGGTTGGCTGAATTGTCTTGTCCCATCCTAAGAATTGAAGGCGACTATTCGACCGAAGAACGGATTGCGATGGTGATGGATGTGTTAAAGCGGGATCAGCATCAATGATATTCCTTCCCAATCCGGATTTTGGTGAAATGAATTTCAGCGCTTGCCGGCGGAAACAATAGATTGCATACGAATATTTCGGTTCCGTCCAACATGTAACTCGAGACAGCGATATCTTGCATGAAGTAAGGTAGCTGCCCTTTAGTTAATTCTTTGATGGGTGTCGCCCGGTCGTTCAAAGCAGCAGAAATGTCCACTTTGATACACCCTAAAAATTCAATCTGATGATGCTAATACTCATATTCTTCTTCGATTTTGTTCAACACTTCATCCCCGTAGTACCGACAATCACACCCGAGAACACGATCATCCCAATAATGTATCTTTTCAATTTCTTCTAAAATCTCTTGTACGTTCATTGTTTGATATTTCTCCTCCATTCAGAATGAGAGCCTCGAGCACATGCTCGAGGCTCATTTATTAGGCGTCGGCCGGGTAACGGACGTCGATGCGCCGCCGGATATCGGTCATGACGTCAGCAAGCAAGAACATATCGTCAAATGAATGGATCTCGGTCTCCCGCTCCCCTGCCTCAATCATGTTCACGAACGTTTGAATCTCATACGTCATATGGCTCGCCTGTTCTGAACCAAGTTCGACGGTCGTCCCGTCGCGCCCGACGAACGTCAAGCGGTCGAGCGAGGCGATATCGTCGATGACGATGCGGCCCGCTTCCCCGATGATTTCAGACGGTGCGTCCGTGCCGTGAATCTTCGAATGGAGCACGATAATGTCCATGCCGTCATACGACAAGATGGCCGAACCACTCCCGTCGACCCCAGAGTCGAGTTTGACGGCGTTCGCCTGCACGGCGTCCGGCCGACCGAACAGTTTCAAGGCGGGACCGAGGCAATAGACGCCGAGGTCCATGAGCGATCCGTTCGAGAACATTGGATTGAATGTATTCGGGTTATCCCCGCGCTTATACAAGTCGTAGCGCGACGAGTATTGCGACTTGTTCAAGATGACGCGCCGGACTGGACCGACGCGAGGCAGCGTTTGACGCAATATTTGGAAGTTCGGCATGAATAGGTTGCGGAGCGCCTCAAGGAGGACGACATCATGCTGACGTGCCGTCTCGAGCATCAATTTGACCTCGTCAACGTTCGAGGCGAACGGTTTCTCGCAGAGGACGTGTTTGCCATGTCGCATGAACAAGATGCTCTGCTCAGCATGGAGCGAGTTCGGGCTAGCGATATAGACCGCGTCGATGACGTCGCTCATCGCCATATCTTCAAGCGAGGTGAACGTATGGACGATCCCACACTCTTTTGCGAATTCGGTCGCCCGCTCCGCTGTCCGTGAATAGACGGCCGCAACGGTCGCACCTTCGACTTCGTGGATGGCTTCTAAAAATGAATGGGTGATAAAGTTCGTGCCGATAATACCGAATCGAATCATAGGAAGACTCCTCTTTTCTTTAGGTTGTAATGACTTTGCTAAGAATGATCTCGTCATGTAGCGGGATGCCGTGCTCGCCGATCATTGGAATCGACGGTTTTTGTAGGCGGGCCTCATCAACCGCACCAGGGATGATGCCTGCGAGGCGCCAACCCCGCTTTTGATAGAAAGCGAGCGCTCGTAAGTTATCGTTCGTCGTGATGAGCGACATACGCTTGAGCCCATGAAGCCGGCCCAAGCGCTCTACTTCATCGAGTAGTGACGACCCGATGCCGCGGTTTTCTCGCAAACTATCGAGCGAGATGATTTCAAGTTCCTCTTCTCTAATGACATACGTGATCAGCCCGATGATTGTCGCTTCTTCCATCGCGACGAAACCGTCGAGCGTAGCGCAGTCATACGTCCCGGTCGAGATGACCATTTGAGGTGATCCCCACTCAGCGATAAAGACGTCACGCACCGGCTCACGCAGCGTCGGAATAATAGGTCGAATCATTGTCACTCCGCCCCCTGAACGGAAGGCTGCTTCGGTGCGCTCGCTTCCGTATAGATCCGAAATTGTTTGAACTGATCGTCGTAAATGAGCCGAATCGCCCAAGCAAAGCTTTTCACGTACAAGGAGTACAGCCATGATGATGGGATGAGTGTGAGGCGAATTATTACGTCCGTCCCATTCGGGGTCTCGGTCAGCACATAAGTAGACGTCGATATTCCCTGATTCGTCATCGCTAGCACTTCACACTCATAAGGGCGATTCACATACGTCAATTCGGATTCGACCCGAATCTCTTTCTTCTCGAACTGTTGGACCGAGATGAACCGTTTCCCCGTCACGAGTGACGCGTCCCCATCCTCATAAATATTTTCAATCAAATGATCGTTCCATTTGACGATATGTTCATCTTCTGTGAGGCAGGAGAAAACATGGTCGATTGGTGCGTCAATTGTCATGTGGTATGTAGCTACTTCAAGTTGTTTCACCTCAAATCTCCCTTAAGAAATCCCTTTCGGATAACGGATATACTGTCGTTGCCCCTCGATGATTGCTTTATTTTTATTAATTAAGTGGTCATAATTCAACTTAACCATTTGGTCAAAATCATTGGCTTCGAGCACGTTTAAAGCGTCCATGTTCTTCTGCATATTTTCTTTGCCGACCGCAATCCCTTTGATGAATTTCTTTTCTTCTCGAGACAGACTTGACCACTCTTGTGTGTTTTCAAGAAACGCCGCGAACGCTTGAATGGCTTCACCCTGGCTCGTTAAAATCTTCAACGTTTGATGTTGATAGATGTCTGCTAGCACGGCGAATTCTTTAATCTTAGTCAAATCCGTGTCCGTAATGTGTTTTCGGATCAATACGTCATCGTTATAGTACGCCGTATAGTCACGAAGCACCTGGTTATACGCTTGTTGAACCTCCCAAAAATCTTCAAATGCGTCTCTCCCCTGCTGAACTTGTGGACTCGCATTAACAACCGGTATGCTTAACGGTTTCGTGTAAAAAGTAATCGGAATGTTTAAGCGTTCCGTCGCCATCTGAGATAGGTTGCCGCTTAAATCGGCAAAATAAGACAGGTTTGGCTGCGCAATCAGTACTTCGTCTACTTTCTCATCCCCGATTGTAAAGTAGGCGCTTGCCACCGATTGATTGTTTCGCGTAAAGCCTGCCATGTAGTATGGCGTTTCGTTTACCATCCAATAGACCGGATTGACAAAAACGCCTTCGGTCCATTTTTTATGTTTCTTTGCCTTTTTCATCAGTAACTTCGTTGTTTGATCCCACATCGTTGAATCTCCCCTTCTTGTCATGTTGATGACTGTTCGACGTCCCCTCGTGTATGTAGCCCCTTTGAGTTGCTCCGACTCAGTTCTCTTACATCGGTATAGTAGCCCATTTCCTTTTCATAGAAACATATTTTGGACTTCGTTCAAGCCAAACCGTGACGGCAGACCATTGCATGATTTAGACAAGCTCCTTTTCAAAACAGACATACCGTTCATGCCCTTTCGGTTTCGAATCAAAATGGACGTTTCCGCGTTCGACGTAACCGTGCCGCTTATAAAAGTTGCAAGCTGCTTCATTCCCTGTGAAGCTGTCGAGCCGGATACTGGCATAGCCTCGCTCGACAGCCAATCGTTCCGAGAACTCGAGCACGTTTCTTCCGAGACCTTTGCCTTGCCCCTCAGGATGTACCATCAAGGAATGGATGACGAGCGGGTTATCGTGACGCCAGTCGATTTCTCTCCATTCCGGCGACTGTAATTCATCGATTACGACGACTCCGAGCAACTGCTCACCGTCTTTCATGATATAGATAGAGCCTTCTTTGATACAATCCTCGAAATAGGCGCGGTTCGGGTACGTGTCGTCCCATTGGAAAATCTGTCTGTGGAGCAAATCGTCTTTACAGGCGAGATACAGTTGTTCGATTGCATTCACATCTGATGGTTTGGCTAAAGAGATTGCTTTCATTCCAATGCTCCATTCTTAAAAGTGACTATTTTTTATTGATCATCCGCTCATATTTTTTATACTCGTCATGGGACATGCTTAGACCGAGCAGCTCAGCGATGGTGTCTTGTCGCCACGTGGTGGGATTGAAATATTGTGATCCCGTATTGAACCAGCGCCCCTTTTGATCGAATCCCCATGTATCCTTCACTCGGTCAAGTCCTTGCTGGATGAGCATCTTTCCTTCTGCAGAATTAGAATAAAGGTGGCGCTTCCCGAGCCATAAGTAAGGTTCTGGTGTCCAAGGACAGCGTTCGATGGCGAGTTGATAACAGTGCTGCTTCAGATTTTCGCCAACGCAATGCAAAGCAAGCCACTCACTTCTTCCGGTCCTTGTTCGATGAGCGACTCTGCCAAGGCGACGTCCTCATCCGTGATGACAAAGTTATTCCATCCCGTCCAATATAAGGCGAGCGCATAATAGAACGTATCATTCGGATGATATGTATAGGCGGTGAGAGCGAAGCTGTTCACCCGTGCAAAATCTTCGATTGTTTCAATTAAATTATACCCAATGAGCCAGTCCCATCGGCTTTTATCAGTCGGGTCCATCATCACGTGGTCAATCAACAGCTGTTCGATACCCTGGGTCTGTTGAAGGTAATACTCGAGCTGTTTGAACTGTTTTGCCTCAACGTATGCATTGATGCAATCCATCATCGCTTGTTGCTCCGCCGAAAGAACCTCGTTTCCTGAGTACAGCTCAAAAATATTCCCTACCGTGTAATCATTCAAATTGGGCTCTCCTCTCACACGTCGCTTTCCACAATACGCGCTAGTTCTTCAATCCATTCACGTGTGATGCCTTCCCACTGCTCAACGGCTAGCGGATGATCAGTCGGCTCTAATTCGATGAACGGCCGCATCACGACCTCTCGGATATGGACATTCGTCTTCAAATTAATTGTATCCGGATAATCGGGCAAGTCTGTCGAAAACCAGCCGAACATCGGTTCAAGTCCGACACGAGCCGGGTCTTCCCACGCATCAAACATCCGAAAGAAGTTATCAGCGCTGAGCGATACCCAGACGTTCCAAGTGAAGACGTCGTCCTCTCCGATAATCTGGAGTTCGAGGCAACCATTCACAAAGAAATGTTCCTCGTCTAGGACGCAGATGCCCTCGGTCAAAAAGACACGCCGCTTCATGTCTTTCTTTGAGAAATCCTCGATATAGGTCGGCATGAGCGAGCCGTATCCAAGCGGTGTGTCGATCGGCGTCTGGCCACACTCGCGCTATGCTTGCGCTTCTGTTTGAAACAGTTCATCATTTTATGCGTTCTTCTTAAAAAAACAAATACAATTGCGGTATGTGAAATAAAATTATTCTGCTTCTTCGATGGCTTCTAGGACGGTCTCGGGATCATATTCCATCCCTTTCAAGTCACTAGGCCAGTCCAACCCGCATAACAACCCGTCCTCTGACATATTCGGCAACCAAGCCGCAATGAATAAATCGAGCGGTAACTCAATCACATGATAGTTGTCCCATTCCTCTACTCTGCAAGAAAGTGCACGTTCACGAGTCGAAAAGAACAGCAATACGTCTGTCTCCTCAATGACCGAGGGCGCATATGCCCAACCGTCATTCGCTTCTGCCGACAACCCGAACACCGTCTCGCTTTCATTGACACGTTCACAGAACGTCTCAATCACGTCCGACTCCAATCGAGTCACCTCGACGAACACCTCGATTGAATCAGCCACTCGTTCGAGTTCATCCGTCTCGTGCCACCAGACATAAATCGTCTCGACGTCTGAAGTCAAAAAGCCGAGCTCGTCCCCGCTCCCGTTCGTAGCGACCGTTATAAAGTGTTCAGGCAAACCGCGCTCGTCCCTGTTCGCACGGATGGTATCGTCCCACGTTTTGTTGAAGAAGCGTTCGTCTTTAATCGGGTAAAAGAACCACTCTCCGACCTCGAATTTACTATCATGTCGCCACGCCTCCCGAAGTTCGTTCGGAAAACGACTCCCGAGCTCTTTTTCGACCGCTTCGATTGTTTCTAACGTAAATTCTGGAAGATTTGTTTCGATTCGCATTGCATTACTCATTTCGTCATTCAATAACATGAGTATACTTTTTTTGGCGAAAAGAGGGAATGCGTTTTTCGTGGTTTGCTTTGGTATTTTAACGCTTCAAACACGAAGAAACGTTACATCCGTTCCGTCGATTTGAAGGAAACCGGCACCTTCGCTATCGTGGACGCCTCGTAGTTTTCCTGAAAGCTGTCCACATGCGACCGCCTTCTTCCGCAGACCGAACGCCCAGCGATACAGTACGCCTTCTTTCACGAAATACGCGGTCTCACCCTCAATCGTCATCGCCTCGCTGTCATGTAGCATCTTCGGCGTCCGGTATGTGACGAGTCGACCGTCACGATGAAGATGAATCAAGTCATACCAAATGGACGGACAAAGCCAAACGCCAGAGGCAGTCGCGATCATCAACTCACAGTCGACGATAATCGGGGCTTTACGCGTGTCGTGGTTATAGCGAAACAAGACGTCTCCGCTTCTTGAGAAACAGACGAGCGCCTCGGTCGATATCCCCTCGCCAAAGATTCCTTCATCTCCATAGCCGACCCAAATACCCGACTCATCGACGACGATGGACGCGATAAACGTACCGGCGTGAAAACTTGTCTCGATGGAACCGTCCGCTCGAACGACCCAGGCGTTTGGTCGCAAGTCATCGCGTGTGAAGTCGACAAGCACAAATGTGGTTTCATCCATCACGCGAATGAACGGATCTGTCAATGCGAGTGCGAGTTTGATTTCTTCGCCTCGCCACGTCACGATGGTAGCGTCGTCTGCTTGATGCAGCGTGATGAGTGTCCCGCTCCACAAGTCGGCATCAAGTAACCGGTTATGTGATCCGCTCATCGTCATCGCGTTTCACTCCTTTTTGTTTGGCTGACTTAAACCATTTTTTCAGCAACTGAATCCCAATCCATAAAATGACAATGATCCAGGCAGACTCACAGGAACTCGTGAATAGGATGAAAGCCAATCGCCAGACGTCTTCAAGCTCACGAAAACCAAACTGTGGAATCTCCCAACTGATAAAAATTTGATAATAACCGACCAGCCCAAAAACAAACGGAAACATCGACCAGAAAAACGGATTTATTCGCTTAGGCAAACGTAGCTCCACGTGATTCCCTCCAAATTAAAGTGATTCCCACTACATCCACGAGCTGAACTTCCGTCTCTGAAACGGGTAACAACGCAATCAACTGTTCTTTCGTCATACTCATTCCCCTTTCCAACTTCATCTATTTTATAGCAAGGATGATTCCGAATTATATACATAAAATGAGAAATCGCATTGACACTGTTCATGCTTAGTGTAAAATTACACTTGTAACTAATTGTAAATAAAACACCTAGAAAAGGGTTAATGCTTTCAAGCAAAGAGGTGCTCGATGAACAAATCGGATTTCATCCAACTCGTATCGAAACAAGTAAAAACGGTTCGTCTGGAACGACAATATTCTCAAGAAGAGATGGCTGACATCTTAGGCTTATCCAAAAAGACGCTCATTCAAATCGAAAAAGAGCGGACCATCGCCAACTGGAGCACGATCGTCACATTGTGCGCCCTGTTTAATGATAGCGAGATTCTTTTGAGCGAAATCGGGGACGACCCAGTCGAGTTCGTCAGACTGATCGCCAAAGACGTCTCGTACGAACCGAAGTCAAAGACACTCGGTGGTCGTGTATGGTGGAAGCAAACCGCAACAGAAGGAGATTATGTGTTGCAACAAAACCTGATTAGCGGGCATTACCGGATTTTAGATCGTCAAAACGTCCGGTGGCACAGCTCGTTCGACGTAGAAGAAGCCACACTCCTGTTGGCCAAACTAGCGCAAGACGTATGAAAGGAGTCAAATCGTGAAAACTAATAAAAGATGCATCGTGACGTTGTCAGTCGTTTATGTCATCGCGTTAATAGTGAACATTATCCCATCGGCCACCTTCCCCGACGCAACGATTCGTCCCCTGCATGCCGCAGCCTCAGTCGCGCTCCTTTTCTGTCTACTAGGAACTTGTTTATTACGAAATCAGGTTTCCAAGCTGTTTATCACGGCACTCCTGTTCGCGAGTGTCACCGTTTTCACATTGAACAGCTTCGAGACGTATATGCGTGACATCCTTCTTTTGGACGCTTTATTTTCAATCCAATACCCGCTCTACATTCTATTCGTGTCCCCGTTGTTCGGCCTCAACTTCTTTTTGAACGTCGGAGCGGAATACGTCTCATTGATCACTTTCTTCATCGCGATTCTGTTACTCATCATCCACGAGGTCGCAATGACGGCTTCACGTGAACGGCTATGACAAGAGCGCAACTCATCGGATCTTCAAGCCTGCTGATTGCCATTCCCTACTTTCTACTCGCTCCGAACTGGACGCATGCTGGATTCGTCTGGATAGGCGGTACAGCCACCTTGCTCATCATTTCGGCCACCGGTTTCAGCTTTCACATATGCCACAGTCGAAAGTGGACGCGACGACAAGGCATTACTTTCGGGATCGGCTTGCTCACAACCTATGCTCTCGCGTTTCTATTTCTATTATGGCGAGTCGTCGCATACAACATGAACACGATTTAGGAGGCCACTTATGAAGTTTTACATCGGGTCCGGTTTTTATAACATCAATCACGTCCGGCAATTGCGGGACCATTTCATCGAACAAGGCCACACCCATACATACGATTGGACCATGAATGAACGAGCAGCGACAATCGAGGACTTGCGAGACATCGGCGCTAAAGAATTCGAAGCGATTCGTACATCTGATTTTGTCGTCATCTTGCTGCCGGCCGGGAAGAGCAGCCACGTCGAACTCGGGATCGCCCTCGGCGCGGACGTACCACTGTTCATCCATGATGGAGCGAATGGGTTCAACGACTTCGAGATGACGAGTACGTTTTATCATCTATCCTCTGTCACTCAATTGACAGGGCCGCTCGAGGCCATCCCTTCACATATCGCCGCCCATTACGCAACGGTATACGTAAAGCAGGATTCTCTATGATTTTCCCAATTTATTTGGTCGTAGGATTTATCATTCTGCTTTATATCATAACTATGGCCACGATTTATTTCACAGTGTACAAACGACGTCGAACTAACACTGTACAATCAAATCCAGGCCAAGGTGCCGCCATCGCACCGCCTGATAAACTTGCGGTTGTCTTATTCATCGTCACTATAGTCGTGAGCGTCTTGATCAGTTATGTTGCAGGATACACCGACGCCTACAAAGCGTATGAACAAGATATCTGGGTCCTTTCACCGTCTGACATTGAAACATTTTATGCAGAAGTACGAGAAGTTGAAGACGATGCTATTGAAGTCCAAAAGATGTCGTTCGATGACGCAACTGATCAAGGCACGCTTCGATATGAGATTGTGGAAGAACAGGTGAGCATCTATCGACAGGATAAAATCATCCAACTTTCTGACTTGTCTGAAGAGGATTTAATCTCAGTCATCCTGATGAAAGATCGATCGGGAATGACGAGTGTATTAAAAATCGAATTACTCAACGCCACAAAATAATACTTCTAAACCGAAAATCGTAAACCAATAAAAAGAAAATATTTGATTTTTCTAGCATGACAATCATTTTTGTGACATACTGTTCAAAATCTTATTTGAACGGGGACGATCTGTATGCACACTTGGAAACATACGATACTCTTACTGACCGGCGTCGGCATCTCGAATTTGGGCGCTTGGGTGTATTTCATCGCCCTCAATTTGATCGTCCTTGACATGACGCAGTCACCGTTCGCCGTGTCTGTTTTATACATCCTCGTCCCGCTCGCGGCCCTTTGCGCGAACTTTTGGTCAGGTACGGTCATTGACCGTGCCGACACGCGACGCTTGATGATAATGCTTGACGCACTCCGCGCAGCAGTCGTCTTCAGCCTCGCCTTCATCGACTCGCTTGCAATCATCTATGTGCTCGTCTTCGCGTTGAACGTTGCGAACTCAATCTTTGAATCGGCTTCGCTCGTCTATATGACGAAGCTCGTGTCGAGCGGCGACCGCCAACGGTTCAACGCTTTGAAAAACTTCGTCCAGTCGGCAGGCTTCATTTTAGGACCGGCCATCGCCGGAATCCTGTTCATGATCGGCACACCGACGCTCGCCATTCAGTTGAATGCAGCAGCACTCCTCATTTCTGTCGGTATCTTGTCCCTCCTGCCGACGTTGTTCACCCCGAAAGATGAAGTCGAGGTGTTCAGCTTGCACATGATTATCGAGGACTGGAAAGCAGTCGTCCGCTTTGCGTCGACGCGGCGTTACGTCACGCTCGTCTACAGTCTGTTCTGCGTCATGACGATCTTCATGTCTGGGCTCGACTCGCTCGAGGCGTCGTTCGCGACGCAAGTGCTCGACTTCTCCGAGAGTCGATACGGCTTTCTCGTCAGTGTCGCCGGAGCAGGGATTATCGCCGGCTCTATCATCAATGCGACGTTCAGTGCTCGGATGACGTTACCGTTCTTAATCAGTTTCGGTGCCATCATGACACCCGTCGGCTATCTCATATTCGCCTTCTCAGAATCGTTCACCGTCGCCGCAATCGGTTTCTTCATATTGACGTTCGCTCTGTCGTTCGGGAACACTGGCTTCTTGACGTTTTATCAAAACAACGTCCCGACCGACCTGATGGGCCGTTTCTCCGGGGTGATCAATGTAGCGGAATCAATCTTGATTATCGGGTTGACGTTCGGCATCGGGCTACTCGCTGAATATGTCGGGATTCGTTCGACGTATATCGCCTTCTCGCTCGCATTCTTACTCGTCGGCTTCATCACCATTCGCGTTGTCCGGGAACGGTCTAAACGTGCGCTGTATGTAATGAACATAGATGAAAAAAATGTGTCGTGATATTTTATGAAACGGGTTTGCAAGAATCGTACTTCGTTTACATTTAGAATAGAAAAACCGGGTGATCGATAGTTGTTTCTCGATCACCCGGTTTTTATATGAATCTAAAATTATACTGAATAAGTCCTTATTCAAACTGTCTACTCGGTTTCAAACGAGACAAGCATTCCTCCACGACCGAAATGATGACGTCTGGACGATCTAAATGGATTGCGTGTGACGCCTGCTCTGCAATCACGAGTCGGCTGTCCGCAGAGAGAGTCGTCTGTTCGCGAATGAGTTGACCCCAAGTTCCTTCTAAAAGTCGTAACTCGGATTCAGGCAGACCGTCCGCCTTCCCTCTGTCTACCTCGAAGTCAGCGTCGCGCCCAATCACGTAAAGAGGTGTGGTTGACAGGTTACCTAATCGTTTGATCAGACGGGCATCGTCATACCAACTCTCGACTTCGGCCAGCATCACTTTATACAAGTTTGGTCGACAGACAAACCCCTTTAATTCGGCTTGAACGTCCACTGGCAACTTTGATTGGTTCGGTGCTAGCGTTGGCTGTATCAATTCGGTTTCGGTTCGTTCCGCATAATCCTGGCATTGTTTCAGCCAATCTTCGTCTGAAGATAAATCGTTCATGACAGGTAAATCTAACGTGTCGAGTCTGTCCAGGTCATGTGATGTGGAATCGATGAGAATAAGTGCAGCCACATCATTTGGATAACGTTTTGCGAAATGCTGCGCACACAATCCGCCATATGAATGTCCCAATAAAACGAGGGGCTCAGTAATTTGTAAGACGTCCAAAAGTTCCCTTAGTTCTCGTACGGTTGCTTCCGTGTTACGTTTGCCTTCGCTCGGCTCACTTCTTCCGATTCCTGGTCGATGATATAGAATCACTCGGTTCGCCTTACTCAATTTTTCCGAGACCTCGTGCCATTCGTCAAATGCGCACCCCATCCCAGTTAAGATGACAATCGGAAACCCGTGCTCACCTTTTGTCATCACTTCAAGTTTCTTCCCGAACACGTTTACGAATCGCTTCATCAGTCACCTCGCTTTTAAAAAGTATTGGGATAAATTCAGAGACCAATTCTGTTGCTTAGTCTATAATCAATAGTTTAGTCTATACTATTACTAGATGAACGAGGAATTTCCGTAAACATGGGACAACACGAACTCAGAAAGAGGAATGATCATGAATCAATGGACTCAAGAATCAATTAAACTATTCGGGCTCATATCTTGCCTAATCATCGGCACCATCCTATACGTGTCTCTACTCTTGATGAGTGACGTCGGAGTCATCGGATTAGTCATCTTACCAATCATCGTCATGGCCTCTCTCGCCTTTGGGATGCGGGCAGGATTGACGTTTTCTGTCGCCTTGCTGGCATTCTTGTTTGTCTACTTCTTGTGGTTCGCTCCTATCTATCAAGAAGGAGAAGTTCAGTTTTTCAACTGGAAAGGGCTTAGCTATACAGCTCTCCTCCTCACCATGTCTATCGTGTCCGGCCTCATTCATCAACTCGTGAAGAAGGTCCAGTTGTCACGACACGAGCTAGAAGAACGGTCCCGGCAACTGATTGCCGTCGATCCCGAGACGTGGCTCGACAACGCCGAACGGTTTCGGATGGACGTCAACTCAGAACGAGACCGTCTCATCCGCCACGGTGGTTCCTTCGCGGTCTCGTTTATCCAGCTGCACGAGTTCACGCATTTCGAGGAACGTTATGGACGGACCGAATATGAATGGTTTTTGAATTACTTCAGTGACGAACTCCACATGGCGACAAGACGTACCGATCAAAAATATCGGATCGCACACGATACGTTCGCTATCATTTTCCCGTATACATCACCTGAATCTGCACAAGTCGTCCATGATCGCATCCGCCCACTGCTCGAACAATATGAATTGCAGAGCGGCGAACACGTTGGATTGACGTATGAGGACACGTTTTATGAAGTGAGTCGAGAAAATTGCAATGCGGTCGTCGAGCAAATCCTCTCTAAAGCATCAGCAACTGGCCCGGACGTACGATGAGACCTTGAATCAGCATCACTTGGTACAAGTGGTCATTCAAGGTCTTTTTAACTGAATGAAATCTCGCTCAATAAGTCGTTTTGATAGGTGAATCAAGTACTTCAACTGTTTTTTGCACCGTATCGACAATCCGAGTGCGGGTATCATCTTTCGAGAGCAAAATTGGCTCGCCCGTCTCATCAAAGAAGAAAGCGATCGGAATCGAGTGACCACAGTTTCGATAGGAACCGTCCGCATGACTTGTCCCTAAAATAATCGCTTGCTGTTGAATGGCAATCTTTTTCGCTTCTTGTGACCAGTCTAGATATTGATCTTCACTAAACATCCCGACACCGATCGGATTGAAGATGATCTGTAACGACGAGTCGTCCTTTAGCCCGTTGAGTCCCATGAAGATTTCACGACAAAGCAAGTAGCCGTATCGAAGGTCATCGTCTTGTACGGTGAACGGGGTGAACAGCGCCATCGTTTCGGGCGTTTTAGCGCGATCTAACATGATGTCGCCTCGAGTATTCATAATGAGTGCCCGGTCTTTCTGTTGCGCATCGCGATACCCCATCACGACAGCCGTCTTAAAACGATTGGCTAGCTCGCTGACTGTATCGAGATGCGTAAGTTTACAATACCCTTCCGGATAAAGGATGAGATCGACGGACGGGTTCATCTCGATGTCGTGGATGAATTGCTCTAGATGTTGTTCCAGCTTTGGTTGGCCGATTAAAATTTTCATATTGCTGCACCTCTATATGTATGGATTAGTGTCATCCTCAAACTAATATGGCATGACGAGTCACTCATTTTGTTCATTTACGATTCCAACGACGTGATGTGACTTATTCTGCTGAATCGCCTCGACCACGCCTCCGGCAATCTCTTCATGCGTCAACCAGCGTCGCTCCCCATTCACGACTTGATGACCGAGTTGCACTTGGCGATAGCGGACGCCTTCAGACAGCACCAACCCGCTCCTTACGACGTTAGAATTGGCGCGGCTACCGAGAACATGGAATACGTCCGTGCCCCCGCGTAGTGCTGACAACACACTCGGCAACGCGTCAGCCGCGTCCGAATGAATCCAGGCAACGACCAGGTCAATGTCCCCGTGGACCGCAATCGAACGTTGTAGCGCTTCTTGCAGACGCAAACTGTCCTGATAATCGACCAATATAGCAGACAGTCGGTCGGGCGATTGCTCGGTCAATCGTCTCATTTTCTCGGCATCACGTCCGATGATGGACACGTGATACCCAACCTCTTCCAACCAACGGACCGTTCCAGCCAGCATTCCACTCCCGCCAATCACCAACGCATGCTTCATTGTTTCCCCTCCTCTCGATTCATTTCGTATTCCACGTTCGAACAGGAATAGTGGATTATAAAAGCGAACTGAACGATAGCACTCACCTCAAGTCAAGGAGGACTGATTCCAATTCAATCTACCATCTATTCGATCAAACCAATTGAGACGCCGTTCGCACTCGACCAATCGTTCGTTGTCATGAAAGAGCTTCGCACCGAATTGACGCTAGACACCTATCGCGAACTCGTCGCCGCGATGCAAACGCAAGGCTATGAGCTGTATGCGCTATACGCCGACGACACCATCGTCTCGCTGGCTGGCATCGAGCTTCGCGTCAACCTGTATCTCGGGAAACACGTCTTCATTTATGATCTAGTCACGAGTGCTACGCATCGTTCAAACGGATACGGCGAGAGGTTGCTCCATTTCGTCAACGAGTATGCCCGTGATCAGGGAGCGACGTGTGTCGCGCTCGAGTCTGGGCTCGCCCGGACCGAGGCGCACCGATTTTATACCGAAAAGATGGGCTACACCATCACCAGTTATTCGTTCCGAAAACAATTGTAGAGATGGAAAAAGGAAGAGCGAGCCTCTCTTCCTAGCTTCATTATATCGTGATTTTTAAACCAAAAACAGACTACCTTCTCCTAATTTCAGCCACTATACTTTGGATACATGACCAAAGGAGAGATGCCTCATGACGAATGAAACGAAACCACTCGATCCTGGCCCGTTCTTTCACGGCACGAAAGCCGAACTGAAGATTGGAGAGTTGCTGGAACCTCGACGCAACTCGAACTATCAAGACAAGCAATCGAACTATATCTATTTCACGGCGACGCTCGATGCCGCCAAATGGGGAGCGGAACTGGCGAGCGGAGATGCCCGTGAGCGCGTTTATCTCGTCGAACCGACCGGTGACTTCGAGAACGACCCCAATTTGACGGACAAACGCTTCCCCGGCAATCCAACCCGGTCGTACCGCTCGAGCGCCCCGCTCAAAGTCGTGGCCGAACTCGGTGCTTGGGAGCGACATCCTGACGACATGATTGCGCACATGCTCGTCTCGCTTGAGAAACTGCGGCAAACTGGAGAAGATGTGATTGACGATTGAGCATGTGGGAAAATCCTTTTAAGAAACCACACACAAAACGCCAACGCCTTGCAATCGCTTGTCTCGTGCTCGGGTTGCTGTACGCGACGACGTATATCCCGCAGCGGGTCATCACGACATCCCCGTCGGAAGTGTCCCGTATCCATGTATTTGACGGTCAGAGCGGCTATGAGGTCTCATTAAGCGAGCAGCGTGATATCGACTCCATCATGCGTAATCTGAGTGACATCACGTTTCAAAAAGGAAAACCTAGCTTCGGCTATATGGGGTACTCGTACCGTGTCACATTGTACGATGAGGACGGGGACGAGCTCGATGAATTCATCATCAATAGCGAGAACACGCTCAGGTACCACGGTTTCTTTCACACGGCGAAATCAGGAGAAATCGACTATGACACACTTGATGAATGGATGGAGCAAGTAAAATCACAGCCTGGGAAATGAAAACTATATCATTTTAAAAGCAAAAAACGGATGACATCACTTACTGATGCCATCCGCTTTCTTTTGATTCATCTGTTGAAACGATGTATTCGCATGCATGAGTGTGAACGGGCCCTCAAGCGTTGCCGCTGCCGCCTCAGCTTCAGACATCGTCGCCTCGGTGAAGACTACTTCTTGACGCCGTAACCGGAACGCCCGCTCGAGCCGGCTCGTTAACAAGTTACTGACGAAAACGAGCAGGGACAGTCCAATCGCTGGAACGAGAAACATATGGTTCGTCATCCATGTCGTCGCCGTAAACTGCGTGAAATAAAAACCGAACATCGACGACCACTCAAACAGCGTCGGTCGGACCCCTTCAAACAGGAAGACGGTTCCTCCGAAAAAGACCCCGAATAAAGATAAATGAATGAGCAACATCAGTGTTTGCACAAATTGCTGCATGAAGACGATGACCAACGTCGGGACGAGGTGCGGCCACAAGTGCCGCCTTGTCCGATGCCAGACACTGCCGCCTAACGTCTCGGCGACGATCATAAACTCTTGTTTAAGTAATTGCCGTACCTCTGTAGTCAAATAGAGCGTGACGGCAGGCAATCCTAGCACCACGAAGACCGTCAACTGTAGCGTTACGCGGTCTAATAACGGCGGCACCATCGTCGAGTCTGCGAAGAAAAAGGACGGGAATAACATCATCATGGCCAACAACGAGATTGGCAGAATCAAGAATCCATCTAACACCATTTTGAAGATTCGGTTCAGACGTGCCCCGCGAAATGCGAGTGGGATCCCGACCAATAGGCCGAGCGCCATCCGTCCGAGCGCGACCGTCGCACAAATACCGACCGTCCACTTAAAGCCCTCAATCATCATTTGGAACAAGTCATTCCCGGCCCGGTCGGTTCCGAGCCATTGATCTTTAGATGGTTCGAGTGGTGGGATACCGATCAAGCGGCCCTCGTCAGAGTAACGGTTCAGGAATTGATCGACTTGCCCATCACGGAACACGGTATTCCCGATACTGAGTAACAGCAGACTTACAAAAATTATAAAACCGATCATAAAAATTGGGTCACGTAGGAGTGTACGACGCATCAAATCCCTCCTTTCCAAGCGTTCGGGATGAGCCATTCCGCCAGTAAATCCAATATAAAGATTGGGATATAGACGACCAACAAGATGACAAGTAGGATCGGCATGACAGGATTATAGACGACGAAACGGAAAATCCCTTGTACGTTAAATAAATATTCGATGATTAAAAGACTTGATAATACCGTGATCAAGTTCGAGCGGAAAAAGAGATAGAAGCGATACACCAAATTCGGGAGCAAGTGTCTCCAGAACAGGGCGGCCGGTCGGACGCCTTTGGCCCGCGCCAGCTCGAGAAACAGCGTCGCTTCCTCCTCAAGGATGTGTTTCGTCAACCATTTGAGGAAGAAGAACAGGATGGTGAGCGTCAACGTCACAATCGGCAAAAAGCGTATGTATTCGGCAAACCCGCCTGCGACTTCAATCCGATCAAACCCCGTCTTCTTGTAAATCGTGATGGCGAGGAATTGCGAGAAGATGAGCCAAAATAAATCCGGGATCATCTCGAGCGTCTGGCTCGTATGTTGGAGCACCGTGCGCACGCGCTTCCCGCTTCGATAAAAGAAATAAGCGTACAGAAGAGCGAACCCGACCGAAACGACAAGCGACGTCATAAAGATGATGACCGTCTCTTTCATGAGCGGACCGAGTGCAGGCAATAACGGTAATTCTCGTTGCGCGGTTACGTTGAAGTATGTAATCTCATCAAGTTTCGCCAACTGACTAAATTGTTGTTGCAGCCCGTTCCAGTAACTCGATGGCACGAACTCGAGCTGCACGACGAGTGACGGCAAGGCACTGATCGCAATCAACACAAACAGTGTGATGAAAAACTGAGCCGATTTTTGAGCAATCAAATTCATCATGTCTTCCCCTTTCTAAAAATAAATCGATTTTTGATGAGGTCGTTGGTCTCGCAAATAAGCAATGAGCCATGGGATTTTCTAACCGTTGTGTTCTTTATGAAAGGAACATCTAGTCGAAAAATCTTTATCGGAAATAAAGAAGCCAAACCAAAATAAAGCATATCATTGATACGAAAGTAAAAAATATCCATAGACACTGTTATGATTCTATCACAATCCATATAGAAATAAAAACAATATTCCGAAAATTATGCATTTAAGACGGAGTAACATCTAATCGTAACCAATAGCAGTGCTGGGACTTATAGGCATTTCACAAAATAAAGCAGCCTACTACATATTATCCTTTAAAAAAAGTATTCCCATTTGAAAGGAATACTTCAGTATGTCGAAAACAGAACGTTACCGTCCTCAGACCGTAACTCATAATCGACGAGCGTATTCAATTGTTGCGTCAACGTAACACTGCAATCAAATTCATTTCCCGGACCGTACGGTATATCGGGCCGGACGCGCGTCTCATACGGTATGTCATTCATATAGACGTCGACATCACGGGCTCTCGCCCCGTTATCAACGACATAACACGACCCCGTCTCCGTTTTATACCGACCGCTCGCCCGGTCATACGTATCAGGGACTATCATGAGTAACACGAGAACCACTAATAGCATCGATCCTATGGACGCAAACAGCTTTGCAACTTTCCGTTCCTTTCGCCACTGGACATAATACATCAATGTCGCACCAATGAGTGCGAGCGCGATGCACCAAAAACCAATAAAATCAATCATGCCATCACTACCTATTCTTCAGTGTGTAGGAGAAAACATTTGAATATATATCGACTATGTGTATCCGGAATGGCAAGCAGGAAACACATGATGGTAAAGAGAATACTAAACATGGCTCCCAACAATTTCATCAGTTTGCGCTCGCTCCGCCACTAGGATGCATAATAAACATCGAGAGCACACACATGAATCCAACAAACCAAAACGCAGTTAATTATGCCAACCTAATCACTTCTTCCATACTATACGAGCTCTTCTGAATAATGTTTCATCAATTCTTCATTTCCAAGGAGACTGTTATGACCCATTTTCTTAAATTACAAACAATCTCCATCTTGCTAGCGGTCCTACTATTTTTGAACATCCAACTCCTCGCCAACAGTGGACGGCTCTATTTGATAATGGATAATGTTTATATGCTTGTCATCGCTACTATCGGTCTTGCTTCACTCGTCTTGTTCACACAGGTCATCGTCAAACGCATCAGGCGACTTGCACCTTCAACATGGAACCTATCCCTGTACGTTTCATGGCTCCCTTATTTGGCGCTGTTCACATACGGCTGGACGCGTGTCATCCCTGCTCCTAGCGAAGCAGCCTGGCCAAGTCCCGCCATCGGACTCGTCATCATCGCGCTCGTATTGACGTTCCCGCTTTATATATTCATCGTCCATATGATTGCCCGCTCCAAACAACCAACGACCTAAAAAAACGTGTGCGACCGATTCCGGTTGCACACGTTTTTCACGAGAGACCTTGACGCCGCTTCTGCCACGCCACGAGCAAGATGCTGATAATGACGAGCAAGAACCACGATGACAACTTGCCGAGGTCGACGAGTGCCCAGCCGCTCAACTGATTCGGATACGCCCAACCGTTATAGAACGTGACGATATTCTCGGCGAACCAGATGAAGCAGGCGATCAAAAAGAAAGCGACGACGACCGGCATCGTGAAACGGCGGTCGTCAAGCCGATACGTGACGATGGCCCGACCGAACGCGAGAAAGACGAGTCCGATCAACAGCCAGCGCAAATCGAGCCAAATGTGGTGCCAAAAGAAGTTGAAGTAGATGGCAATGCCCAGCCCGAAAGCGATCAGCGGTGGGGGCATCTTCAAAAACTCGAGGTCGAGCCGGCGCCACGACTGGACGACGTAACTGCCGACACTCGCATACATGAAGCCGGCGTAAAGCGGGACACCAAAAAGTTTCGTCAGCGCCTCGTCGGGATAGCTCCACGACCCCATCTGTACTTTGAACAGTTCAAGGCCGAGACCGATGACGTGGAACCAACTGATGACTTTCAGTTCTTCCATCGTCTCGAGCCCTGTCTTGACGAGCACGACTTGGACGAGCAGACACCAAATGAGCAGCACGTCATAACGTGGCAGCGGAAAGTCGAGCCATTTCGTCAGCGCGAGCGCGCCGAAGATCGCAACCGGGAAGATGCAACTGAGCGCCTGTTCGTAACCGAAGATGAACAAATAACGTAGCCGTCGCATGATGTCACCTACAATTCGATGTATTCATAGAGGAATGACGACTCACCGTCAAAGAAACGCGGATCGTATAGACCAAGACGTTCATCCTCTTCGACGACGACAACGAACGGGGACCACTGTTTGAGCGTGATCGCTTCTTTATTCTCATCAAACAGCGGCGTCAAGTCCGCATCGTCCGCGCTCGTCAGCTCGTATTCGAGCTCAGGTGTCTGGTAGATCGAGTCACTGAAGATCGAGACACTTTCGTCCGTTTTCGTAACGACCGTGAACTGGGTCGGGATGAACGAGGCCGATAGTGCCACTTCTTCATGCTCGGCGGCGTACGTCTGATACAAGTACGCACCCTGCGCACTTTGAATCAAGACGTGGACAACGATGGCTGCCCAAGCGTAGCGATACACCGTATGCCGGACGTCCGCCCGACGCGCGATCAGCCAAGCGACGAGGAAAATCCCCCAATAGACGAAATCGACGATCGGGATGACGCCGAACGTGACCCGGACGTCGGACAACGGTTCGAAATAACCGGTCCCCCAGGCGTTGAACAAATCGGCCGTATTGTGGATGAACACGGATAAGAGCGCCCACCAGAAATAGCGGACATCGGTCACGTTGAACAAGACGCGGACGAGTATGTAAATCAGTAACGCGAACAGCGGCACGAGGAAAATCGAGTGGGTGATGCCGCGGTGCCACATCTGATACATCCCTTCCGTGTCCCATAACCGCGAAATGACGTCACTGTCCGGGATCTGACTCCCGACGAGCGTCGTCACGAACAGCGCCCGCTTTTCATTTTTTTGTAGTTCCCGTTTGTCGGCCGCCCCGTAGAGCGTCAAACCGAACAACGTATGTGTGATCGTATCCATGCAACACCTTCTTTCTGTTTTGAAAAGACATCCCCCTCATCGCGAGGCGGATGTCCGTCCGTGCTTTATTTCTCTTGGTCCATTTTCATGGCGCGTCTTGCGACGACGGCGACAAAAATGACAGCGACAATCGGAATGATTAAAGGCATCCAATTCAACATCCGCCTGTCCCCCTTCTACAAGTGTCGCAAGCAGTATATCACAGTTTCAAATCAATCGTTTTAGTGGATGCTCTCCTTGGCGTAACGGCCTGCCATCGACTCAATCGTTTCACGCATATGGTCGCGGAGCGTGACCGGTTCGAGCACCTCGACTTGCGTGCCGAGCGACAGGAGCCAGAAGACGAAACCGTCTGATACGGCCGCGTCGAAGCGGATGAGGAATCGTTCCTCTTCACGTGTGATCGATACATCTTCCCCGAGCTTGTCGAAGATGACCGGGAGCACCCGCTCATCGACGGCAAGAATGATCTCCTCATCGAGCCCGTTATACATGTTGAACGATTTTTGGAAGTAATCGTCCGCCAGATGATGCTTCAGGCGCGGCGTGTCGTCTTCGACGATTTCCGAATTGACGATGCGATCGACACGATAGTTGCGAATCTCCCCGATCGATTCGTCGATGCCGATCAAATAGTACTGCTCATGGTTCCAGTGCAGATCGATCGGATTGACGACGTAGCGCTCGCCGTCACGGCGGAGCGGGAACGTGCGTTTCGTGACGTCGAAGCCGACGACGTCCGTGTATTGGAACGAGATCGCCTTCTGTTCTTGGATCGCCCGTTGGATGCGGTCGATATGGTACGGGATCTGTCCATGCTTTTTCTTCGGTGTCTTGATGATTGATTGGAGCGTCTCTGCTTCCGGGATGCTCGTCAGCTTCTGGAGCTTCTCGACGATACTTTCCGTCACATCTTCCGAGATGAACTTGGCCGCGACGATCGCATCGACCATCATGCGAAGTTCATGAATTTCAAACAGACGGGCCGAATGCCAGTATTTTTTGGCGAGACCGTTCTTTTCAAGCTCATCCTGCACCTCGAACCCCGAATCGGTCAATGCTTGGATGTCGTCTTTCACCGATTTTTTTGCTAACTTAGAAGTATCTCCAATTGTCGATAAATATTCGAGCAAGTCTTCTAACGTCTTTGGATGATTGTCATCTGTGTGGCGTTCGAAAAACCGTCTCACCTCGAGTAACCGTTCTCGGTTGTTCACGGTTTAATCCCCTTTCAGTTCTCTATATGTATGATGTATAAACAGACATTATCATGTAATTTCCATGAAATAAAGTTATTTTCCATTACAATTCATTTAAGGAGGCGCACGCCGCTGTGAAACACTATGCCCATGTCAACGGCACGAAAATCGAATATATGGACCGCGGTCATGGTCCGGTCGTCATCTTGATTCATGGGACCCAATCGTCGAGTCTAGAACCGTACCATGTGGACCGTCTCGTCTTGTCCGGCTTCCGGGTCATTGTCCCATCGCGACCTGGATACGGTGAGACTCCGTACTCATTTTCGGCCACGCCACAACAGTTCGCAGGACACTTACAGCGCTTGATGGAAATCATGGCCATCGACCGCTATCACATCTACGGCATCTCGGCAGGTGGACCGACGGCGATCGAGCTCGCTTCTGACAATGAGCGGGCGTCGAGTTTAACGCTCGCCGCCGCCGTGACGAGCGTGGTCGACTTCCCGTATCGCGACTACGTCAGCCGAAACGTCGCTCAGCCCGCGTTCATCCTGGCACAATATGCGATGAAGTACTTCGTCTTTAAAGCGATTCAAAAGCAACCGTTCGAGGCGACAGCACGGATGATCGAATCGACGAGTCTGCTCGCGCTCGACGTCATCCGGGACGAAGTGACGCCGTACGATATCTTCTTATTGAAGCGGGTCGCGAGCCAGATGGCGTTCGGGCTCGGTGCCCAGTTCGATCTTAGGCAACGTGTCGCCGCCGAGGCGTTGCTCGGGGTGATTTGTCCGACGTACATCGTCCATTCGAAGAACGACAAGGCCGTCCCAATCCGTCACGCCTATTATGCGAAGCGGCTCATCCCGCACGCCCAACTCACCATCTTGAACAGCCCCGGTCACTTGATTTGGATCGGCCGCCACGCCCGGAAGAGCGAACAACAAATCGAACGCTTCATCCGCTTCAACTCGTAAGGCGCCATTCTAGGCGTCTTTTTTAGTCGCCTGACTCGAGCAGTTTGATCAATTCCTCCGTCACGTCAGCAGGGAGGCGATAGCCGATGTTCGTGTCGTCCGCGTCGTAAAGGCTACTGACCGATTTCGGATCATCGTTGAGCCACAAATAATAGCGGTCCGTCTCCCCGTCCTCGAAACGGATTTCGATATCGTATTCAGGTCCGACCGAGTCTGCTACTCCCGGCAATTCATCAGCCTGTTCGATCATGTGCTCGAACACTTGAATCGCTTCCGGCGTGTCGAACGTCAAGATGTCTCCCTCTTGAAAGCTTGAGAATCCGTCCGATTCCGAGACGCGGACCTCTTCAATCCCATCCGTCCGGAAATCGTTCGAGCCACAGCCGGCCAAAGCGATTGTCAAAACGGTTAGAGCAATTACCGTTCCCATCCGTCCTCGCTTCATAAGTCACCTCTGCCTCTTGTCATGTGCAACTAAGCCCCCAACATGATTGTTGAGAATCACTCTGCAATAAGTCGAACGAGCGATTTTCTGAATCAATTGTACTACCCATCAAAGGTATCATCCCAATCGACGTCATCCTCTTCAACGAGTTCACGTTTCAAAAGTAATCCTTCACCCAACATGATTCTCGCTTCTTCCACACGAGCCTCCATATCAGGTGCATCCATCTGCTCCGTCAATTGGTAGAAACATCCGCTTTCGATTCGTTCTCGACCGAACCATTCGAACGCGTCAATATCTGTCGCATCTCCACTGGCCAGTAAATCGTCGCTCCAATAATTGAACCACGAGACTTCTTCGGGTTTGAGAAACCAAAAATTTTCCCGGTCATAATCATAAAACGAAGATTTTGAACTATGATCCATACACATGTCGGCTCGATATGGTTTAAGTTCGATACACATCGCTTTAAATAGAGTGAGCCATCGGTTTGGCCGGTCGTTATAATGGGATTTCGACAGACTGAGCGAGATATATACACTAGCCGGTCCGTCATAACAAGGATTGATGAGTAGAAAACTTTTTCGTTTATGCAGGCGCGCAAAAAAATCAGACATACCGTCCTGTTCGACACCCCACATATTCATGAATCCGTCTCGCGAAAATGGTGTGTTGATGGGTTCATAATAGCCGACATAGCCAATCTCAACATCGTACTTGTCAAGTAATTGAAGGAGCTTTTCGCCATACGTTTTGTCAGAAAGGTCTTTATCGAAGCGAAATTTCAAATCAATGTAATCCATTTTTCATAATCCTCACGTTCCTCACCTTATTCGTCCACCCCGAGCACTTGAATCAACTGATTTGTCATGTCTGCCGACACGCGGTAGATGAGGTGTGGATGGGTCACGTCCATCAAATAACTCGGTTTCAGCTTCTGACCGAGCCAAAGCTGATACTGTGCCATCAATCCGCCCTTCCAATGAAGCTCCAGGTCAAAGTCCGGTTCCCCCTGAATGGAATCTTCGAGCGCCTCATCTGCATTGCGCAACATGTCCGCGAACGGTCTCACTTTTTCGATTCCATTGAACATGATGAAATCCGTCTCATTGAACGAACCAACCCCTGACGACTCAGCGACTCGCGCTTGAATCATTTCTTCGTTGTTCAATTCATTCCAGTCCGGTTCCATGAACGCTTTGATCATCGCCGAAGCCCCTGTCAACATGGCTCGATTTAATTTCATGTCCTCCACCCCATTCACGTTGATAGTCATCCTTTACGAAAATCCGGACGAAAGGTTTCACAATTTTTGACATCAGATCATTCATGCCTGTTTCCGCGTTCGCTCCAAGAAAATCGGCAACAGGTTCAAGAAAATTGAGATGCTGGTGAGCACCCATAATGCCCGTCCCATGCCGGGGATGACATCCGCCAATGCACCCCAATCTTCCGCTTCGACCCAGACCGACAAATAACTGTAATCTGCACACACCGTCAACGCGGTCAGCGATAACGCAAGCGCCATCGGCAGTTTGTAATCTTTCCCGACGCTGAACGTATACAAGTTGAACAGCGTCGCCGCAATCGCAAGTAATCCAAATATGATCCACATTGTCCTATCGTCTCCTGTTGTTTGATATGTAAGTTATTACCTATTCCCAGAATAACACACGCAAGGAATGAAACAGTCGGATTTTTAGGACAACAAAAAAGCCGGGCCGAAGCCCAGCTCTTCCTTATTGATACGTCCAACCTGTCAGACTTGCGACCGCACCCACGTAGCGCAACTGCTTCTCGAGCTCGCTCGGGAACACGCGGAGCGTGGCGACGGCCTCGCCGTCATTGACGAAACATTCGACACTCGACGAGTCGACGAACACGTGAAGTGATTCGACGGCGATCGTTTTCGTCCGGGTCGTTCCGAACTCGGTCGCGAACGGCTCACCGGCGTTCGTCCGGTCAATCGTCAGTTCATGCGTCGCTGCATCATAACGAATGACGAGTGACTCATTCCCGACTTGGAGCAAGTCGAGCGTGAAGTCAGATCCATCCGTTTTTAGCTCGAGCTCGTAACGGTCCGGAGTCGAAGTTTCAATCACCGTACCGGACGCGTTGACGAATTCGTCTTGGCGCAGCTTCGTCATCGCTTGCACCGGACGCTGTTTAAGCAATCCGTCCTCGAGCGAGAGTTCACGCGGCAACGTCAAGGCGTGGGCCCAGCCGTAGCGGTCCGTCGGGTAGTCGATCTCCGGTAAGCCCATCCAACCGACGAGCACGCGACGTCCCTCATGTTCGGTCGTCTGCGGTGCGTAGAAGTCGAAGCCGAAATCGAGTTCTTCGAACGTTCCGTGCGTGAACGTCAACGTTTCGACGTCGAGTTTGCCGATCAAGAATCCAGACTGATAGATGTTGTGGTAACGGTGACCTTCCGGCTCGATGCCTTGCGGCGAAAAGACGAGGACGTGTTGACCGTTCAGTTCGAACACGTCCGGGCATTCCCACATGTAGCCGAACGGGTCGAGACCCGTTTTGACTTCGCCGAGGAACGTCCAGTCGTTCAAATCAGCTGAACGATACAAGACGACACAGCCCGTCTCATTATCACGCTGCGCTCCGACGATGGCGTAATAGACATCGTTCTCGAGCCACACTTTCGGGTCTCGGAAATGTTCCGTGTACCCGGCCGGTATGTCCGGGATGGCGACGTTCCGGCGTTCAATCTTGCCGTCTCGTAGCACGCCGATGATTTGCGAGGCGTGACGCGTCCAGTCGTCGGTCCGGTGGTTGCCGGTGTACATGACGTGGAGTTCACCGTCCTTCACGAAGCCGCTGCCCGAATAGGCACCGTGTGAGTCTTCGGTCGTCTCCGGGACTAACGCCACCCCGCGGTCCGTCCACGTGACGAGATCGGGTGATGTGACATGATACCAATGCTTCAGACCGTGTACCGGTCCGAGCGGGAACCATTGATAAAACATGTGATATTCCCCGTTGTAATACGTGAATCCGTTCGGATCGTTCAGGAGGCCCGTCGGCGGTTGGATATGGTATCCGAACCGCCACGGGGAAGCCGCCGTCTTCGCACGGAGCGTCTCCATTTCGAGGGCACTCACGTCACTTAACGAGCGGTAACGCTCTGCCTTCGTCCAACTCATACAATCACTTCCTTTTTCTTTCTTATGCTGCTTGTTTAACTGCTTCTTTTTTCGTTTGGCGTTTCGCAAGGACGAACGTCAATCCGAAGGCGACCGCGAAAGCGATGGCCATACCGATGATATACGAGACAATTGATGCCGGTGCAATCGAGATGATCCCTGGAAGACCTGCCGCGCCGAGGGCGACAGCGAGGACTTCACGACCGACGATGAACGCCGAGGCGATCCCTGAACCGATGATGGCCGCGATGAACGGATAGCGTAGTTTCAAGTTGACCCCGAACATGGCGGGCTCAGTGATACCGAGTAGTGCCGAGATACCAGATGCCGAAGCGACACCTTTCATCTTCTGATCGCGTGTCAAGAAGAAGACGGCAAGCGTAGCCGCACCTTGGGCGACGTTTGACATGGCCGCGATTGGGAAGATGAACGAACCACCTGTGCGCGCGATGTCTGCGAGAAGTTGCGTCTCGATGGCGATGAAGCTGTGGTGCATCCCTGTGATGACGATCGGGGCGTACAAGAGACCCATGACGAGACCACCGAAGAATCCGAGCGAATCATACGTCCAAACGAGCGAATCGATGATCAAGTTACCTGCTTCACGCGTGATCGGTCCGACGAAGGCGAACGTGACGAACGCCGTGATGAGGAGCGAGAGGAGCGGTGTGAGCAAGATGTCGAGTGAAGCCGGCATGAACTTACGGATGTTGATTTCAAGTTTCGATAAGATATAGGCGGATACAAGGACCGGTAACACTTGTCCTTGGTAACCAAGCTTCTCAATCTCAAAGCCGAGAATGTTCCAAACCGGAATGTCACCGACCGTCGCTTGTGCGTAGGCGTTGACGAGATCCGGGTGGACCATGATCATCCCGAGCGCGGCGCCGAGGTATGGATTACCCCCAAACCGCTTGGCGGCGGAGAACCCGATCAGGACGGGTAGGAAGACGAAGGCGGCGTTGGCGAACGTGTTGATCATCGCGGCAAGATCGGCGATACCAGGGTACTGGTCGATCAGCGAGCTGCCTTCGAAGAACAAATCAGGTGCTGTGAGCAAGTTGTTGATCCCCATCAAGAGACCACCGGCGACGATGGCCGGGATGATCGGTACGAAAATATCAGATAGCATCTTCACGAACTGTTGGAGCGGGTTACCTTTCTTCGCCCCAGCCGACTTGACGTCAGTCGTCGACATGTCACCGAGACCTGTCAATTCGGCGAATTCGGCGTACACTTTGTTGACTGTACCTTGGCCGATGATGACCTGATACTGCCCGCCCGTTGAGAACGTCCCTTTGACGACGTCAAGTGCGTCGAGTTTCTTCTCGTCGACTTTCGATTCGTCGTTTAGGACGAGGCGGAGCCGGGTCGCACAGTGGGCCGCAGCTGCAACGTTGTCTTTCCCGCCGACCGCCTCTAAAATCGCTTCTGCTTCTTGTCTGTAGTTCATACTGGTTTCCCTCCTAGTGCTTCAAGCACACGTTGTTGTGATGGTATGGCTGGAATCGCGCCGTAAGCGGTGCACGTAAGCGCTCCGGTCACGTTCGCATATTCGATATCCTTTAGTAAACGAGCGTCATCGACCCCGAGTGTCGCTAAGCGATACAAGTAGGCACCGACGAAGGCGTCACCCGCTCCCGTCGAATCGACGCTGTCAATTTTCACCGACGAAATCACGTTGTTGCCGTCTTTCGTGGCGATCAACGTCCCGCGCGAGCCGAGCGTGATGGCAATCCGTGACGCACCCGTTTCGAGAAGTGACGCGACCGCTTGATTTAAATCGTCATGCCCGGTCAAAAGTTGCGCTTCCTCTTCGCTCAACTTCACAAAATCGGCTTCTGCGATAAAGTGAAGCGAGTCTTCTTTGAACGCGTCGATGTCTGTGACGAGCGCGTCCCGGTAGTTCGGGTCGAACGAGACGAACAGGCCGTCACGCTTGGCGAACTGTAACAGTTTGAAGTAAGCATTCTTCAACTCACCGTCGAGCAGTGCCGTCGCTGAACCGAAATGGACGATGTCACCTGGCTTGAACGCGGTCAAGTCGATCGCTTCGAACGCATAGTCGCCGTCACTCCCACGACGGAACGTGAAGTCACGCTCCCCGTCCGCTTGGATCGAGACGAAGGCGAACGTCGTGTCACCCTGTTCGACTAGATTCTCGACGCCGACGCCGTTGTCGACGAGCGTCTGTTTTAAAAATTGTCCGAATGGGTCGGCTCCGACCTGTCCGAGAAAACTTGAGCGTCCCCCATGTTTACTGACGACGGCGGCCACGTTCGCCGGTGCGCCACCTGCTTTCTTCACGAACGTCGTCCCATTGACGAGATCGCTCGACGCGTCTTCACAAACCCAATCAATCAATAGTTCACCAATGCAATGTACGGTGTTCATCCGTCCACCTCCATGTTTGAATGTATTGCTTCGTATCATTTATCGAACCGGTTCCAAAAGCGAATAAAAAATGTTGCGGAACCGGTTCCGCAACACAAATGTAAACGATTTAATTCAACATGTCAACGCTTTCTCGCAATTTTAATTCGAAAGTTGTGAACGTTTTCATCGGGGTGGCTTCACCTGTCAGCAACTGGAGGATCATGTCAGCCGCACGAGAACCAGTCCGCCGATATGGAAGGTGGACCGTCGTCAGCGATGGATGCAATACTTCTGTGAAATCGTACCCACCGAAACCGCTGACCGAGATGTCGTCCGGCACTCGTTTGCCGCCGTTCGCTAACCCTTTCAAGACACCGAGCGCGATGTTGTCGGTCGCACAAACGACGAGCGTCGCGTCCGTCACGTCGGTCGCGAGCTGCTCACCGATCGGGATGGCGTCGTCGATTCTGAACGTCGTCGTCATCGAACGGACGATGGCGCCAGCTTCATTGAACGCTCTCAAAAATCCGTCACGACGGGCTTGTCCGACGGCGATATCATCCTCTGCCACCCCGACATAGATGATGTCCCGGTGCCCCCACTCCATGAACTGTCGCCCGAGCGCATAAGCCGACTCATTGTCCGGGTAGACGAGGCTATGCACGTCATCGTGCTGCTGACCAATCAACAGGACCGGGATTTGAATCGCTTCGATCGCCTGTAGATGCGCTGGCGTCACGGTCGTCCCGAGCCAAATGATGCCGGCCACTTTTTGCTTGGCCAAGTTATACAGTTGCTCGATCTCACGCTCGGTCTGTTGGGCCGTGTTGACGACGAGCATCTGATAACCATGCTCGGTCAAGCGTTCATCAATCCCCATCATCGTCCTTGAAGCCGCATACGAATCGAGACGTGGGACGATGACGCCGATCATCTTCGTCTGCTTCGACTTCAAACTTTGGGCGAACTGGTTCGGTTCATATTTCGTCTCACGGATGACCCGCTCGATTTTCTCACGAGTCGCCTTCCCGACCGACCCTCCATTTAAATAACGGGAGACAGTACTTTTGGCGACACCGGCGAGTTTAGCGATGTCGTTGATCGTCACTTGTTTCATCCAAAAACCCTCCATACGAAAAAACTGACGCGCTAGACGCCGTCAGTTCAGTGGTTCATCACATATCGTTTTTTAAAGTTTAAATAGTAAAGTCCGTTGCGTTTCTCGAAGCCGTTCTGTTCGAGGACCCGACGCATCGCTTCTTGATGCGGACTGGTCGGCGGGATGCCGGCGCGGACGGTGTGACCGTCTTTTAAATCGGACTGTTCGAGTGCAAGGCGTAATCCCTCTGTCGCATAGCCTTTATCTTTATACGGGTCAAACACCATCAAATCGAGCTGATAGACGCGAGCTAGCTTGAAAAGCAGTACTTTACCGACGATTTGTCCGTCTTGAACGAGGTCGTAGTAAAAATCCTCGCCATAACTATGTTCGTCGGCCATGTATACATGTTCGGCCCCCATCTCGACAAAAATACCTTTTAGTTCTTCGGCCGACATGCCGTATGAGCTTTGACCATATTTCTGAAAATGTTCATATTCGATCTCATCGATCTGGCGAATAGGTTGACGCACGATTTTCATCCCGTGCCCTCCTTAACAGTTATTCCAACGTCTTTCCAAACTCATTATATACGAAGCGCATCATGAAGCGCAAAAGATAACCTAAATCAGACCGGTTCGATATGAATGTGGACCGAATCCACGGCGTGGTGTTTATCGAGTTCCCGTTCGATATCGTCACAAAGCACATGAGCCTCGTCGACGGTCAAACCACCGTCAACGGCGATCGTCACGTCGAGCATGACGTGGTTGCCGAGGTGCCGGCCCTTGATCTCCCGAACTTCTTTGACGGTGTCAAAATGTTGAATCGTCTCTTCATAAGACTCGACGAGATCAGGCGGGAAACCGTCAGACAGTTGATGCGTCGCATCGAGAAAAATTTGGATGGCCGTCCGGATGATGAGCCCCGCGATGACGACCGCGAGCACTGTATCCATCCACGGCAGCTTAAAATAAGCGAACAAGACGCCGAGCGTCGCACCGATCGAGATCAAGGCGTCGGCCAAATTGTCTTTCGCGGCCGCTTTCAGCGCGAGTGATTTGGTCTGTTTCGCCAAGTTCAAATTGTAGCGATGGACGCCGTACATGACGATTGCACTAAAGAATGCGACGACGGCGGCGAGCGGGTTCGGCTCGACGTAGACACCTGCGAGCAGATTGGCGATGCTGTTCAATAACACGAACACCCCGACCGCGACCATGATGAGCGAAGCGACGAGCGCGGCAATCGTCTCCATCTTCGCATGGCCATACTTATGTTCAGCATCCCGCGGCGTTGCCGCCACACGAATCCCGATATAGACGGCAATTGATGCGATGACGTCGGTCGTATTGTTGAAACCGTCGGCGAGCACGGCTTCCGAATTGTAAATATAGCCGAAGACGACTTTGAGAACAGATAAAATCAAATAAGTCGTGATTGATAAAATGGCTCCTTTGAGCGCTTTTGGTGGATGATTTGTCGAATGCATCCGCCCACCTCCTTTTTAGCTAAGTTAGTATACCAGTTGTTCTTCGTGTGGGCATAGAGAAACAGTGTTTCCCGAAGTCAAAATAAATGGAATATATTCCCGGTAGTTTCGTCTTCCGAAAATTATGGTAAAGTAAACAAGAAGAGACCCTTGTGGTTAAACCGTAAAAGAGGTGAAAGATATGTTCACAGAACGTGATGGTATTAAACTTCGTTTGGAACAAATTGACAGATTGTTATCCGATTTGAATCGTGAAGCGAAACAATTGATGGTACGCTTACGCGAACTTGATGCGAGTGGTGAGAGCCCACAAGAAGCGTCACTTAAGCCAGAAGATCGTGATACGCTCAAAACGTCGATCGATGAGACGCTCGAAGCGCTCCAAACCCGCTCGAAACGCCCGATCAACCCGAACGATGAGAAAAAGAAAGAACTCGCCTCAAACAAGGCGCTCATCGACGAGTTGTCAGATCTACTCAGTAAGAAAAAATGAGACGCCACCGCGTCTCATTTTTTAAGTAAGGAGATTAAATGATGTATATCGTCACAACTTGTCTACGGCCGACTGAAGCAATCATTCATAAGGCAAACGAGCACTCATTGCTACACGATGTGCCGTTCGTCTCGCGGCGAAAGCATTCAATCGAGACGTTGATGAGCCGGCACGGTGCCGCCGTCCTCGTTTTCGATAAGCGCCGCGTTGAGTATACGCCGCTCGGCGGCAAAGAGCCGTTCTTCTTCCATCCATCAAGCTCGGTCTTCCGTGTCAAGCAACTGCTTCGTGATGGCAACGACCCACTGATCGATGCGGCCGACCTTCAACTCGGAGACCGCGTGCTCGATTGTACACTCGGACTCGGTTCCGACAGTATCGTCATGAGCCACGCCGTCGGCCCGAGCGGTCGCGTCGTCGGCCTCGAGAGCGAATTCATCACAGCGACACTCGTCAAAGAAGGCATGTCGGTCTGGGAAGAGAAAGAGAACGCTTTGAATGAAGCGATGCGACGCATCGAGGTCGTTTGGACCGACGCCCTCACTTATTTGAAAAATTGTGCGGATGACGAATTTGAGGTCGTCTATTTCGATCCGATGTTCGAAAAAACGATTTCAGAATCAGTTCATCTGAACCCGTTACGAGCGTTGGCAAACGAAGCGCAGTTGTCAGATGAACTGATTTCAGAAGCCAAACGCGTTGCGAAAAACAGAATTGTCCTAAAAGCACATTTTGAGAGCCCGGCATTCGAAAAGTATGGATTTAAGCGACTTTCACGCAAAACTTCGAAGTTCCATTATGGATATATCGACTGAGAGACTCGTTCGGATTAGGTAGTTTGACTTAATCGGGACGAAAGTCTCTTTTTTCTTATTTTTCATAATTGTTATTTTCTGAATATTGACATTAATCAGACACAAGTTTAACGTTTACATCAAGCTCACACAATTTCCCATTATTTTTACAGGAGGTCAGTCCAAATGAAAAAACGTTCCATCCGTCGTACGACGCTCGCCGTCGCGCTGACATCGGTCATGAGCGTCAGTGCGATCCCGGCCGTCGGTGCCGCTCCACTTGCCGCTTCACCGTTACCAACCGCAAGCAACACCGCCCCATTCGATCACAACATCATCGATGAGGATCGACTCGCCAAAGCGCTCGAAAAGCGTGGCGTCATCAAAAAAGGGCTTTCAACGAAAGAGCGACAGAAAGCCGTCGACGCGTATATTAAAAAGAAGCAAGGTACAGCGCAAGATGCCCACGATCACAAACATGATGACAAATTGAATGACAAAGCGGCGAAAGCGAAAGAGAAGATACATAACCAATTCGAAAAAGAATCGAAACGTCTCCTCGACAAAGCGAAAAAAGGTCAAGGCAATTATCGAAAAGGCAAACCGAATGGCCAAATCAAAGTCGATCCGGCCAAAGCAACGGGCTATAACGGTGCGGTTCGTGAAGACAAAGTGCTCGTCCTCCTCGTCGAGTACAGCGACTTCAAACATAACAACATTGTCCAAGATCCCGGTTATATGTATAGCGACAATTTCAGCAAAGAACACTACGAGCAGTATATGTTCGGTGATAAGTCGTTCGAACTGTTCAACGGTGAGAAAGTTCAGACGTTCAAACAGTATTATGAAGAACAGTCTGGCGGCAGCTACACAGTCGACGGTACCGTCTCTGATTGGTTGACCGTACCAGGTACGGCGAAAGACTACGGCGGTGACAATCCGGCCGGCGGGAATGACAACATTGGTCCAGGTCCCCGTCAACTCGTCAAAGACACGTTGAATGCGGCGGTCGCTTCAGGAATGGACCTCGCCGAATACGATGAGTATGACTTGTATGACCTCGACGGCGACGGCGACTTCAACGAACCGGACGGCTTGGTCGATCACTTGATGATTATCCATGCTGGTACCGGCCAAGAAGCGGGCGGCGGTGTCCTCGGTGACGACGCGGTCTGGTCACACCGTTGGGTACTAGATGGCGTATATGGCGTGGAGAACACGACGGCTGACGTCCCGTATTGGGGCGGTAAAATGGCCGCATACGATTACACGATCCAACCTGAAGACGGAGCGGTCGGCGTATTCGCCCACGAATTCGGTCATGACCTCGGTCTTCCTGACGAATATGACACGCAGTACACAGGCCAAGGCGAGCCGGTCCAATCATGGTCGATCATGAGCGGCGGCAGCTGGGCTGGTAAAGTGGCAGGAACGGAGCCGACGAGCTTCTCGCCACAAAACAAGGAATACTTCCAAAAATTGATGGGCGGCAACTGGGCCAACATCACGGAAGTCGATCTTGAAGACATCACCCAGCAAGGTTTCGTCTCGAAACTCGATCAATCCGTGACGAAATCGAACAACCCAGGGTTGTTGAAAGTGAACCTTCCGGACAAGAAAGTGAAAGGTATTGAACCTGAGTTCGGACAGTACTACTACTACTCGACAAAAGGTGATAACTTGCACACTGAACTCGTGACACCAAGCGTCAAGCTTGGTGCTGACGGCACACTCGCCTTCGATACACGGTTCGAGATCGAATATGATTACGACTACTTGTACGTCAAAGCACTGAGCGGCGGCAAAGAAGTCGTCCTTGACGTCTACGGTGACGACAACACCGGAAATGACGCCGAGTCAACAAACGGCGCGTGGGTGAACAAATCGTACGACTTGTCACAGTTCGCCGGTCAAGACGTCCAGATCGTGTTCGAATACGTGACAGATGGCGGTCTCGCCCTTGAAGGATTCGCCCTCGACAACTTGGCGATCACGTCAGGCGGGCAGACGCTTCTCGCAGATGACGCGGAAGGTGCTGAGGCGGTCACGCTCGACGGCTTCGTCAAGTCGGACGGTTATGACACGAAACCGCACTACTACTACCTCGAATGGCGTAACCACGCAGGCGCTGACACGGGTCTCTTGAACGGCCGTGGCGTCAAGTACAACACCGGTCTCGTCGTCTGGTATGCCGACGACTCGTTCTCGGACAACTGGGTCGGTATCCACCCGGGTGAAGGTTTCCTCGGAGTCGTCGACTCACATCCAGAGGCGATCGTCGGTAACTTGAACGGAGCGGAGACGGTCTCAGGCAGCACGCGCTACCAAATCGCGGACGCCGCGTTCAGTTTAGACAAAACGCTCGCTTGGTACCTCGATTCTCCGAGCCGCGGAATTTACGACTACAAGGCGCAATCTGGCGTGAAACAGTTCAATGACGCCAATACGTACATCAACTCGCTCATCCCGGATGCGGGCCGTAAGCTTCCACAATACGGACTCGTCGTCGACGTCGTCGGCGAAGCGAAAGACAATTCGGCTGGAGCTGTTTGGGTCCGGACGAAGTAAGCATGATTTGTTTGACCCTCGCTCTTCTCATCAAGAGAAGAACGGGGGTCTTATTATTCTAAAAAAGCTTGAATTTTCAATCGAGACTGTGTAACATACTAGTTGTAACGCCTCTGTAGGTTAGTGGCAGACCTCAGCAATGGTAATGCTGCAGCACGAGTTCGATTCTCGTCGGAGGCATCAACTGATTCGACCTCTCCCGATCATTCGGGAGAGGTCGCTTTTTTGTCTAATCAATCATGTGAACTGTCTTGACACGTCTCCGGTTCCTCTATAAACTTGAAAAGTTGAATTGAATGATTTTTTTGGAAGGAGCATGACAGATGCTGAATGAATGGTTATGGATCCCTTCTGCCCTGCTCACGCTCGGTCTGCTCGTCCTCAGCTATAAACTGTTCGGACGGGTCGGACTGTACGCCTGGATCGCGATGGCCTCGGTCGTCGCCAACATCCAAGTGACGCAGCAGATTGTGATTGGTGGTTTCATCTTCACACTCGGGAACATCGTCTACGGTTCCCTTTATTTAGCGACAGACATCTTGAACGAGAAACATGGCCGTCACGCCGCCCGCAAAGGCGTCTGGCTCGGCTTCTTCATCTTGATCGTCTCGACGGTACTCATGCAGTTCGCCTTGCTTTACGAACCGTTCGAAGAAGCGCTCTACATGCATGAGAGCTTCAAGGCGTTGTTCTCGATGCTCCCGCTCATCACGCTCGGCAGTCTCGCGGCGTACCTCGTCTCGCAACTGTTCGACGTCTTCATCTATTCGAAGATTCGGGCGAAAACGGGTGAGAAGAAACTGTGGCTCCGGACGACTGGATCGACGGTCGTCTCACAGTTGATCGATACGCTCACGTTCTGTACGATCGCCTTTTGGGGAATGGAATGGGATATCTGGTGGAACATTTTCGTCACGACGTATGTCGCGAAGTTCATCATCGCTTGGATGGCCACGCCGTTCATGTATTATGCGAAACGGACCGAACCACAAGACGACGAGACGGAAAAAGCAGCCTAAATAAAAAACCGCAACCTCAACGGGTTGCGGTTTTTTCTCGAATTTGCAGACGCACCGCGTAAGGCCGCGCATCTTCGAGTGACGACGTCTCCCGACAAACAGTGAGCGCCATGTAAGCGTCGATAGCGAGCGCTTCGATGGTCTCGTCCGTCGTCTCGACCTCAAGTATGGTGTAGGGCGGCAGATGTTCGAGCTTGACCCACTGCCCGTGCAGGTTCTTCACATAGATGATTGGTTCGTCAATCGAGTAACGTCGGAGTAAATCAGACACGTTCACGCGATCCCCTCCTTAAACCAAACCTTTATCCTCATTATAGAAAGCGCTTACGATTCTGTAAACCGTGCTTCCCGAAAATTTGGCAGTCTAACGCTTCAAAAATGGTGGAATCGAACCGATAATCTAGAAGAGAAATGAGGTGAACCGATGCGTTATCGCCGACAAGAAACGTTCCGCTACATTTTACCGAACCCCCGTTTCATCCCCTACCGCCTCGTATGGGAAGATAAGGAGTTGCATGACGGTGAAGGCATGCTGCTCAACATTAGTGCCCACGGCTTGAAGTTGCGCTGCGACTACTTGTTCCCGCTGTCGGAAGGGCTGAAAGTTCAGGTCGTGCTCGACCTCGTCCCGCTCATCCAGTCAATCGAGTTGACTGGTCACGTCCGTCACCGCAGTCAAATAGGAAGCATGTACGATTACGGGATCCGTCTTGAAGCGAATTCAGAAGAAGCCCAACAGCTCGTGACGATGATCAAAGCTTATGCAAGAGAGAACCAATGAGAACGTGTCGTCAGACACTTCTCATTTTTTGTTCGTCCGATAACAGGGTATACTAATGACAACAGAGACAGATTAGAGGTGTAGCCATGACTAGAAAATTTTTATTGATTCCTTGGGCCGCCGCGATCGCGATCGCGCTACTTGGTCCCAACACCCCGTTCTCGAGCCGGTTCTTGCTCGACTTCCTGACGTACAATACCGATGCCTATGAAGGATATTCTTTATCCCTCTTTAGCGTGCTAGGCGTCTACCCGCTCGCGCTGTTCCCGCTGCTTTGGTCGGAAGTGAACCAACTGCGGCCGAATCCACTCCTACCGGCAGCAACCGGTTTCGTCGTCGGAGGATTCATCATCGCTCCGTATCTCGCGTTCGCACGGCAGTCGCCCTACCCGACGCCAATCAAGCCGTTGCCGACGAGACTGCTCGGGGTCGTGTTGCTCCTCGTCACGATCGGTTTATTCATCGCTGCCGCGATGACTGGGAATGTCGCACAGTATTGGTCATACGTCGAACAGAATCAATTCGTCCGCACGATGACGGTCGATTTCTTTTTGCTCGCCTTCGTCCAAATGACATTGATGACCCGGGATGCGAAGCGCTATAAGATGAGCTTGTGGCCGCTCCCGTACATCCCGTTATTCGGTCTATTGTTTTGGCTCATCATTCGTCATAAGCAACCGTTCAACGAGGCGCCGCCGCGACGGCCGAAAGTGGTTTGATGCTGTACTTGAGAGTGGGTTTCCCAAAACCTACTCTTTCCTTTATACTAGAGCGAGAGTTTATCTAGAGAAAGAAGGGTCAAATCCAATGAGATTTTTTAAAGTAATGACACACACGAACGACAAGGGAGAAGACGTCATCCTAAGCGAGTATTTCAAAATCGCCGACAAACAGGCTGAACAATTCCTCAAAGATACGTTAGAGCTCGACATGTTCGACGAGAAAGTGACGCTCAAAGAGTGCCAAGTCGCGAAAGACCGGTGGGAATGCCCGGTCGGTGACTTCGTCGTCGTCGAATACTTCAATGAAAAAGAGTTTGATAAAATGAACGAGTATCGTGTGGTCGCACCGAAAAAGTGACCCACAGCAAAGGCGACCTTCCCGATTGAATGGGAAAGTCGCCTTTTTATCGTTCGAGTCATCGACGTGCGTTATGACTCCTCGTTATCTTCTTCCGGGTCCGGATCTGGATGTTGCGTCGGAGCCGGTTTTTTCGCCGGATCAGACTCATCGTCTGGCATCGGGTCTGGGTGAACCCCAGGTTGCGATTCGTCACGTTTCATTGAGCATCCCTCCTCTGTCATAGTGGACTAATTCCACATCGATCAAGAGTCGAAACATCAGTGTATGTCTTTATTGCCGATGACACGACGTGAGATCGCTTTTTCAATCTCGACGATGACGAAGACGATGGCACCGAAGACGACCGGATAGATCCAATCATTCAAATCAAGTGCCGCTGTCCCGAACAACGTGTGCATAAACGGCACGTACGTGATGAACAGTTGAAGTGCAATCAATAGTGCCGATACGATAAACGCAATCTTGTTATCGAAAAAATGCCGGTTAAACGCCGGAGCGAGTTCGGTCCGACAGTTATACAAGTGGAACAACTGGGCCATGACGATCGTATTGAGTGTGATCGTCTGCAGCTTCGCAGTCGAGAAATCAAAGTCGGCTAACATGTAGTTGATGATCAAGCTGCCTCCCCCGATCAAGATCGAGACGAAGATGATCCGGAACACGTAATAGCGACTCAACAGCGGGACGTTCGCCGGACGCGGCGGACGTTTCATCGTGCTCTCTTCGAGTGGTTCGAAGGCGATCGCGAGCGACAGCGTGATGGCAACGACCATGTTGACCCAAAGGATTTGGACCGGGCTGAGCGGGGCCGCGGCACCGAGCAAGATGCTCATCGCGACGAGGAGCGCTTGTCCACCGTTCGTCGGGAGCAAGAACAAGATCGTCTTCTTCAAGTTGTCGTATACACGGCGGCCTTCACGCACCGCGTTGTAAATCGTTTTGAAGTTGTCGTCGACGAGGACCATCTGCGACGCCTCTTTTGCGACTTCGGTCCCTTTGATACCCATCGCGACACCGATATCGGCCCGTTTTAAGGCCGGGGCATCGTTGACACCGTCACCGGTCATCGATGTGATGAGCCCGTTTTGTTGCAATCCTTTGACGAGACGCAACTTATCATTTGGGCTCGTCCGGGCGAACACATCGTTATGAATCGACGCTTCTTTGATCTCCTCATCCGACATGTTCGTCAATTCTTTCCCTTCAAGTGCGCCTTCGACTTCCATGCCGAGTTCACGGGCGATGGCGACGGCTGTGTCTTTATGGTCACCCGTGATCATCTTGATGCGGATACCGGCGTCGCGGCACGCCGCGACGGCTTCAATCGCCTCTGGACGTGGTGGGTCGACGATTCCGTACAAACCGAGGAACGTGATACCGGATTGGACGTCCTCATGGTCGACCGTCTCTTTCGAGCGATCGACCCGTTTGAATCCGCCACCGAGGACACGTTGTCCGCGGTCGGCGATCTCTTTACGTTTCTCATCCCAATAAGCGCGGTCAAATTCCGTATCTTCAGCCATATCGAACAGGCGGTCCGGCGCCCCTTTGATGAAGATCATCCGCTCATCTTTATAGTCGACGAGCGTCGCCATATACTTATACTCCGAATCGAACGGGATTTTCGAGATGACTTTCAGCCGCTCAATCGGTCGCTCCGCTTTTTCGGCGAGCGTGAGCAAGCAGGCTTCCGTCGGGTCGCCATTGATGACCCATTCACCGTTTTCTTCATACAATTGGGCATCGTTACACGTCTTCCCGACCGTGAGCAAGTCGATCATCGACTCGTCATCATCGAGGTCGAACGGTTGACCGTTTTGTTCGAGGTCCCCATCTGGAGCGTATCCGCCGCCAGACACTTCGATGTCGTGTTTCGCCGTGACGACTTGCTTGACGGTCATCTCGTTTTTCGTCAGCGTACCCGTCTTATCGGTACAGATGACAGAGACCGCACCTAACGTCTCGACGGACGGCAGACTACGGACGATCGCTTTCTTCTCGGCCATGTTACGAACACCGAGTGCGAGAATAATCGAGATGACTGCAGGGAGACCTTCCGGGATCGCTGCGACCGCTAACCCGATCGTCGTCAGCATCAGTTCGATTGGATCGAAATCACGTACAAAGTAGCCGAACGCGTAAATGATGACCGAGATCACAAGGATCGCAATCGAGACCGTTTGACCGAATTTCGTCGTCTGACGGATGAGCGGTGTCTTCACCGTCTCGACTTCAGCGATCGATGCGTTGATTTGACCGAGCTCCGTCCCTTCACCGATCGACGTGACGATCGCTTTCGCGCTGCCCGTCGCTATACTCGTTCCTGAATAAATCATGTTTTTCCGGTCACCGAGGACAGCATCTTCCGCCACGACTTGAATTTTCTTCTCGACCGTCGTCGCTTCACCTGTCAAAGCCGATTCTTCGACTTTGAACTTCTCGGCTAGAATGACTCGCGCATCGGCCGGCACTTTGTCACCGGCGGCGAGCACCAAAAGGTCTCCAACGACGAGTTCGCTCGATTCGATTTGAATCTGCTTGCCGTCTCGGATGACGCTTGCTTTCGTCTCGAGCAGTTTTTTAATCCCTTCAAGCGCCTGTTCAGCCTTGTTTTCTTGCAAGTATCCGACGACAGCAATGATCGTGACGACGAGCGCGATGACAATCGTATCGATATACTCACCTAAAAAGCCAGTGACGACGGCCGCACCGATCAGGACGTACACAAGAATGTCATTGAACTGTCTCAAAAATTTTATGATTTCAGGTGTCTTTTCCTTTTCCGGCAGAACGTTCTTCCCGAACTGTTCTTGCCGACTCGACACTTCTTGCTTCGACAGCCCGTTGTCTACGTCTGTCTCAAGACTACTCCTCACCTCTTCCGGTTCGAGTGCGTGCCAATTTTTGTTCTCCATTTGCATCTCTACTCCTCCTTGGTCGATCCTATATGAAAATCTATCTCTTTTATGTTCCCACTCCACGGCTTCCTGACACATCAGACGACACATTTTCACAACTTTTTCAAAAAATCCGTTCACATTTGTCTCGTTTTCCATTTGAAAACGCTCCCATCCAAAAAAGTCGTGTCAGATGGATGAAATGGCTTTACATAACGGTCTGAATGGTTAACTATAGAGAAAATAAAACAGAGAGAAAGAGGTACACGTATGGTCATTATTCAAGGGATCGCCCTGTTGCTGTTGATTCTCGCCTTGTTCACGTTATTCAGTTACAAAGCACCGTTCGGGATGAAAGCGATGGGAGCACTCGCCGGCGCCGCAATCGCGAGCTTCCTCGTCGAAGCGTTCAACGCCTACGCGATCGGTGGGTTACTGCCGCTCCCTTTATATGAAGAAGTCGGCCAAGCTGCCGGTGCGCTGTCGGGACCTGCGGCAGCAGCACTTGTCGCGATTGCGCTCGGCATTAACCCGGTCTACGCGTTGATGCTCGGTTTGTCCGTGTCAGGCTTCGGGATTCTCCCCGGCTTTTTCGCAGGGTACGTCCTCGCCTTACTCGGCGGCAAGCTCGACCGGCACCTCCCGGCCGGTGTCGACATGATTTTTTACGTCATCGTCATGGCACCGCTCGCCCGTCTCGTCGCCATCGGTGTCGATCCGCTCGTCTCGAACACGCTCGCTCAAATCGGGGCGGTCATCGAGCTCGCAGCGACGCAAAATCCGATTGTGATGGGACTCGTCCTTGGTGGAATCGTCACGGTCGTCTCGACATCACCGCTCAGTTCGATGGCGCTCACGGCGATGCTCGGTCTGACCGGTGTCCCGATGGCAATCGCGGCCCTTGCCTTGACGGCGTCGATTTCGATGAACTATTTACTCTTTAAGCGATTGAACATCGGCTCGAAGAAAGACCAACTTTCGGTCGCAATCGAACCGCTCACACAAGCCGACCTCATCTCGGCGAATCCAATCCCAATCTATAGCGTCAACTTTGTCGGTGGTGCCATCGCCGGACTCATCGTCGCGATGACCGGAATGGTGAACAACGCACCTGGGTCTGCCGCCGGTATCCCGGGACTGCTCGTCATGTATGGCTTTAATGACTGGCAGACGGTGACGGTGACGGCAATCATCGTGTTCGCCGTCGGCATCATCGCCGGTCTTGTCGGCAGCAAACTGTTCAGCAATTTCCCGATCGTTCGACATACGGAAAAGATGGCAAATCCGGAAGAGGAAGCCGCATGAAAAAGCAGGAAGTCCAATTCGCGGACTTCCTGCTTTTTCGTTATTCAAACGATAATGTTGTTTGCGTTCGAGACGATTGCCGTGCAAGTTCGATCACACGCGTCGTCAACAAAGCGTCCTCGAGGGAAACGACCGGCCGTCGCGTCGAATAACTGTCAGCGAGCTGGCGATAAAATGCCAAATAACGCCCCGGCTCGATTTCAATCGTTTGCGGCTCATTTACAACGAGCGTCCCCGTCTCACGGACACCCGCTTCGATCGTGCCGTCTCGGAGCGCGGCCTCTTGCGGGTCGAGACCGTATTTCATAAAGCTGCCTGCCGTACCGTGGACTTCAAAGCGAGGCGCTTCAACGGCGACGAACGGGTTCGAACGTAAGTAGACGCGCTTTTCACCGTAGTGTAGCGTCACGTTGAAGCCGTCGTCGGACTGTCCGCCGTCTCGTTGGACCATGACGTCTGCTGAGACGTGGTCCGGTTCGCCGAACAACACGAGCGCCTGATCGATCAAATGACTGCCGAGGTCGAACAAAATACCAGACCCAGGACCTGCGTTCTCACGCCATCTGTCCCGGACATGCGGACGGAACCGGTCAAAGCGTGATTCATACACTTTCCAGTCTCCGATTCGGTTTGATTCGAGCAGTGACGCCACCGTCAAGAAATCTCCGTCCATGCGTCGGTTGTGGAACACGTTGACGATCCCGTCACGCGTCTTCTCGAGGGCGATGAGGGATTCCCCTTCCTCAGACGTTAGGAACGCCGGCTTCTCGACGAGGACGTCTTTGTTTGCGTCGAGACACGTCGTTACCATGTCTTTATGTAAGTTCGACGGTGTCGTGATCACGAACAGCGTCGCATCGGTCGCGATCGCTTCTTCGAGCGTCGCGTATACGTCCACGTCAGGGAGCACGGCACGGACGTCATCCGGTCTAGAGGAGACGACCCCAGTGATGTTGAATTCCTCGAGCGTCGTCAAAAATGGCAGGTGGAACGTCGTCGCCGAGAAGCCGAAACCGACCAATATAGTGTTGATCATATCTATTCCTCCTTTGTTTCTTCATGATTCATTGTAACAAAAAAAGGGGTACATTGACCCCTCACGCACTGACACTTTCATCCAAACCATATTCAAACGTGTTGTATCCGTTACGTGAATCGACGTAAACGAAACCAAAACGTGGATAATACTCGTTCAAAAACTCGTTGTCGGCGACACAGTCGAGACGGATCGGCTCGTTACCATCGGCTTCGCGGAGCACATGTTGCATCAGCTGTTGACCGACGCCACGGCCTTTCAATTGCTCACTGACGACGATGCGATGGATGTATTGACCGCGCTCGCCATCTTCCCATAAATTGTGATCCCATTCATCCGGAGGAAGCAAGGCGATCGAGGCCAAGACAAAGCCATGTTGTTCATACACGTACACACTTCCCGTCGCAATGTCGGTTCGCACGCGTTCTAACAAATCTAGCTCCAAATATTCCGTCCACTGGTCACTTCCTGTTTCATTAAGCGCTACGGCTCGTTGTTCGATTAGGTGCGCGATGTGTTTAGCATCGCGTTTCGTCGCGAGTCGAATCATAACGTCCTCCTTTATTTATGCAGTATTTGAAATACCAATATAACGGAGACGTTCGACCGATTTCAACCATCTTGCTTGAGCGATGTCATCGGAACGGGATGACGTCGCCCCCGTTCAATTGATAGCTATACGTCAAAGTCGCGTTCAAGCTATGCGATACCGAGCAATAGCGGTCGACGGACAGTTCGATGGCACGGCGGACCCGTTCCTCCGGCATCTCCCCTTCGAGTACATATAAAATATGGATTGTCGTGAACCGCATCGGGTGCTCGGTCGCCCGCACCGCATCGACTTCCATACCGAACCGTTCGAGCGGCAGGCGCATCTTGTGCAAAATCGAGACGATATCGATGCCCGTGCAGGCCGCCGTGGCGTGCAGCAACATCTCGGTCGGCCGTGGCCCCGTATTCATTCCCCCGACATCCGCCGCCGCATCGAGCGTCATGCTATGTCCGGAAGGAGTCGTCGTTTGAAACGCCATCCCTTGTTGCCAATCCACTTTCAAGTTCATCTCAGTCTCCCCCTTATTTTTTCACTAGCATACTATTCCCTCGATTGAGGTATTATAAAGCTAGTTGCACAATTTGTCGTTTAGGAGTGGGTCGCATGGAATGGTCGGTCATAATCAGTTGGGGGCTGTATATCGTCCTTGGGTTAAATTTATTGTTCGCTTTAGCAGTTATCTTCGCGGAGCGCCGCGATGTCGGTGCCACCTGGGCCTGGTTGCTCGTATTATTTTTCCTACCGATCCTTGGATTTATCATCTACTTGTTCCTCGGTAGACAGCTTAAAAAAGATAACTTCTTTAACTTGAGTGTTGAGGAACGATCGTTTCATTCGTTGCAAGTCGAGAGTCAAATCGAACAGATTCGTCGCAAAGAGACCGCCCTCTCGCAACCGCTGTTTGCGAAGTACGAACAGTTGCTCGAGATGAACTTGCGCTCATCGAAGTCACTCATCAGCGTCCATAACAAGTCGACCATCATGCATGACGGTGAACAGAAGTTCAAGGCGCTGATGGACGATATTCGGAGCGCCGAGACCGAGATCAACATCCAGTACTACATCATCCAGCGTGATGCCCTCGGGAAGGCATTGATCCACGAGTTGATCGAGCGCGCCAAAGCGGGCGTCAAAGTCCGGCTGTTGTATGACGCGGTCGGATCGCGCAGCCTCCGCGATTCAGACTTTAAGGAGTTGATCGCGCATAACGGTGAAGTCCGTGTCTTTTTCCCACCGACGTTCGGCTTGATCAATTTCAAGTTGAACAACCGGAACCACCGAAAAGTCGTCATCATCGATGGGAAGATCGGCTACGTCGGCGGCTTTAACGTCGGTACCGAATACCTCGGCCTCGTCGAAAAGTTCGGCTATTGGCGCGATACCCACCTCCGGGTCGAAGGCGACGTCGTCTACCACCTGCAGCACCGGTTCATCTTGGACTGGAACTTTTCGGGGAGCAAGCATCACGACCCTGAAAACTCGTTCTGCTTCGCGCACCATGATATTAAAGAGCAGTCACCGATGCAAATCGTGACGAGCGGACCGAACTCGGACACCGAGCACTTGAAGAATATGATGATCAAAATGATCGCGTCGGCGAAGCAACGGGTCATCATCCAAACGCCTTACTTCATCCCGGATACGAGCTTCATGGACGCCTGCAAGATGGCACTCCTCTCTGGTGTCGAGATGGACATCATGATTCCCGGAAAACCGGACCATCCGTTCGTCATGTGGGCGTCGCTGTCGTTTCTCGGTGAGCTGCTCGACTACGGGGCGAACGTCTACATGTACGATGAAGGCTTCCTGCACGCGAAGACGCTCGTCGTCGATGATGAAATTTCAACTGTCGGGACGACGAACTTGGACGCTCGCAGCTTCCGCTTGAACTTCGAAGTGAACGCCATCATCTACGACGAGCGGGTCGCTCTTGAGCTCGCCTCGTTGTTCGAGTCGGACGTCGCCGTCAGTCGCCGCTATACGGTCGACGACTATGCGGTCCGGAAGTGGAGCGTCCGGATGCGCGAAGGTGTGTCACGGTTGCTCAGCCCAATCTTATGACCGTTGTGAGATCGCGCCAGCGGTCTCTTTTTTATGTCCATCAGCCGACAGATTCTAGATTTCAGCTTATTTTTATCATGTTTTAGCTAATATTCTTCCAAATAAGGGTATAAAGTATCAGTACGAACGTCCTAAACTCTCGTTTCGTTAAAGAAAGGAGGAAGTATGCGTTCGCGCATATGTCATTCTATGGCTGATCAAGAACGAATTCACCAAGACACCCACACCATGAAACCCGATCCTTCCTCGTGGGACCAGTTACCGATCGGTCTCTTTGCATTCGATACGTTCGGACGCATCATCAGTTACAACGATTCATTCGTCGACTTACTCGGGGTCGTCCCAATGACAAGCTCGACGTTTGAACGGTGCACGACCTCAACGTTTGACTTATACGGTGCCGTCGCCCGTGTATTGGCAGGCGAGACCGTCCGTTTAGCCGGTTGGTATACCCCTCCGAATCGACAGCCCCGTTTCGTCCGGACGACGATGTCGCCCAGCTTTCAGGCTGACGGCCGAATCGACGGCGGGGTCGGCGTCATCGAAGACATGACCGAACAGCGACGTTATGAAGAACGGATGGAGCATCTGTCGTCACTCGACCCGTTGACCGAGTTATTCAACCGTAAAAAAGTCGGCGACGTCCTGACCTCGGCTGTCCAAGATACGGTCGACACGAAAGCACCTGCCGCCGTCATCATGCTCGATATCGACTACTTCAAGCTCGTCAACGACACGTTCGGTCACCCGACCGGCGATCTCGTGTTACGTTCGATCGCTCAATTGCTCCGCCGAAATATAAGGAAGACCGATTCGATCGGTCGCTGGGGCGGCGAGGAGTTTTTAATCGTCGCCCCGCAGTCGACACTTACTGATGGCATCCAGTTGGCCGACAAGTTACGTCAAAAGATCAACGACGAACCGTTCGGTCCGGTCCCGCACGTCACATGTTCGTTCGGCGTCAGTTCGCTTGATGGCGGAAAGACCGTCGAACAAGCACTTCAAGACGCGGACGAGGCGCTGTACGTGGCAAAAAACTCAGGCCGCAACCAAGTGTCGAGCAAACGATGATATGAACTCTAAGAAGAATCGAAATGTACCAAAAAGGCAGAGCGGATCCGCTCTGCCTTTCGTTTATACATTGAATCGTGATACGAGTTCTTGCAACTCCTCCGCCATATCGGCGAGTGCTTTCGCGGATTGCGAGACTTCCTCCATCGAACCGAGCTGGTCTTCTGTCGTTGCCGCGACTTGTCTCGAGGCGTTCGAATTCTCGTCGGCGATGTGAGCGATTTGCGTCGCTGAAGCTGATACTTCTTCGACGTTCGCCGCAATCTCTTCGACAGTGGCCGTCACGTCCTCGATCCGTGGCGTCATCTCCTGCGTCCGTAACATAATCTTCTTGAAACGCTCTGCTGTATTCTCCGTCGTCTCAAGGCCCGCTTTCGTATGGGCCGACACTTCTTTCATCAACGTGACAGACCGCTCCGTCTCTTGCTTGATATTCTCAATCAACTGCGAAATTTGCTTCGTCGAGTCCTGTGACTGTTCTGCTAACTTACGGACTTCACTCGCGACGACGGCAAACCCTTTCCCGTTCTCACCGGCGCGGGCAGCTTCAATCGCAGCGTTCAAAGCGAGTAAGTTCGTCTGCGTCGCGATGCCGTTGATCACATCGACAATGTTTCCAATCTCGTTCGAACGCTTTGCGAGTGACTCGATGACTGCGCCGAACGTCTCGACCGATGTGTCGATCGCTTTCATTTGCGTCACGTTATGGGTGACGGCAGCTGTCCCGTCTTCCGCTTCGATCGCCGTCTCGCGAGACAGTTCCGATACGTCCGTCGAGCTTTCAGCGATGCGCATGATGCCTGCCGTGATCGCTTGGAGTGAGACGGCGTTGTCGTCGAGCTGACGTTTCGAATCGTCGGCGCCGGCCGCCATCTGCTGGACCGCACCGGCAATCTGCTCAGAAGATGCTGTATTTTGCGCCGAGTTGGCCATCAACTCTTGCGATGAGGCTGCGACTTGTCCAATCGATTGATCGAGGTTGATGATGATCGAACGGAGTGACGCCGTCATGCCGTTGAAACTTTCAGCGACCCTGCCGATTTCATCGTTCGAATCGACAACAATTTCTTCAGTCAAATCACCGGCTTGAATCCGTTCCGCACCCGTCGTCAAACGGTTCAACGGTCGAATGATCGAGCGTAAGATGAAGTATAAGATGATTGCGGCCAAAAGACTCATCGCAACAATCACGCCCACGGTCGTCCACAGGATACCTACCGTCTCGTTGGTGATTTCTTCATCGTACAACGTTCCAGCCACTTTCCAGCCGGTCAAGTCGTTCGTCATGAAGTCCATTTGTTTGTCTTCATTTTCGAACACATATGAAAAGCTGCCATCTTTGCCATCATAAAGCGATTCGACCCAATCGCCCGACCCCTTCTCGCCTGCTGCTAACGTCGGATGGGTCACGAACTGCTGGTTCGCATCAAGGATCGTGACGTAGCCTTCTTTCCCGATTTGAATGCTAGTCGCGACTTCGGCGATATCATCAACGTCGACGTCGACCGCGATGACGCCACGACCGTCATCCGTTGTCTGCGATAACGTGACCATCATCTTGTTCGAGGCCGCATCGACGTAAGGGTCTGTGATGACGACGTTTCCTCCAGCACCATCTGCTGCTTCGTACCACGGTCGTATCCGGGGATCGTAATCATCCGGTAATGTTTGCGTCGGGTAGATTGTCATCGCGCCTTCAGTGGATGCGTAATAGATGTTCGTCACTTTCGGGTGGGTCGCTAAATATTCGACTAATTTTTCCTCTAACCCAAGGTTGTCTTCCCCTTCTTCGTAGAGCGACTCGTCGATCCGCCCCGCAAAAAAGGCGACATCGCGCTCGATTGGTTCGATCAGGTTCGTGATCTCATCATTCATCCGCTCCACACCCGCGTGCGCCGACTGCATGATTTGATCCGTGATTTTTTGTTTCGCCTGGTAATAGGCGACGAAGCCGATCAATAACGATGGAATCAATAATAAGAGCAATGACATCGTGATCAACTTTTGTTTAATGCTGATGGCTCGTTGTTTCGTCCGTTTCATAAATAACCCCTATTCCCGAGAATACCTCTCGCTACGTTAACCTATCTATCGGCTAGAATCGGGTCTTTTTTGATAACCCAGACAAAAAATCGTCACCGTTTTTCTATTTTTGTCAATTGAAAACCTTTTCATTCGACAGTTTGTCAAATTAAGCGCAACACTTCATCCACTCGATGATTACCTCGTTCAGTTCCACTTCCTCACCCGTGATCAAAGTACTCTCAACATCTTTTATAGCTCTATTTTTCAATTACTTAGCCCTCGACACGAGTAATTGTTTGAACTTGTTTTCTGTCCAGCTTTCCAACCGGTGTATAAGGCAATTCCTCAACAAAAGCGATTTCTCGAGGAACTTGGTATGCTGCCACTCGTGTGCGTAACCAGCTTAAAAGTGCTTCTTCAGTCATTTTTTTATCAGAATACAGCTGTACGAATGCCTTCAGAATTTTGCCAGCGTAGACATCCTCTATACCGATTACAGCGACGTCTTCGACACTCGGATGAGTGCACAAAGCAACTTCTATTTCCGAAGGATAGATGTTGTTGCCGGCTGAAATGATCAAATCGTCTGTTCGTCCACACAGGAAATAATAGCCGTTCTCGTCCCGGTATCCGATATCGCCAGTTTGAATCCAGAGGCTTGGGCTGTTTTTCATTGACCACTTATTCCGAATACAAAATTGCCCAATACTGCCGGTTTCAACTTCTTTCCCATCCACTACTACCTGCAATTGACTTCCCGAAATTGCTTTTCCAAGCGTGTTTGCATGATAGTTTAAATCTTCAGGTGTAGCAATGATATTCAAGCCGGCTTCCGAAGTTCCGTATAGATTGTATAAGATATTTCCCAGATGATTGTTTACTTCATCCACTAAAACCGGATTTAGTTTTGCACCTCCAGACGCAATGCAAGCTAGAGAACCGAGCGCTTCTTTATCGTGCTTCAACATTTTATGAACCATCAAAGGAACTACTGTGACAACTTCTACCTGATGCTGCCGAATAAGGGCGCATGCTCTTTTCGCATCAAAGCTCTCCTGAATGACAACTTTCTTCCCCAAAGCAAAAAATGATAACAGGACAGCGATGCCGTAGCCATGGTAAATCGGCGTTGCAATATAGGCAGTGCTGTACGTTGGCAGCTGCAGTCGGTTCAGTAAAGCAGCAAAAGGATCCAGGAAACTAAAGAGGGATGGGCGGTGAATCGCTTGTTTGGGCTTTCCAGTGGTGCCACCGGTCAACAGCACAATCTTTCCGCTGGAAGAGGCCGTCAATTTTTCTTTTCTATGTAGAGCCGAATCCGACAAACTGTTGATGGATTCATTTTTTTCATGATAACTGACGATTTTTGAATGTTGGTAAGACGATTTTTCAATCAATCCGCTAAACTCTTCGTCGTAAATCAGGAAGTCGAAGTGATGTTCTTGCACTAGCCGATTGAACTGCAGTTGACTCATGGAACAATTGAGCAAGTATATATCTGTGCCGAGCCGCGAAGCAGCAAAAATGCCCTGCACGAAGGAGGCGTGATTTTTACAGAAGAATGCCACTTTATGTCCTTTACAAATCCCATGCCTCTCTGCTAGAAGATAAGCGAGATTTTCACAGTGCTTCTGCAGCTCCTGATAATTGAGTGTTTCCCGACTATCCACCAGAGCTGTTTTTTGGCCTCTCGTCTTTTCTGTCAATGAAAAAAGAAGCATAAGGTTTACACCGTTTTGACGGATCGCGAAGCAAAGACGTCCTAAGTTTGATGGGGAAAGAAAATTGAGCTGCGACAATATTTTCAGCAAATTAAACATCGCCTCTTTCACGCTCCTTTTTTCTTAATAACCTGAGGACGATAAACGATAACGGTGATCTGAAAATAACTGAAGCCCATTGACCTAGAATCAGCCACCACGGTTTATAAACTTTTCTTTTCGTATACAAGGCGTGTCCGATCAGTTCCGCCACGTGACCCGGTGACATGGCAGGGGCAGTCTGATAAGCAAGTGTCGGTTTAATCATTGGTGTCTTCACAAGAGGAAGATAAATGGAAGTGGTGGCAATGTTTTTGATTTTCAGTTCCGGCTCCGCCGAGCGCAACCACGTATCAAAAGCGGTTTTCGACGCCTGGTAGGCAGCCCAGTGAGGTATAGGGAATAGCAACACATTTATGGTGGAGACATTGATGATGTGCCCGTTCTTTTTCGCAAGCACTGGAATGAGCGATAGCAACAACTGTACCGGAGCAAAATAATTAAGCGCCATGGTACGTGTGAAGTCATGGTAACGATCCAGCGACTGGGCAATTGGACGGTTGATGGAGATTCCGGCATTGCTGACGACAACATCCACTCCGTCCGTTAATTGATGAAGAAATACCAGCAATCCTTTTCGTTCCTCTTCATTGCGCAAATCTGCCGGGAATACCGTTACACTGGCTGTAGCTTTTTCGATTTCGACTTTCATGACGTTCATGTTGGCTTCTCTGCGGGCCACCAGAATCAGATGCGCAGTTGTATTCGCTAATAGATAGGCGAACTCCTTGCCGATTCCTGAACTCGCTCCAGTAATCAGGACAGTCTTTCCATCCATCTCTTTTTTCAGCTTCTCGAAATTGAGGGAAGGCGATAAAAATAGGGCTCTCTCCAGTAGAGTGTAGTTATGCATGTAGCCAGCACCTTTTTGTAAGATATCGTTATAAAATCGGGAATCTTCCGACTCTTATTTTTTAAATTTTACCATTTAAACATGATTAACGGATAGATAAGGAGGAAAGATAAACAACGTCCTGCCCTGATCCTCTAAGTCGTTTATTTAGTATCACTTTGACTTAATCTTCGAGATACATATCCAAATGCAACAACTCGTCTCGCAGCGGCGACAAATCGTTCAACGAATGGACGCCCATCATATAGTCGTATCCAAAGAACACTTTAAAGCTATATTGTTCGTCCGACTCATTCACTTTATATTCTAACTCGGCATAAAGCGTATTCCGGAACATGAGGCGAAGCATGTTCGGGATTTGGTCGCGTGACAGCACCTTCCCTGGCTTCACTTTTTTGCGAAGGTCTCTCATTCGGATTGGATAAAGCGTATTGAACGCGCGTTTCGAAGAAGGTCGATAGTCATAGTCGCGTCGTTCTAGATAGGAGACGGTCAATGTCTTCACGCCTAAATAATCCATGATTCGCTCAATCGCTTTAACGTAATTCGATTCCACGCGGAGATATTCCTCCAACGTGAAGACGACACCGTCAAACGTTCGATTGATGTCCGAGATTTCGGTCCACTCGTCAATCTCCCCTCTCGTTTCAGGATGATATTTGGTTACGTTATAGATGTTCACATCATCACCTAGCCTGTTTCTTGTTTTGTAAGTAGTCTAAAAAAACGGACACGACGGTTGAGTCGTGTCCGATCATGCTCCGACGATGGCGTCGTGATTTCCTTCCGTCCACCCGTAGGCGATCTCACGGAGAGACAGTTCCCCGAACAGCCGCTCTTTTGAATCAATGACTTGCCCTTGTTTTTGTTCATAAAACGCTCGATGCGGATTCAGCTCGAGCGACCAAATGATCAATCCATGTCCGTGCATCGCATGAACTGCTTTTTCGAGCAGCATCGAACCAAGACCGTTTCGCTGGTGCTCTTCGAGAATATAAATCGCATAAATCTCGTTTGGATGGTCCGGATAGTCCCCCGTCCGCTCGTCCCCATACAAAACGAAACCAACGATTTCCTCATCGACTATGGCGACGAATCCGCTGACTTCGCGGTTAGAAAGGGCAGTTCGGATTTTTTCCGACCACTCGATCGAGCCAGAAGAGAGCTTTAATAAAACCTCAGTCGGAACGATCCCCCGATAAGTCGTTCGCCAACCGTTGACCCTGACGCGTGCGATCCCGTAAGCGTCTTTCGGCTCAGCTTTCCGTATTTGCATCCGTACCCCCTCCTATCCTAAGTTTTACAAGTATTTTACCACAAATCACCGAATCGAAATCACACATCTTCTCGAAACGACTGACAATCATTTGACAAAAAACGACCGTAGGAATCCCTACGGTCGAGTTTGTTAAGCGACATCACGCGTTGGCTCTGCCGTCGCTGTCGTAAGCGGTTTTTTCAAGAACGAGAGGAGGAGTGCTCCGACGAGTGCCCCTACGAGAATCGCAAGTGCGTAGAGACCCATGCTCATCGCGACGTTTCCAGCTCCTTCAAGTAATGGGAAGACGAAGATCCCACCGTGCGGCGCCGGCAATTGGATGGTGAAGAAAGCAGATAAGCCACCGGCAATCGCTGACCCGAGGATCGCTGACGGCAACACCCGGATCGGGTCGGCCGCAGCGAACGGGATAGCCGCTTCTGTGATGAACGAGGCGCCCATGATGTACGCCGTCTTACCAGCTTCACGTTCTTGTTTCGAGAACTTCTGACGAGCGAACACGGTTGACGCGAGCGCGACGAGAAGCGGTGGCACCATGCCACCTGCCATGACGGCCGCCATGACTTCTTGGTTTCCGGCTGTAAGTGCCGCCGTACCGAACACGTATGCTGTCTTGTTGATCGGACCGCCCATATCGACGGCCATCATACCACCGACGATGACACCGAGCAAGATGGCGTTAGCACCACTCATGCTGTTCAAGACTTCCATCAACCATGTCATGAACGCTGCAATCGGTTGGTTGACGACGAGTAACATGATCATCCCGGAGATGAACGAACCGAGCAACGGATACAAGAGGACCGGTTTGATCCCTTCAAGCGAGGCCGGAAGTTTTGCGAGTGCTTTGACTAAGAAAAGGACGACGTAACCAGCAAGGAAACCGGCGATGAGTCCACCGAGGAAACCAGCGCCACCTTGACTAGCGAGCAAACCGGCGACGAGACCTGGTGCGAGACCCGGACGATCGGCAATCGACATCGCGATGAAACCGGCGAGAATCGGGACAAGGAAGCTAAATGCCGCTCCACCAATCGTATTTAATTGGGCAGCAAATTCATTGAACGACGGGTCATCTGGGTTAGCTGAGTTGATGCCCCAGAAGAAACTGATGGCGATCAACAGTCCACCAGCGACGACGAGTGGGAGCATAGCTGATACACCGCTCATCAAGTGCTTATAAATCCCAGTGCGTTGATCTTGCGAAGCTCCAGACTTGCCTGATGCCTTGTATACAGGTCCGTCTTGTTTGACGGCCCGGTTGATCAACTCTTCCGGTTTACGGATGCCTTGCGCGACCGGAACTTCGATCACATGTTTTCCGGCGAACCGCTCCATTTCAACGGCCTTGTCGGCAGCGACGATGATTGCTGTCGCTTTGGCGATATCCGCTGCCGTCAATTCATTTTTGACGCCGGTCGAGCCATTCGTCTCGACCTTGATGTCGACACCCATCGCTTCTGCTTTTTGTTTCAAGCTGTCTGCTGCCATATACGTGTGTGCGATGCCGGTCGGGCAAGCTGTGACTGCCAAGATGTATGGTGCGTCCGCTTTGACTGATTTTTCGGCAACAGGTGCCGCTTCGGCCGCTTCTTTTTCTTCGATCGCGCGAATGACATCGTCTTCAGACGTTGCCGCATAGAGACGTTCCTGGAATTTTGGATCCATCAGGAAGACTGATAATTTCGAGAGTGTCTCCAAGTGTTCGTTGTTGGCGTGTTCGCCTGCAGCGATCATAAAGAACAAGCGGCTGTCTTGACCGTCGAGCGCTTCATAGTCGATCCCGCTCGAGCGACCAAAGGCGATCGCGGGTGCTTTGACAGCTTTCGTCTTCGCGTGCGGGATGGCAATCCCTTCACCGAGTCCGGTCGTGCTTTGCGCTTCGCGGGCCAAGATGGCGTCGCGATAACCGTTCCGGTCCGATAGCTTACCGGCCCGGTCGAGCACGTCGACGAGTTCTTCGATGACGTCCGCTTTTGAACGACTGCGGAGATTCAGTTGGATCGTGTCCTTTTTGAGTAGGTCCGTGATGTTCATGTTGTTTCCTCCAATCGTGATAGTGGGGTGACGTCGACTTCGCCGACCAAGCGGTCCACGTCTTGTTTCGTACAGAGGCCAAACGTATAAGCAGATGCACTGCCGGTCGTGACCGCATAGCGGAACGCCTTGGTTGCGTCATGGTCTAAAATGTTGGCGACAAAACCGGCGACGAGTGAATCGCCCGATCCGACCGAATTGACAAGTTTCCCGCTCGGAGTATTCGCCGTATAGGCGCCTGAACCGTTGACAAGCATCGCTCCGTCTCCTGCGAACGAGACGATGACGTTTTTGGCGCCACGCTCGACTAACTGTTCAGCGTAAGGTAGCGCCTGGTCAAACGTCTCGATGTTGACGTCAAACAGTTCACCGAGCTCGTGATGGTTCGGTTTGATCATGAGTGGTTCGAGCGAGAGCACTTCTAGCATCGCTTCTTTTGTCGTATCGACGACGAAGTCGGCTCCGTTCGCTCGAACTTTCTCAGCGAGCGTCCGGTAAAGTGTGCTCGGCAGATTGCTAGGGATGCTTCCGGCCAAGACGACGATATCACCTGCTTGGACGTGTTCGAACTGTGCCGTCAACTGTTCAAGTTCCGTGTCCGAGATGACAGGACCACTCGCATTCAATTCCGTCTCTTCTTTCGCCCGGATCTTGACGTTGATTCGGGTCTCGCCATCGACTTCGATGAAATCGGTCTCGACACCCTTGTCCGTCAACGCTTTCTTAATGAACTCACCTGTCGTCCCGCCGATGAATCCTAGTGCGACCGTATCGGCGTCAAACTCACGTAGGACGAACGAGACGTTGATACCTTTTCCTCCGGCCCGTTGCGTCGTCTCTTGGATGCGGTTAACCTCACCTAAGACGACTTCTGGCAAAGTGACGTAATAATCGATTGATGGATTAAGTGTTAATGTGTAAATCATTGGGCGTTCACCACCTTTGTTAATGTTTGGACTGAACTGACGTACGGTGCATCGCTAATCGTGATGAGTGTCGCCGCCTCGAGGGGCGCGACTCGGCTGAACGAACGTTTCCCGAATTTTGAATCGTCCGCCAAGATGTAGGCTTCCCGAGCTAGTTCAATCGCTGTCTTTTTGACGAGGGCTTCTTCTGGGTCAGGCGTCGTGTAACCGGCTTCTAGGTCGACACCGTTGATACCGAGAAAAGCGACATCGACCCGATAGTTCATCATGCTCTCGCGGGCGTTGTAGCCGACGAGCGCTTGCGTCGAACGTTTCAACTCGCCGCCGATCACGAACGTCTTAATGTCGAGATCGAACAAGTCGTTGGCAATCGGGAGGCTGTTCGTGACGACGATGACTTTCTTACCTGTCAAGTAAGGGACCATCGCCTGTGTCGTCGTCCCGGCATCGAGATAGACGGACATCCCGTCTTCGATGAACGTCGCGGCCTTCCGTGCGATCGCGACTTTCTCATCGACGTGCCGATCCCGTTTTTCCTCGAACGTCGGTTCGTCTTCAGCGCGAACGACGAGCGTTGCCCCGCCATGAACCCGTTCAAGGTAGCCTTCGACCTCAAGGTCTGTCAAATCACGGCGGATCGTCGACTCTGACGCCCCCATCCATTCGACCAACTCTTTCAGCTTGACGATCTTTTGTTCCGACAACCGTTGCAAAATCATCTGATGTCGTTGTTTCGTTAACATCGTATTCCCTCCGTATCTCTAATATAAAGCGTTTACATTCAAAAAACAATCAAAAACATTCAAATTCATTCACTTTTTATCTTATTGTCACAATTATAACATAAAAAACGGTCAACTAGTGACCGTTTCCGACTGTTTTTGACTATTTGATTAACCAATCGTTCAATTTCTGTAACAGCTGTGGATGAAGCGGGGCCTCGATCGCCTCACGATATTCTTTGTGCAACGTTAAAAGTGAATGCGGGCTCGTCCGTTCGACGAGCAGGTGGTTCATATCTTTAATGATATAGCTGTCGACATCGCCTTTCGTCCGCAGTGAATGGACGTGTTCAGGCGGGACTTGGACGTCACGGTCACCGGTGATGGCAAGCAGCGGGACGCGCACGAGCTCGAGCCGTTCCCGGACGTCATACGACGCATGTTCACGAATCCATTTGGCGTTGACGACTTGGCCTCGGTATTTGAACGCAGCGACGTTCGTCCGGAGCGAGCGCTCGAGCAGATCGTCTTGCCGTTGTCTGACTTTTTTCGGGACGCCGGTCAACCGATAAAACATCCCTTTCAACCCTTTCACGCGCCCGATCTCGCTCGCGAGTGCGTCGGCTTGATGTAAGAACATCTGTTTCGACGAGTCGTTGAATCCGGCGAGGAGGATCAATCCGGCCGCATTCGTCTCGAGTTGAACGGCCGGGGCGATGACCGCCCCTTCGCTATGGCCAAGCACGTAGACATCGCCCGTTTTAGGCAACCGTTGGATCGTTTTCACGACTTCGATCGCATCGTTGACCAAGTCATGGAGTCCGACTTTATTAAAGTCACCGTCCGACTCCCCGATCCCTTGTTTGTCGTACCGAAAGACGTTGACGCCCATGCCATATAGCGCGTCGGCTAGTTTTTTATACGTATTGAACTGGACAGGTCCGACGTTGCCGTTCCGGTCGCTCGGCCCGCTCCCGCTCAAGATGACGACCGTCTTTCGCTGCCCGTCATGCAATGATAACGTCCCGGCTAACTCACCATAGTTCATCTTAATCTTCATATCTCGTTCCATTGTATCGCCTCCTCTTTCATCATACCGGACATCGCGACGCGTATCGAGTAAAAGTAAAGGGCGTCATCATCTGATCCTTCGATGTTTCGGGACTGAGTTCAGAAATGAATTGAATTCCCGCTATACAAATCCGACCAAACTAAAAGGTTAATTATTCCAAATTGTCGAAATGTAGTATTAAGAACCTATGCCCACTTCATTATATGAAGTAGTATGCTTTATCGGCAATTCAATCTCATTTACAGAAAGGATTACGAGAATGCTTGAAAAAATAGTAAGGTACAGTTGGAATGCTCTCTCAGGCACGTTTGTTTTGGTCAATTCGTTTGGGTTAACTGTCGGCCGAGCGTTTTTTGCGGAAACGGATACGCCAGAATACAGATGGTACTTTATGTTGTGGTTTGCACTGTGGACAATCGGTTTCCTCTTACAGTTCAGACAGCGAATGAAATGGATTGGTTTGTTGATTACGTTTATTCCAACGGTTTATCATCTGTTTCTTGTACTGCGAGCGATGGAACTTTTTTAGTTTTCTCTTCTTCTATTCATGCTTCATAAAGTACGTGTAGTCATCACGAAAGGACTTCTGCATATGCGGAAGTCCTTTTGGTCTAGAAGTTCAGTTCAATACATAGAAATGGCTTAGTTCAATGCTTGTAGTGCGAATGAAATGCCGTTTAATGCGTTGATCAGCTCATTAATGTGCCATGCGATATAACCAGTGCTAATCGCTATAATCGCGAGCATTGATAACTTGAGCACTTGAATTTTATCGCTCATTCATATCACCCTTACATTTTTAGTTTTAACTTCAATCACTATAAACAAGCATACCATTTTTCCATTATTATGTAATTATTCATTAGGAAAGAATTCACTGTTAATACACTTACTCATCTCCATCCCGCAAGAATATCTCGAAACATTGAAATTCAAACACTCTAATTTCAATCATCGAGTGGTTCAACTAAAATCCCAACTCAGCTTCTGTATGGGGTTCGTCCCCGCGAACGCTTTTCAACATATGTTCTTCACTTGCGATAAACATGCCGCTCTCAAACTGAATGACATGTTTGACCCGCTCCGCCAACTCACATGTACTTTCACTTGTGATTCATATAAAAACAGCTTAGTTGTTGCTCTTCACTCGAACTTCCCCAAACACACACGCTGTAATGTTTTCTACATAATAAGGGAACTAGTTTCGAGAAATCGAACTGTATATGATTATTGATTCCTTCCTCTAACAATTTGTCCATTAGTTGTTCAGACGACTCGTCTTCTGATTTGTTTATCAAGACAATGCCATAGTGGTTGGAATAGCCACTTGCGAGCTTTATGGCAGGTAACAAAAAATCGGCATTGAATTCTGAGATTCCGACATAGAAAGCCTCTCCATTCTTCCACACTAACTTTTCAATTCTTGAGGTAAAGCCACTGCAATCCATCTCATTATCGAGAGCTTTCCATAGCTTGTAATAATGAAAGATTTTTTCAGTTTGTCTATACTCATTCTGTTTCAAGGCAATCAAGTAGAGTTTGTATCGCATATGACTTAGCTCGTTCGTCAAATGATTTTTAAACAATTCCTCACATTTGATTTTGAACTGCTCGATTTCTTCTGGGAAAAGTAACATTTCCCCCACAATACAAAAAGCGCTTATTTGTCTAAGGTCGTCTTCTAAATGAGAATCTAACTCTCTGCCCTTCCAACCAAATGCTGAGTAAACGTCTTTGATTTCTTCAAAGTAAACGTTCATGTTTTCTCCGTTTCTTCTATGTGATTGACACGACTCTCATCTAGGTTACGATGCGTCCACTACCTTGGCGAAAATCATTCTTATCATTACTGTGACAACCTTTTTTTCATCTCTTGATCAGCTTGCTGCCTAATCATTCGCCCCAAGGAGTCATGTGAACAAAAAGACTGCAGACCATGTGTCGTCTATAGTTCAAGATTAGCTTATTGCCTTTTCAACCACTCGACCACCCATTCTACGTGCTCGAGCATCGCTTCGTCAGAGAGCCGATCGATTGTGTCGTCCTTGGTGAAGACGTCCTGGTCTGCCGTGATTGAATCGTTCAACGAGACGACGTCGATACCGGCTTGTCGATATTCGTCTAAAATTGACACCCCTAAACTTCTCACCTCGACATCTTCAAATGATACATCATCCATAAACGGGTACGACGTCATGCCGTGCGTTTTGAGGAATCGATCCGTGTCACCTGTCCCGATTAAGTCGAGCAACATGACGGTTCTCGGCGTCATGCCACGTCCCTCTAACAATCCGAGGTAATGCGTGCTCGCCTCATATCCTTCACCATACCCATTTAAAAACACGTAGCGAATCGTCGCATCCGTCTTCATGCCATCCATCGCTTGAATGACATGAAACAGAATCGAGGCACCACCGAGGCCAATCAACGCGTGGTCACCATACCCGCTGCTATCGAGCCGTGCCATCACGATGACTTCTTCATCGGTCGTCCCCGCCTGAACGAATTCAGTGTAAACCATCTCCGTCTCGAACGGCTCAATCGTCACGGTTTGACCATCGGTGATTGCTTCGGCGGCATCGGCTCCAATGCCGGTCCCAGCGAGACGAATCGCGGCCGACACATAAACGAATCCGAACTCGTCTGGTGCATCTTTATGTGGGGTGATCAAGTAGCCAGCCGCTCCCGCCTCTTTCAATTTCGACAAGTAGCGATTCGCCGCCTCATCATTGAGGACCTCACCGTAATGGTCAATCTCGTAAGCGTCTTCTCGCATCTCAAATGACGCGTCGGTCATCGGCAAGACGACGATTTTACCTGTCACGTCAGGAATTGGTGCGTCCCACTCGGCGTGGATGATTTCGCCTTGAATCGGTTCTTGAATCATCATCGACGAGTAACCTTCGAACGCCTCATCTTCTATCGTGACATCCGTCCAAAACGTTTGGATCGGTGCGTCGTGCATAACACGCTCCATGTTCAAATCAAGGTCGACACCGAGCGACTCAAACAGCTCCGTGTTCTCCCAACTATCGATTTGTCGGTCGTACGTGGCAAAATATCCGGCCGTCTCGTACGGTGTCTCTTGCGAGAACGGGAACACATATAAAAACGTGACATATAGGGCATAAACCAAACTGAATAAGATGTTCATGTTGCGTGTCTCCAATACATATAAATAAATTCGCCAAGAAATTGTAAAGAATGGATAACTTGGCATTTATTATTATAGATGCGTTCTCAAAATAATTGAATTTAAATTTCTAAGTTTTTCAATATATTTTAAGATTTCATCGACCTACCGTTCTCTAATTCATCTAATTCATTATGAGGAAAAAATAACGCATTGATACATCGTAATAATTACGCTATGATGTAATTCGTAATCATTACAATTTGAAAGAAGGATGTCATCTCTATGAAATATGTAGTTCCGCTCATATGTACTATCGCTCTATTTTTTTTAACGGCTTGCAACGATTCCAATCAAGACGATCGGCATTTACATTTCGTCTATAACTTCTCAACTCAGTCGCTAGACCCCCACCGCGATTCAAGTTACGTTCCGCTCCGGGCCGGTGTGACAGAGACGCTTTTTAAATTGAACGATGAGACGTTATCGGTCGACCCCTGGCTCGCACAATCGTTCGAACAAGTGAACGAAACGACGTGGCGCATCTACATACGAGAAGACGTGACGTTCCATAACGGGAAACCGCTCGACACGCAGGCCGTCAAACGTTCACTCGACCGTTCTCTCGAAGAGAATACAGGGATCCGCAGTGCATTGCGTATCGAATCGATTACAGCGGAAGCATCGAGCCTCCTAATCGAGACGACCGTCCCTTATCCAGAACTCGTCAATGAACTCGTCCATCCGAACACATCCATCATTGACGTCACTGCAGATGATGCCATCGATCAAATGCCTGTCGGGACCGGCCCTTATCAAGTGACGTCGTTCCAACCCGGCTCGAACATCCAACTTGAACGGCATGATGCATACTGGGACGGTCAACCGAAACTCGATACGGTCACGTTCACGTTCAACGAAGACCCGGGGTCGCGCACGATGGCGCTCCGGTCTGGCGAAGCAGACATCGTCTATCGTCCAGAAATCGAGATGATCGACACGTTGGAGCAGGACGGGTTCGTCGTCGACAAGGCGGAGACGTTCCGTGTCCATCAGTTGACGATGAACCTTGAACGTGAACATATGCAGTCACTCGCGATGCGCCGCCTGATTGACTCGCTCATCAATCGCGAACAAATCGTGGACGGCATTTTGAATGGCTATGCCACACCTGCTGTCGGTCCATTCTTACCGTCTTTCCCGTTCGCCCCGTCCTACCCTTCTGACGAGGGACAAGATGTCCTGGACCTGGTCAAACAAGACGGTTACGAGCAAGTCAACGGCGTGTTGATGAAAGACGGTGAGCCGGTTCGGCTCAATCTGTTGACGTATAGCTCACGACCTGACCTACCACTCATCGCACAGTTGATTCAATCGGATGCGAAGCAAGTCGGGATAGAAATCGATATTCAAATGATTGACACACCGGAAGAATATATGGCCGCCGAACGAGACTGGGACCTTGCGACGTATAGCAATTTGACCGCACCACGTGGGGACGGCGGCTACTACTTGAACGCCACGTTCCATCCGAACGGCGCGTTGAATTTCAGTGGCGTAGAAGATGCGACATTGACGCAGAAAATCGACCGCTTGAATCAGACGGTCGACCGTGCTGAACGCGACCGAATGACCGAAGAAATTGCGCAATATGTCGATGAACGTGTCATCAACTCATTTTTAGTCCACCCTTCGACGAATGTTGCTTTGAAAGACAACGTGCATGGGTGGGTCACTGAAAAGAGCGAATACTATATGATCACAAAAGATTTGGATGTGTTGTGATATGACGCGATTCGTGGCACGTAAATCGCTTGAGTGGGGACTAGCTTTTCTAGTCTTCACTTTTTTCAGTTTTTTGCTTCTCCGACTCGTCCCGGGAGATCCCGTCCTATACTTATTGAAGGTCGACGAACTGCAAGTCGATGTCGCCGAGATTGACCGCCTCCGCGAGGAGCTTGGCTTCACGGATCCGGTATGGGTCCAATACGTGAATTGGCTCTCTGAAATCGTTCGATTAAACTTAGGCGATTCACTCATCACCGGTCAGCCTGTGACACAATTGTTTAAAAACAACTATGCCGCGACGTTCGAACTCGCGGCCGGAGGTCTCCTCGTGGCGATTGTGCTCGCCGTCCCGCTCGGTACCATCAGCGCTTTCCGACCAATGTCTGTCTTTTCCAAGCTAGCAACCGGATTGTCGATTGTCGGGTCATCGGTCCCTAGTTTTTTAATCGGCTTGTTTTTGATGTATGTATTCGCCGTGTCACTCCAATGGTTCCCTGTAATGGGACGAAACGGCTGGGACAGCCTCGTCTTACCGTCTTTGACGTTAGGCATTGCCGTTGGCGGCGTCTATATCCGGCTCATCCGCTCGACATTACTCGACGTGATGGCGGCTGATTACGTCGTGATAGCAAAAGTTCGGGGAATCCGTTCAAAAAAGTTACTGACGCGCTATATCGCCCGGGCCGCCTTGCCCCCTGTCATCTCGATGTTCGATGTGAGCGTGGCGAGCCTCATGGGAGGAGTCGTCGTGCTCGAAGTGTTATTCGCTTATCCCGGGGTCGGCAAACTGATGGTGGATTCTGTTTTACGCCGTGATTTCCCCGTCTTGCAAGGGTATCTCGTCTTTACGACTTGTTTAGTCGTCAGTATCAATCTCGTGACCAACGTGATGTTACGTTTACTGCAGCCTCACCTCTATCGAAAGGATGTGTCCCGATGAAACAGCGCCGATTCATCATAAGCGGTTTGGCAATCTTCGTCGTGATGTATGCATTGACATCGATGGTCGACCCGTTCGCGACGAACGTGACGAATCGACTTGCCTCACCATCGCTGCATCATCTGCTCGGCACCGATCACCTAGGGCGAGACGTCTTGTCACGACTCCTTCTTGCAGGCGGGATCACGGTCGGTTTAAGTACCGTCATCATTCTCATCACAGCGACGGTCGGCATCATTCTTGGGACGATCAGCGGGTTCGTCTATCGCAAATTGGAGCGAATCGTCACAAAAGTGACAGATGCGACCATCATCTTTCCGGATACGGTGCTCGCCATCGTCCTCGCTGGAGTCCTAGGTCCGAGCATTCAAAGCCTTGTGCTCGCCATCAGTTTAATTAAGTGGACGTCCTATACACGACTCGTACACACGCTCGTCCTGCAAGAGAGCACGAAGGGACACGTCCTCGCTGCGCGCGTGAACGGTCTTTCGAAACCGAAAATCGCACTCCGGCACGTCCTTCCTGCCGTCTGTCCGCACATTCTTGTCGTCATGAGTCTTGACCTTGGAAAAGTCATCCTCTTGATTTCCGCCTTCTCCTTCATTGGACTAGGTGTTCAATTACCGTTACCAGAATGGGGGGGGATGATCAGTGAAGGACGACATTACTTTGCAACGAATCCGGCGCTCGTTCTTTGGCCGGCGTTCTGTATCGTGTTAACCATTATCGGGTCGACGAGACTCTCGACAAAACTGACACGTCATTTTCAAGTTTAAGCGTTAGGAGGCAACGTAATGTTAGTCATTGATCAACTTTCTATCAAGCATGACGAACGTCCACTTTTACAAGACGTCTCATTCGCCATCGAACGAAATGAGTGGGTCTGTCTCGTCGGCGCGAGCGGAAGCGGCAAATCACTTCTCGTCAAATCGATTTTGCAGATGCTTCCCAACACGCTTCAGACGACAGGTACAATTTATTGGAACGACCAAGAGATTGGGGATGCCAGTAAAACGTGTTCCATTTATGGGTGCGAGATTGGATACATCCCACAACATTACACGACGTCGTTCGCACCATTTTTGACGATGGATGAGCATATTCGGGACTTGTTCGAAAGTCATGACGAGGCATACGACAAAGACCGTATCCGCTCCGCCATGGCCGAGATTCATTTATCGGAAGAACTCCTCAATCGCTATCCACTCGAACTGAGCGGTGGTCAACTTCAGCGGTTTTGCTTATTACTTGCGAGCATTCTTCAACCAACACTCATCATCGCGGACGAGATCACGAATGCGCTCGACGTGCTGACGGCTCGGCAAGTGACCGAATGGTTGAAGTCGATGATCGGTCAAACATCGAGCATGCTGTGGGTCACTCACGATTTAGCCGAAGCGATGACCTATGCCGATCACATCCTCGTCATGAAAGATGGGCGCATCGTTGACGCGGGAAATCGTGAGCACCTGATCGCCTCGGAGAACCCGTATACCAAGTCTTTGCTTCAAGCGGCACCGATTTTAAAACGAGAGGAACGACTCGAACATGTTATTACACGTTGAAAAAGTCTCGAAAAACTATGGCGGCCACTCTGTATTACGTGACGTCACGTTCACGGTTCAGGCTGGTGAATCGGTCGGCTTGATTGGGACGAGCGGTAGCGGAAAGAGCACCTTGTCTCGCTGTATACTCGGACTTGAGCTGATTGACGCGGGACAGATTCAGCTATGTGATTTGTCTTGGCAGACCGCTTCATGTCGGGAGATCACACAGATGAGGCAACGCATTCAAGCTGTGTTTCAAGACAGCGCCGAATCGTTCAACCCGAGATGGACGCTCGCAGATTCCATCTTGGAGCCGCTTCGCCATTTTCGGCTAATCGAACCGTACGATGAACGAGCCAAGTTAGAACACTTGTTTGACATCGTTCAACTTCCGCACACATGCATGGCCTCGTATCCTCGTGAATTGAGCGGAGGGCAAAAACAACGTGCCGCCATCGCCAGGTCTCTTAGCCTGAATCCTCAACTCATTCTTCTCGATGAGGCAACGACAGCACTGGACACCATCACGCAACATCACATCGTCGACATGCTAAAGTCCTATCATCGCGACCAGTCGATGGCATTTTTAATCATCTCCCACGATTTATCGGTCGTATCGAAACTGTGTGACCGTATCCTTGTCTTGTCCGAAGGGACGATCGTGGACTCTTTCAACGGCAATGAATTGTTTGATGACTCGCGCCATCCGTACACGATTGCATTGTGCGACGCCTTCGTCGAGAAAGGTCGTTTCTTGCATGGTGTCGACTAAATCATTTTGGCTCATCGCTTATCCGCTCGTGCTCGCCGGTTTCTCAACGCCGCTGCTTGGTGTCGTCGATACGATTGTAATCGCGAACACGGACGAATTGACCGCGATTGGTGCAGTCGCCGTCGGGGCGGTCGTCTTTAACACCCTTTATTGGCTGTTCGGCTTTTTAAAGATTAGTACGAGCGGATTCACAGCGCAAGCACTCGGTCAAAACGATTCAACACGCGTTCAAATGAGTCTATTTCGCCCGCTCGTCATCGCGTTTGATGAATGAACGCAGGAGACGATACTGTCTGTTTTCGCCATCTCACCTTTCTTAAAAATGGTATAGTGAAAAGATATTACAAAGTCGAAAGATAGAAATACGAAAACCCAAAGACGGTTGGTGCAATCTATGAATAATGTTTACAATCCGAATCAACAAATAAAGAAAAAGCGCTACCTGTGCGCTTTCCTCCTCCTCGCCTTGCTCAATACAGTACAACATGCATACGACATTGGTTTTGACGCATCCTCTCCGTACCGACTCGTCGGCGGTCTAGTTTTTTATGCATTCTTGCTTTATTTTGGGCTGAGAAATAAAGCGTGGCTGAGATCGCGATCAAGTTTGTCGTCTGGTTCAACGTCATCGCTTTATCCGTCATCCTCCTGTTCATGGGACTTTCCTTAATTGCATGACAAAAGGCGACCACTCGTTGGAGTGATCGCCTTTTTTTGATTATACGCCTTCGTACGCCGCGTACATGATTTCTTTCAATTCTTCGACGAGCGGCATTTTCGGGTTCGCCGTCGTACATTGGTCTTCGAACGCATCGACCGCCATTTTGTCGATCTTCGCATCGAGGTCCGCTTTCTTGATGCCTTGTGCTTTGAACGAGAGTTTGATGTTCAAGCGCTGTCCGAGCTCGATGATCGCTTGGACGAGTGACTCGACACCTTCTTCAGTCGTCTTCGCCGGGAGTCCGAGGAAGCGTGCGATTTCAGCGTAGCGCTCGTCAGCGATGAATGACTCATATTTCGGGAACGCCGCGAGTTTCGATGGGCGTGTCGCGTTGTAGCGGATGACGTGCGGCATGAGGATCGCGTTCGTCCGACCGTGCGGCACGTGGAACTCGCCACCGATTTTGTGCGCGATCGAGTGGTTGATCCCGAGGAACGCGTTCGCGAATGCCATACCGGCCATCGTTGAGGCGTTGTGCACTTTTTGACGAGCTTCAGCGTCGCTTCCGTTTTCGTAAGCTTTCGGGAGGTAGTCGAAGATCATCTTCATCGAACGGAGGGCCAGTCCGTCTGTATAGTCGTTCGCCATGACCGATACGTACGCTTCGATCGCGTGTGTCAAGACGTCCATTCCTGTGTCAGCCGTGATTGAAGCCGGTACCGTCATAACGAACTCAGGGTCGATGATGGCGACGTCTGGTGTGATCGCGTAGTCGGCGATCGGGTATTTGACGTTCCGTTTTTTATCAGTGATGACCGTGAACGGTGTCACTTCTGAACCTGTACCTGACGTCGTCGGGATCGCGACGAACATCGACTTGTTGCCGAGCGTCGGGAACTTGTACGTCCGTTTGCGGATATCCATGAACTTCTGGCGAAGGTTTGAGAACTTCTCTTCTGGACGTTCGTAGAAGAGCCACATCCCTTTCGCGGCATCCATCGGTGAACCACCACCGAGCGCGATGATCATGTCTGGTTGGAATTGGCGCATCGCCTCAGCTCCGGCCATGACCGTCTCGACCGATGGATCTGGTTCGACTTGGTCGAAGATGCGGTAGTCAACACCGGCCGGCAAGTTTTTGATGACTTTATCAGCAAATCCGAGTTTGACCATCATTTCGTCTGTGACTATCATTGCTCGTTTTTTTGACGTGAGCGACTGCAAGTATTGAACCGAGTTTTTCTCGAAGTAAATTTTTTCAGGGACTTTAAACCATTGCATATTCACGCGACGTCTCGCCACCTTTTTCACGTTGAGTAGATGTTTCGCCGTCACGTTCTCAGAGACGGAGTTTTTACCGTACGACCCACAACCGAGTGTGAGTGATGGTGTCATTTCGTTGTAAAGGTCACCGATACCGCCGTGTGCCGTTGGCGAGTTGACGATGATGCGGCAAGCTTTCATGCGAAGTCCGAACGCGAGGATCGCGTCGTCGTCTGTCGAGTGGATTGCGGCTGTATGGCCGAGACCACCGATTTCAAGCATTTTCTCAGCGATGGCGAAGCCTTCTTCTCGTGATTGAACTTTATAAGCGCCGAGCACCGGGCTGAGCTTCTCGTGTGAGAGCAGTTCTGTCGCACCGACCGTCTCGAGTTCAGCGATCAAGATTTTCGTGTCGGCCGGGACGCTGAGTCCAGCTTTCTCGGCGATCCATGCTGCCGGTTTCCCGACGATCTCAGGGTTGACCGCACATGTGTCTGTCTTGATGACGAGTGTTTCGAGTTTGGCTTTTTCTTCAGGTGAGCAGAAGTAGCAGCCGAGCGCTGTCATTTCACGCTTCACGTCTTCATATACTTCTTGGTCGACGATGATCGCTTGTTCTGATGCACAGATCATGCCGTTATCGAACGTTTTCGATAAGATGACGTCCGAGATGGCGCGTTTTACTTTCGCTGTCTTGTCGATATAAGCCGGGACGTTACCAGGTCCGACGCCGAGCGCTGGTTTACCTGTCGAGTAAGCCGACTTCACCATTGCCGCGCCGCCTGTTGCGAGTACCATGGCCACGCCTGGGTGGTTCATGAGTGCTTTCGTCGCGTCGAGTGACGGTTTTTCGACCCATTGGATCAAATGTTCCGGTGCACCTGCTGCGATTGCCGCGTCACGAAGGACACGGGCCGCTGCACTTGAACATTGTTGTGCTGACGGGTGGAAGCCGAAAATGATCGGGTTACGTGTTTTGATGGCGATGATCGCTTTGAACATCGTCGTTGATGTCGGGTTCGTGACCGGTGTGACCCCGGCGACGACACCGACCGGCTCGGCGATGTACGTGATGCCGTTTTGCTCATCGTCTTCGATGACGCCGACCGTTTTCTCACCGCGAAGTGAGTTGAAAATATATTCTGTCGCAAAGATGTTTTTGATCATCTTGTCTTCAAACACACCGCGACCTGTTTCTTCATATGCATGTTTAGCGAGTACGACGTGTTGCTCGAGTCCGGCTAACGCCATCGCTTGGACGATCGTGTCGATTTTCTCTTGGTCAAACGTCATCAACGTGTCGAGTGCCGTGTGCGCTTGCTTGACGAGCGTGTCGACCATCTGTTCTGCTGATGTTTCCACTACTGCTTTCTCTTTAACTGCCATGTTGGTTTCCTCCTCATGAATGAGAGCTGATCTTCTGACTTGATGGAGAGCACGGGATAATCGGTTTGCCTGATAAGAGTTTGTGCTTTCCTTCACATTCATAGAATACACCGTTTTATTCAATTTGTGCGTGACAACAATGTGAACTCTTTCACAATATTTTTTTGCTGTTTGAGGATAGGTCTTGATTTTTACAGATCAGCTCAGTAAAATCGTATGCGTTTTCATGAAAACAAGGACAAATCCATATGTAAACGCTTACATTGTTTGTGTCATTAGTTTGGCGGAATCGGTGTGTAAATGCTCACAGTCCGATGATTGCTCGTCCACCCCGCCTGTGGTCGTGTATAATGAAGAAAGAACCTGACTAGGAAGTGACTATGACTATGCCAAGACAAGATGCAGCCGATCAGTTTGTGAAACTGATCCCATTAATCAGAAGAAAACTGCTCCGCCGCTCCGACCTCCCGCAAATCCCGAACTTGAACTTCTCTCACTTTCATCTACTGATGTTGATTGAGGATGAAGGCGCGGTCACGAACGGACAAATTAGTGAGACGTTATCGATTGCCCCGCCGAACGTGACGCCGCTCATCACGAAGCTCGTCGACGAAGGGTATATTACACGTGTCCCTGACGAGCGCGACCGCCGTGTCATCTGGAACCAATTGACCGACCAAGGAGAGCGTGTGCTCCTCGAGCGGCGCGACTCGTTTCGGCGCCTGTTCGAGGATCGGTTAGCGTTCCTCGATGAGGATGAGACCGACCGCTTGATCGACAGTTTAAAGACGCTGACCGAGATCGTTGAGAAGATGGACAAGAGCGAGGGATGATTTTCTCTCGTCAACGCTCGCTTCTTCTTATATAATCGACAGTGAATCTATCGAACAATGGAAAGTGAGATGACACGTAATGGGTCGTAAATGGAACAACATTAAAGAGAAAAAGGCGTCTAAAGACGCCAATACGAGTCGTATCTACGCGAAGTTCGGCCGCGAGATCTACATCGTCGCCCGCCAAGGTGAACCTGATCCGGAATTGAACCAATCGCTCAAGTTCGTCGTCGAGCGCGCGAAGACGTATAACGTCCCGAAAGCGATCATCGACCGGGCCATCGACAAAGCGAAAGGCGGCGACGAAGAGAACTTCGACGAACTCCGCTATGAGGGCTTTGGGCCGAGCGGGTCGATGCTCATCGTCGACACGCTCACGAACAACGTCAACCGGACCGCCTCTGAAGTTCGGGCCGCGTTCGGCAAGAACGGTGGTAACATGGGCGTCAGCGGGTCGGTAGCGTATATGTTCGATGCGACGGCCGTCATCGGTGTCGGCGGGATGACAGCAGACGACGTGCTCGAACTCATGATGGAGCACGACCTCGATGTCCGTGACGTCATCGAAGAAGACGAGACGGTCATCGTCTATGCCGAGCCGGAAGAATTCCATGCCGTCCAGACCGCGTTCAAAGCGGCGGGTGTGGAGACGTTCGAAGTCGCCGAGCTGACGATGCTACCGCAAAACGAAGTCGAACTCGACGAAGCGTCGAAAGAGCAATTCGAGAAACTGCTCGACGTACTCGAAGACTTAGAAGACGTTCGTCAGGTGTACCATAACGTCGAACTATGATGAAGAAGCGATAACTTTTCGAAGTTGTCGCTTTTTTTGTTTTCATGATTTGACAAGTCATAAAACGTATGTTAAATTTCAAAAGTCTTTATCGTATTAAAGTGATAACAAGAGAAAGAACTTATGATTCGAAAGGTGTTGGAACTCATGAATGCTGTATTATTAGCTGTCATTGTCTTATTTGCTCTCGCGATCAGTCGTGTCCATATCGTCTTATCGCTCATCCTCGCCGCCATCGTCGGTGGACTTGTCGGAGGACTCGGTTTCAACGACACGTTGACCGCTTTCAGCGACGGGCTTGGTGGCGGTGCCACGATCGCCCTCAGCTACGCCCTGCTTGGTGCGTTCGCTGTCGGCTTGTCAAAGACCGGCCTGCCTGACGTCCTGGCTGAACGGTTGATCAGCATGTCTGGCCGTGATGTGACCGGCAAGAGTGTCGGTCGCGTCAAAGCGTTACTGCTGTCGCTGCTGCTCTTACTCGCTATCAGCTCACAGAACGTCTTACCGATCCACATCGCCTTCATCCCGATCGTCGTACCGCCGTTACTCGTCTTGTTCAATGAGTTGAAACTCGATCGCCGGCTCGTCGCGACGATCCTCACGTTCGGGCTTGTCACACCGTACATGTTGCTACCGGTCGGCTTCGGCGGCATCTACTTGAACGAGATTTTGCTCCCGAACGTCGAGACGAACGGGATGGCTGTCGGTGACGTCAATATCGTCAGCATCATGGCCATCCCGGCACTCGGTATGCTCGTCGGACTCATCACCGCTTTCTTCCACTACCGGAAACCGCGGTCGTATGAAACGATCCAACTCGGTCCGAGCGACTATGAGGTCCGCACGTTGAGCAACATGAAGATTTGGTTGACGGCGATCGTCGTCTTGGTCGTCTTGGTCGTTCAATTACAGACCGAATCGATGATCGCTTCGGCCGTGACCGGTTTGATCCTGTTGACGCTCTTCCGTCTCATCCCTTGGTCAGAAGCGGACGATATCTTTACGAGCGGCATGCGCATGATGGCCTTCATCGGTTTCGTCATGATCGCCGCGAGCGGATTCGCCGCCGTCATCCGTGAAACGGGTGCGATTGAACCGCTCGTGAGCGGAGCAAGCAACTTGATGGGTGACTCGCAGTTCCTCGCCGCCCTCGTCATGCTCCTCGTCGGTCTCGTCATCACACTCGGTATCGGCTCGAGCTTTTCGACCATACCGATCATCGCCGCTATCTTCGTGCCGTTATGTATCCAGTACGGCTTCTCGGTCGAGGCGACGATCGCCATCATCGGAACGGCCGGAGCACTCGGTGACGCCGGTAGCCCGGCGAGTGATTCGACGCTCGGACCGACGAGCGGTTTGAACGCGGACGGGCAACACGACCACTTGCGTGAGACGGTCTGGCCGACGTTCCTCCACTACAACATCCCGCTCATCGTCTTCGGCTTGATCGCCGCGATGGTATTATAATCACTTCCGGTTACGCCGCGCGTAAATCGTGCCGAGCAAGACGAGCACGAGTAAAAACCAAAAACCCGTATACATGAGGACTTCTGTTAGCATCTCTGACTCCTCCTATTGATCAATCTAAAAAGGAGCGACATCGCGTCGCTCCTTTTTATGATGAAGTTTTTAGACGAGATTGACAAGCCTCCAAGTAAGCGTCGACCGTTTCAGCGACTTCTCGCCCTTCGCGGATTGCCCAGACGATCAAGCTTTGTCCGCGTCTCGCGTCCCCGGCGACGAAGACGCCGTCCACGTTCGAAACGTAGTCTTGCTTCGCTTCGACGCCAAGTTTGCGTAATTCGGATTCAGGACGTTCAAAACCGATGGCGACGAGGACGAGGTCGGCCGGATACGTCTTAACTGAATCTTCGACGACGAAGAACGTCGCGTGACCGTCCGGCTTGACGATCTTTTCCATCCGTTCCGTCTCGATGCCGGCGACGCGACCGTCTTGGCTAATAACTCGGTTTGAGCGGATCAAATACGTTCTCGGGTCATGCTCATAACGTTCGATCGCCTCGGCGTAAGCATAATCGACCGAAAGCGTGTCTGGTTGAAGTGGCCACGGACGTTCTGGCGCCCGGAACATGCCTTTTTCCGGGTGTTTGCCGAACTGTGTGACCGATTTCGCACCTTGCCGGATCGCCGTCGCGACACAATCGGCCCCGGTGTCACCGCCACCGATGACGATGACGTCTTTCCCGGCCGCGTCATACTGTGCGTCGATCATTTTTCCGCCGAGCACCCGTGTCGACTCGGTCAAATAGTCCATCGCTGGTTCGACGCCGGTCGCGTCGTCCCCTTCGATCCCGAGCGTCCGCTGTTTCTGTGCCCCCGTCGCGAGGATGACGGCATCAAACTTGTGGCGGAGTGACTCGACCGTCACATCAACACCGACGTTGACACCTGTCTTAAAGCGGATTCCTTCCGCCGCGAGCAAGTGAATCCGGCGCCGGACGACGTCTTTATCAAGCTTCATGTTTGGAATCCCGTAAAATAATAATCCGCCCGCCTCGTCAGCTTTTTCATACACAGTGACGTGATGACCGATTTGATTCAACTGGTCCGCCGCAGCGAGACCCGCCGGACCACTGCCGATGATGGCGACCGAGCGTCCGGTCCGCATCTGGACGAGTCGCGGCTGGACCCACCCTTCTTCAAAGGCGCGGTCGATGATCGTCCGTTCGATCGATTTGATGGCGACCGGGTCTTCGCTGATGCCGAGCGTACACGACCCTTCACATGGGGCCGGACAGACGCGGCCCGTGAACTCTGGGAAGTTGTTCGTCTCCATCAACCGCTCGTAGGCACGATACCAGTCTTGGTCCGAGACGAGCTTGTTCCATTCCGGAATCAAGTTGTGGATTGGGCACCCGATCGTCTCTTGCCCGATCATGTCACCGACGTGACAAAACGGGGTCCCGCAGTCCATGCAGCGCTCGGCCTGCTTGACAATCGGTTCATCGTCCATCCGGGATGCATACTCATCATAGTCACGTATCCGCTCGAGCACTGTACGCTCAGGGAGCGTCTCACGTGGGATATCGATAAATTTATGTCTCATACTACGCCTCCTTCAGTCACGACCCGGAACAGTTCGAGGGCACGGTCTGCCTCGTTCAGTTCCGGACGAGTGGCTTCAATTTGACGCATGACGTCAAGTACGTTCGCATAATCGCGAGGTACGATTTTGACGAAGCGCTTCCGCTCGTCATCGAACGACTCGAGGATACGACTTGCTTTCACACTGTCCGTGTGGAATTGATGCATCTCGAGCAGCGTGTAAATTTGTTCTGTGTCCTCATCGGTCAACTCGCGTTCGACCGCTACGAGTTCCGTGTTGACGAGTTGGTCATAGTCTTGGTCACCGTATAGGAAGGCGACACCTCCGGACATCCCGGCCGCGAAGTTGCGGCCGACCGTTCCTAGGACGACGACCGTCCCACCGGTCATATATTCACACCCGTGATCCCCGACGCCTTCAGTGACGGTGACGGCACCTGAGTTTCGGACCGCGAACCGTTCCCCCGTGTGTCCGTTGAAGAATGCCATCCCCGATGTCGCCCCGTACAGGCAGACGTTGCCGGCGATGATTTGTTCGCTCTCGTCGAACGGGGCATGTTTCTCAGCGATGACCGCGAGTTTCCCGCCGCTCAACCCTTTTCCGACATAATCGTTCGCATCCCCGATCACAGAGATTGTGATGCCATGAGGAAGAAATGCGCCTAAACTTTGTCCGGCCGATCCGCTCAGTCGGAGTGAGATCGTATCTTCAGCCAAACCGATGTTGCCGTGAACTTTCGTCACTTCGTAGCCGAGCATCGTCCCGACGGCCCGGTCCGTATTGCGGACCCGCCCGACGAAGAACGTCGGTTGAAGCGATTTGATCGAACGCGATACGGCTGGGATCAATTTTCGATGGTCGTACGACTGAAAAGCCGGATGAGGTAACTCTTCCTTCCCCGGTAACGCTGTCGGGACCGATAACATCGGTGTCAAATCGAGCATTTTCGCTTTCGCGTGCTCCTGTTTCCAGGCGCTCTCTTCTAGCAAGTCCGTTCGGCCGATGACCTCACCGATCGTCTTCGCGCCGAGCGAGGCGAGTATTTCGCGCACTTCTTCGGCGAGGAACGTCATGAGATTGACGACGTGTTCCGGTTTACCCATGAACTTTTGGCGAAGCGCCGGGTCTTGTGTCGCGACGCCGACCGGACACGTGTCCAGATGACAGGCCCGCATCATGATACAGCCGAGCACGACGAGCGGTGCCGTCGCGAACGCGTATTCCTCCGCCCCAAAGATGGCGGCGAGGACGATATCGCGTCCGGTCATGAGCTTGCCGTCCGTCTCGAGCGTGACGCGACCGCGAAGTCCGTTCAATGCGAGCGTCTGGTGTGTCTCAAGCAATCCGAGCTCCCAAGGAAGACCCGTATGCTTGATCGACGTCCGAGGCGAAGCCCCTGTCCCGCCATCGTAGCCGCTGATGACGATCGTGTCGGCGTTCGCTTTGGCGACGCCGGCCGCAATCGTTCCGACACCGGATTTCGAGACGAGCTTGACGCTCACTTTTGCTTTCGGATTGACGTGCTTCAAGTCAAAGATCAACTGGGCCAAGTCTTCGATCGAGTAGATGTCATGGTGCGGTGGCGGCGAGATGAGCCCGACACCTGGGACTGAGCCGCGCACTTCGGCGACCCACGGGTAGACTTTATTGCCCGGCAACTGCCCACCTTCCCCTGGTTTCGCACCTTGCGCCATCTTGATTTGGATCTCATCGGCATGATACAAATATTCGGCCGTGACACCAAATCGTCCACTTGCCACTTGTTTGATCCGGCTGATGCGTTCGTTCCCGTCCGCGTCAGGAGTGAAGCGGTTACGGTTTTCACCGCCTTCACCTGAGTTGCTCTTCCCGCCGATCCGGTTCATGGCGATGGCGAGCGTCTCATGTGCCTCTTTCGACAGGGAGCCGAACGACATCGCGCCCGTCTTGAAACGGCTGACGATCGAGGCGACCGATTCGACCTCGTCGATCGGGATAGGCTCTTGCGATTTAAAGTCGAACAGCTGTCTTAAAAATTGACCGGATGCTTCGTGCTGTTTGACGTAAGCGTCATAGTAACGGCGTTCGTTCTCACGGCAAGCCCGTTGCAACAAGTGAATCGACTTAGGGTTAAAGGCGTGCTCTTCCCCATCGGCTCGCCACTGGAAATCTGCTCCTGCTTCAAGCGGACGGTCACGGCTAAATGCCGATTCGTGCTGACGCCGTGATTCTGCTTCGAGCTCCTTGAACCCGATCCCGGACAGTTGTGACGTCGTCCCGCGGAAATGACGGTCGATCAATGCGCGGTCGATGCCGACCGCCTCAAAAATTTGTGCTCCCCGATAACTTTGCACGGTCGAGATCCCCATCTTCGACATAATTTTGACGATTCCATCGACTGCAGCCGTTTGATAGCGGCGGATCGCTTCTTCGACCGAGAACGAAATCAATCCGGCTTCTACCGCTTCGGCGATCGTCGCGTACACTAAATACGGATAGACCGCATCGGCCCCGTATCCGATCAAAGCGGCGGCTTGGTGCACTTCTCTCACTTCTCCGCTTTCAGCGATGAGACTGCATGACGCCCGTAAGTTCGACCGAATCAAATGTTGATGGACCGCGCTCATGACGAGCAGGGCCGGCATCGCGAGCGATGACTCGGACATGTCACGGTCAGACAAGACGATGACTTCAGCCCCATCTCGGACGGCCGCATCGACACGTTCAAACAATGACTCGAGCGAACGTTCGAGGTCTGTTTCATACGTTGTCGTGATGCGGGCGACGTTCATTTTCAACTTCACCGCCTCGACTGTCGTCGCGTCAATGATCGGATGTTCGAGCCAGACGCGGCGGGCGTGTCCCCGACCGGTGTGAACCGGATTCGCTTGAGGACCGAGCCAAGTGAACGTCGCCGTGACGATTTTCTCGCGCAACGCGTCGATCGGCGGGTTTGTCACTTGGGCGAAGTGTTGCTTAAAGTAATGGAACAGCGACCGCGGTCGCTCTGACAAGACCGCGACCGGTTGGTCATGGCCCATCGAGCCGATCGGATCTTTTTTCTCGAGGATGAGCGGCACGAGATATTGCTCGATATCTTCTTTCGTGTATCCGAACGCCCGTTGTTTACGGTGCACCTGTTCGACGACCGGTTCATTCACAGGCTGGTCCGCAATCGTCGTCATCTGCTTCAACCATTTCCCGTACGGTTCGGCCCGGGCGATCGTCTGTTTGATCTCTGCGTCTGGGATGAGACGTTTCGATTCCAAGTCGATGAGGAGGAGCTGCCCGGGACGGAGACGCTGCTTTGTCTTGACGTTCTCCGCATGGACCGGGATGACCCCGCTCTCAGACGACAGGATGAGTTCCCCGTCCATCGTCTCGATATAACGCATCGGCCGCAAGCCGTTCCGGTCCAAGATTGCCCCGATTTGACGCCCGTCCGTGAAGACGACGCCCGTCGGTCCGTCCCACGGCTCCATGATCGACGAATGGTACTGATAAAAGTCTTTTTTGAACGGATCCATCGATACTTCGGCGAACGGCTCAGGGATGAGCATCATCGCCGTATGTGCGATCGAACGACCGGTCCGAGTGAAGAACTCGAACGCGTTGTCGAGCATCGAGGAGTCACTGCCCGTTTCTTGGAGCACGGGGAACAGTTCGTTCACATCATCGAACAGGTCGGTCGAGGTCACACCTTCGCGGGCACGCATCGCATCGATGTTCCCGCGTAACGTGTTGATCTCACCGTTATGCACGATCATCCGGTTCGGATGGGCCCGCTCCCATGACGGGAACGTGTTCGTCGAGAACCGCGAATGGACGATCCCGAACGTGCTCTTATAAGCCGGCGATTGCAGATCGAGATAAAACCGCTCAATCTGGATCGGCGTCAACATCCCTTTATAAACGATCGTCTTCGTCGACAGGCTCGGAAGATAAAGGTTTAATTCGTCTGTTTTCTCGATCATCCGGCGAAGCTGATAGAGCGAGCGTTCGTTTGAATCGTAGTCCGCGAACGGGCACGACACGAACCATTGATAAATCGTCGGTTGTGTCACCCGAGCGTGTTCACCGATCGCCAAACTGTCGACCGGTACTTCCCGCCAGGCGATTGTCGCGAAATCGAGTTCATCGGCGAGTCGCTCCATTTGTTGCTGCTTGTCGCGCAACTTTGTCTCGTTCGGTTGGAAAAACACCATCCCGACCGCATAGCCCCCCGGCGCTGGCAAGTTCATCGTCTGAGTGAACAACTCGTGTGGCAACTCGGTCATGATGCCGGCCCCGTCACCAGCGTCGATGACGCCTTGCCCACCTCTATGTTCGAGCTTACAGAGCATCGATAGCGATTTGCTGACGATATTGTGCTTTGTTTCTCCCATTAAATTGACATATAACCCAATACCGCATGCATCTTTTTCGAATCGTGGATCGTACAAACTTGTTCGCTCCATCGAATCAGCCCCTCTCTATCCATCTTGTTCGTAAATTTTATTTTGTTCTAAATATTCTGAAAAATCAAGTGTGTTGAATGAATTTTTGCATAACGGTAACGGAATGAATATTTTTTGAAAGCGGATACATATTTGATATCAAGGGATTTTTAAAAACAACTTATAATCCATAATGAATATTTATCCATCAAATATATTTATGTATAGGTTCATCAGAACTTGTTATTCCCAAAGAAAAAGATAGCCCGTTTAGGCTATCTTTTTGCTTGTCATACTGTTTTTCTGGAGTGATGCAAAAACGAACGCGGCCGTTTCCAAATGATCAAGCCGACGTAACCGAGCGCGAGCACGATGAGCGCGCTCACGAGGACGACGTAAAGCGTCCCGTTGTCGATTCGGGCGAAGATGCCCACATACGCCCAGGCGAAGACGAGCGGGTAGATGAAGTCGCGGTGCCACCACATGAACACCAAAGCGAGGACGACCCCGACCATGAGCATGAGTGACGTCCATGCCAACTCATCTAAGCCGAGCAACGTCGTAATCCGTTCCGTCTTCATGACGATGAAGACGTTAACGATCATCGCGACCGACACCCAACCGAGGTAAACCGAGAATGGGAAACGGTCAAGCCAGCTCGTCGACGTGCGGAAGGCGATGTAATACAACCAAGCGAGCGTCGCTAAAAAAGCCGCCATGACGACGAGCGAGGCGATGAACCACTCGTTTGTGAACGCGAGCAGCCAAAGACCGTTCAAAATACACGACACGAGGAAGCCTGCCTTCATCCGGTTAGCCTGTCGGTTCGCGACCGACCCTTTCTTCAATTGGAGTACGAGCCATACTGCGAGCGCGACGTAAATGAGTCCCCAAATCGAGAAAGCATATCCAGCCGGTTTGAAATAAATATCGATCCGGTCTGACACGGCTGCGTTATCACCGCTCGCGAAGTAGTTGATGACGACCGTCGCTAAAAACGCCAGCCAGTTGACCAAAGGCCATTTTGACAAGTCCATAAATAGGATCTTCCGAAGAAGACCTGACACCTCCTTTATTAACATAGTATTCTATACCCGTGTGTCTCTGCTCATACACAAGCGAAATGAAAAAGAGACTCAAATAATGAGTCTCAATCGGTTTAAAATTCAATCGTGTCAGGGTCTGGACCGATGCGTTCATGTGTCGCGACCGCATCGATTTTCGCCATATCGTCCGCATCGAGTGTGAAGTCGAAGACGTTGAAGTTTTCTTCGATCCGGTGTCGGGTCACCGATTTCGGCAAGGCGACGTTCCCTGTCTCTAAGTGCCAACGGAGGACTACTTGGGCCGGTGTCTTCCCATGCTTGTCAGCGATTTCGGCAAACGCCGGGACATCGAGGAATTTTCCTTGCATGAGCGGGCTCCACGCCTCGATTTGAATACCTTCATCTTGGCAGTACTCGACGAGGTCCGGTTGCGGGAGTTGCGGATGAAGTTCGACTTGGTTGATGAGTGGCGTCATCAGACCCGCTTCTTTCAACGCTTCAAGATGATGCTCTTTGAAGTTCGAGACGCCGATCGCTTTGATTTTTCCGGCCTCATACAAGTCGACAAGATCTTTCCAAGCGGCGACGAAACCGTCGACCGGCCAGTGAAGCAGGCACAAGTCCAAATAGTCGGTCTCGAGGCGAGCGAGCGACTCGTCGAACGCATCCTTCGTCCGTCCTTGACGGATGTCCTCGTTCCAAATCTTCGACGTCAAAAAGATGTCGGCGCGGTTGACGCCTGAAGTCATAATCCCTTTGGCGACGCCTTCTTCGTTTTTATAGACGGCCGCCGTATCGATGTGACGGTACCCGACTTTCAACGCCTCGGCGACAGCTTGCGGCGCCTCGGTCTCATTGTCTACTTGCCAGACGCCAAATCCGATCATCGGGATTTGAACGCCGTTTCGTAACGTTGCGAGTTGCATAAATCATTCCCCTTTCTAATCTGTCGAGCTGATTGTAACATACCCGACATCTTATTCCGAAAAACTAAATCGTCAAGTCTTTCCGTGTGAACCAGCCATAGCAGGAGACGATGATCAACACGTTCAGCGCTGTCAGCCAAAACAACGACAACCAAACCGAATCGCCTTGAATCAATGCGTTTGCGTCAAATAGAGAGAAGATCGACAGGTTTCGCAACCAGTCGAGTTGATCGCTGAAGCCTGAGAAGATGTTGGCAATCAAGAAGATTGAAAAGATGCCGCCTGTGACCATGTACGACCGGGTGCTGTCATCGAACAGGCTCGCGAGCACGTAAGCGAGCGACCCGAGGACGAGCAAGATGAGACCGGCGTTGAGTTGCAACGTCCACAACAGACCGCTATCGATGTTTAAGTCGAACAACACGTTCGCGAGCATGAGGCTGAGCCCGTTCAACCCGACGAACAAGACGGTCGCGATGACCAGCAAGGCGATACTCGCCGTCACGTAGCCGCTTCTTGAGATCGGGGCCGCCATGTAGAGCATGACCTCGCCCGAGTCGACCGGTTTGGCCATGAGCCTTGACGCGAACGTCAACGCGAACAAGATGGCGAGCACGTAGAAGATGAGCCCATAATAGTTCCCGGCGAGCAGGTTGATGACGTTGTCCATCGCGAGATTCGGGTCGATCTTGAACACGTCGAGCAGCTCTGGCGGTAGTGAATCGAGCTTCCCTTCGATCAGGCCGGTCTCTTGAATCGATGGGAAGATGGCCGCCAAGAAGAACAAGTACACACTCGTCCCGAGCGCGTAACCTAATATCCAACCCCGATTTTGCTTGAACAGTGACGATACGAGTACCATTTAAGTCGCCTCCCCGTAATATTGCATGAACATGTGCTCGAGTTCGTCGGTGCCGCTCGTCAAAGACGCGATGTCGTGACGGGCGAGCAGCTCGATCAAGCCGTTCAACTCTTCTGACGTCGATAACGACACCGTGACGAATGTCTGTTCACGTGTCCCGATCTGTTCGCTCAATTTGATCGCCGCCGCCTCGTCTTTCATGCCGATGCGATACGTCTTTTTGCTTCGCCGTTTCAGCTCCGCCATCTCTTCTTCGATGATCATCCGGCCGTCGCGGATGAGGGCGGCCCGGTCACACGTCTTCTCCATTTCCGGGAAGTGGTGCGAGCTCATCAAAATCGCTTTCCCGGCTGCTTTTTCAGCGAGCACCCAGTCGACGAGACGCTCTTGCATGAGCGGGTCGAGCCCGCTCGTCGGCTCGTCGAGGACATACACAGGAACGTCTTTCATGAAACACGTGACGATGGCGAGTTTTTGCTTCATCCCTTTCGACATCTTCCGGACTTTCAAACCCGTATCGAAAGCGAACACGTCGAGCAATTGACGCTCCCGCTCCGCACTCGTAACGTGAAGGCGTCTCGTGAGACGAATGACTTCTTCCCCGGTCATGTCTTGCGGGTAGTTGATCTCACCTGGCAAATAGCCGACGAGCGCTTTCACCGTCTCGGTCTCCTTCCAGCAGTCATGCCCCATCACGGTCGCTTTCCCTGAGTCGGCGTGGAGCAGTCCCATCAAATGACGAATCGTCGTCGACTTCCCGGCCCCGTTCGGACCGATGAAGCCAAAAACGGTGCCGGGCTCGACACGGAACGAGACATCGAAAATACCGTGCGTCTGGTCAAACCGTTTCGTCAACTTCTCAATTTGGATCATTTCGCCCTCTCCTTTTTGAAATATAAACATGATATGATTACAAAACTAGTATATCACGTTATTTTTTGAAATGGAAATGGTATATTGATTACAAAACAATGGAGAAGAGGGATGAAGGTGGACGGTTTTACGAAACGGACAGAGACGAAACAACGGGCCATACTTGATGCCGCCAAGTCGCTGATGGGCGAGAAGCAGTCACGCTTCACGATCAGTGAACTTGCCCGCTCTGCCTCAGTCTCACCTGTCTCAATTTACAATTACTTCGGCTCGAAGGAACAAGTCGTCCTTCAAGTGCTCACGCGTCTGACCGAAGATGAGATGGGCTGGATCGAGGAGCGCATCGGGGAACACATCCCGTTCGAGGAGTTACTGATTGAGATATTAAGACGGAAAATTGAATCGGCGGCATTGTTCGATGACGCGGTGTTATCAATCGTCACGGCCGACCCGTCATGGCAACAACTCGCGGCCCGTGGCTATGCCGTGTTTCGAAGCTTGATCGAGTACGGCAAGACGACCGGGGCGATCGACCCAGACGTATCGACCGATGCTTACCTTCGTTACGTTCGCTTGATGCAACAGGCAGTTTTATCAGATCCAGATTTCACTTCGCACGAAATGACCGAGACAATGCAGGAGTATTTTCATTTTTTCTTGCACGGGATCATGCGACGAAGCCGTTAAAACAGGCGACAATCCGCGGATTGTCGCCTGTTTCGTTCACTGCAGTTGTCGGTAGACATGGTCTTCTATCGGATAAAGCGACAGATCAAGTTCGCAGTCTCCCGTCAGCACCAAGTCTGCAAGTACTTTGCCGATAAACGGGCCGACCGTCAAGCCCGATGAACCGAGACCGTTGGCGACGAGTAATTTCTCCGCCCCCGGCACACGACCGAGAACCGGAATCGAGTTCGGTGTGACCGGACGGAAGCCGACACGCGTCTCGATCAGTTCGGCTTCGGCTAGCCCTGGTGCCGACTCTAATCCTTTCGCCAGCACTTCATGGACGCCGATTGCCGTCGGACGTGCGTCGAACGCCTTGTCCCGCTCATGCGTCGAACCGATGACGACCCGACCCCCTTCGAACCCGAGCAAATAGCGACGTCGCGGCGGCATAACGACCGGCCAATCTGACGCATCGACGTTTGGCAACTGGACGTGGACGATTTGCGCTTTCTCCCCCGAGACGCGTGCCGTATAACCGATTGGCTCCATCAACTCAGGCAACCATGCCCCACAGGCGAGCACGATCTCATCGGCCTCATAGCGGACACCGTCACATTCGACGTGATAGCCGTCTTCTTCGACGAGAACGGCAGAGCCGTCGATAAGTTTCACGCCACGTTTGACGGCGACTCGTTCTAGTGCCGCGCGCAACTTCTCGCCATCGACGCGGGCCCCGCCTGCGACGAGGAGCGCATCGTATTCATCTGACAGCGGTGGGAAAAGAACTTTCGCCTCTTCAGCAGACAGTCTTGTCAACTCACCGATCTCTGGTGCCTCTTCCCGGCGCAGCGTCGTCCGCTCGAGCATCTCGTTCAACTTCTTGTCTTCATGCAACGCGAGCGTCCCGACGCGTTTATAGCCGGTATCACGCTCACCCTCATTCATTAACTCGGCGACGACGTCTCTATAATAGCGGGCACCGCCTTTTGCGAGCGCGTACCAGGCTTTATTGCGGCGTTGGGCGATCCACGGACAGACGATGCCTGCGGCCGCGTCGGTCGCCCGGCCCACTTCTTTTCGATCGATGACGGTGACATCGGCTTTCCCGGCCAAATGATAGGCAGCCGAGATGCCGACGATGCCCGAACCGATGATAATAATTTTTTTCATAAGTTTCGCCCTCTTTAATCGCGAGGGCGGTCACATCCTTTCCTGTCTTCCTAAAAAAATCATCGGCCCAAGGCCGATGATCAGTCTCGCATCGCGAGGCGGTACAATAAGTCGAGCAATTCGATATAGAGCCAGACGAGCGTCACAATCAATCCGAACGCCGCCACCCATTCCAACTGCTTCGGTGCCCGGGCTTCGACTTGACGTGCGATATAGTCGAAGTCGAGGACGAGCGCGAGTGAGGCGATGATGACGATGACGAACTGGACACCGATCGCGAGCGGTGACGACCCCGTCATGAACGGAAGTCCGGAACCGAAGAAACTCATGCCGATCTGGACGAGATACAATAGCATGACCGTGAAGATCGCGGCCGTGACACCGGCCCGGAACTTTTGCGTCACTTTGACGAGCCCGGTCGAATAGACGAACCACATCGCGAACGCGACGATAAACGTCGTCAAGACGGCGCGACCGACGATGCCCGGTGCCATCGCTTCAAAGAAGTACGAAATCGAACCGACGAACACGCCTTCGACGATGCCGTAAAGTGGTGCTACGACAGGCGCCGTGTTTGGTTTGAACGTGATGATGAGCGCCATGATCAAGCCGAGAATGAGCGAGCCGATCATGAGTGGGAACAACAGCGCTTCCCCGATCGTCGGAACGAGCAGCCATGTCGTGCCAGCCGCGGCCGTGACGAGCAAGAGCAACGTGAACACTTTCGACCACGTACCGGCTTTCGTCATCGGCTCCGTGCTATAAGCAGTCGACTCCATCGATTTACGGAGAATTGGGTTAGATTTTAAGTTCAACTGTAGAAATCTCCTTTATTCTTTTTTCAGTTTTTGGCCATGACCTTGATAAACTCACGCATATAGTCGGGCAGATCTGGCGGACGACGGCTCGAGACGATATGGCCATCGACGACGACCGGCTCATCGTGCCAGATCGCGCCCGCGTTTTCCATGTCGTCTTTAATGCCCGGTGTACTCGTCACGTTGACGCCATGAAGGATATTAGCTGAAATCAATACCCAGCCAGCGTGACAGATTTGACCGATCGGCCGTTTTTGCTCATCCATGTAGCGGACGAACCCTTTCACCGAATCGAAACGGCGTAACAAGTCAGGAGACCAGCCACCCGGGACGAGCAACGCATCATATGACGAGATGTCGACGTCGTCGAACGCGACGTCCGACTTGGCCGGAACGCCGTACTTCCCAATATAAGCGTGATCCGCTTTCTCGCCGGCGAGGATGACGTTCGCCCCTTCTTCACGTAACCGGTGGACCGGATACCATAGTTCTAAATCTTCAAAGTCGTCACTGACGATCTGCAAAATATTCATACCTTGTAACTGCATCGAATACCTCCCTTGATTGTCTTTCAAAATTATACCCTATAAGCCACGTCGCGAAAACACGGACTGTACACTTGAACTGAAAATCTTCGCTCTGGTCGACTGAATGCTGTCTTACAACTCAGACAAGTTGAGGAATCAGAATGACGGCTGAGAGAAATACAGCGGTGATCAGTGCTTTGTTTCGTTTCAATGTGAACGGCAATACAAATAATCCAAGCAAGGTGACCGTAAGTACGAGTAACCCTTCTATGAAATAACCTTCATTGGATGCAATCGGAATACTGATCACACGAGCGGTCGGATTAGAGAAAAAGCCCGTTGCATCAAGCACAAGACTCCCAAATAAACCGATAGCGATTAAGCATAGAGATAAGAAAAAGATGGTTTTGGTTTTTATCACAATTGTCCTCCTCGTTGATTGCAAGTAAATTCGTAAGATAAGGTAGTGACTAGCAGTATTCTTTTACATCCATATTATAACCAAAGAATAAATTTATATGGAAAAAGTTTCATCATAAATTTTCGTTACTGTTGGATCGATTCAGGAGTAAATTAATGAAATTACACAACACGTAAAGGAGAATTCGTATGACAACCTACTACTATCTCGGATGGTTTTCGCATTACTTCCCACAAAGGTTGGCGAGGGCGATCTCTCAAGACATTGTGACGCGTGACTCTCTTGTGTTAATCAGCTCGAACCCCGCATCGGCTGAAGTGAACGGGACCACCGAACTATCGTGGTTAAAAGAAGCCAACATCTTATTCAACGAATACCATCTAATCAATTACGAAATGAATCAAACAAAGGCGAAACGCCTCATCGATGAGGCGTCGGTGATTTTCTTATTAGGCGGGGACACTGTAAAACAGAATATGTTTTTACATGAGTACTCCTTATTCGAACAAGTTCATACTAGTGAAGGCGTTATCCTAGGCGCAAGTGCCGGCGCCATCAATATGTCTTCAAAATGGTTATGTTCGCCAAACTTCGGTTATGAGGTTGCATCGCCAATTATTTACCGTGGCTTGGCCCTTCATAACTTTTCGGTGCTCTCCCACTTTGATCTCGAAAATAATATGGATGTGGTCAAACAGGAACTCGCTCTTTTATCCACAGAGTTACCGGTATACGTGTCAAACAAGGATTGCGCGATTCGTGTTCAAGAAAATAGAATCGATATATTCGGAGATGTATTTCTATACGCTTATCGAAACATGACGAAGCTAACTGAGACCATCTAATTCGATACCAATTTTCCCAGCATCCTCTCAAGATTATGCCACGCATAGAAAATCAAGTTATTACAAGCAATCCAATCTGCATATGGTAATTGCAACATCGTTTTATCAATATATTGTGTTATAATGAACACGATTATTTAGCGAAAGGGGACTTCCCAATGAAACAATATCACGATTTATGTACCCACATCCTCGACCATGGCGTCGTTAAAGAAGACCGGACCGGGACCGGGACGACGAGCGTGTTCGGTTATCAGATGCGTTTCAATCTTCAGGACGGGTTCCCTCTCATCACGACAAAGAAATTACATACCCGCTCGATCATCCATGAACTGCTCTGGTTCATCTCCGGTGACACGAACGTGCGTTACCTGCAAGACAACGGTGTCCGTATCTGGAACGAATGGGCGGATGAGGATGGCGATCTTGGCCCTGTATACGGCGCCCAGTGGCGTTCGTTCCCGAAACCGGACGGCTCAAGCGTCGATCAACTCGCGCAGGTGATTGAACAGATTAAGACGAACCCCGACTCTCGTCGACTCGTCGTGTCTGCTTGGAATCCCGGTCAACTCGATGACATGGCGCTCCCGCCGTGCCATCTGTTGTTCCAGTTTTACGTCGCGGACGGCAAACTATCATGCCAGTTGTATCAACGCAGCGCCGACACGTTCCTCGGTGTGCCGTTCAATATCGCCTCATACGCCTTGTTGACGCACATGGTCGCCCACGTGACCGGCCTTGAAGTCGGCGATTTCGTCCACACGCTCGGCGACGCGCACATCTATCATAACCATCTCGAGCAAGTGAAGCTGCAGCTGACGCGTGACACGCGCCCGCTTCCGCAACTGAACATCTTGCGTGACGTATCATCGATCGAGGACTTCAAGTTCGAGGACTTCGAACTTGTCGGTTACGACCCGCACCCGCACATTAAAGGAGCGGTCAGCGTATGATCATCCATGTCGTCGCTTGCGGGTCGAATCGTGAAATCGGGAAAGACAACGCTTTGCTCTGGCGCCTGCCTGACGACTTGAAGTACTTCAAAGCCGTCACTATAGGTCAGACAGTCGTCATGGGACGGAAGACGTTTGAATCGATCGGCCGGGCGCTCCCGAACCGGCGCAACATCGTCGTCACATCGAACCGTGAATTTTCAGCACCCGATGTCGAAGTCTGGCACGACCTTGATCGCATCCTCGCCCCACAAGATACTGAGGACTTCTTGATCATCGGCGGGGCGACGCTTTACGAACAGACGATGCCAGTCACCGAGCGTTTCTATATTACCGAAATCGACGGGACGTTCGAGGCAGACACATTCTATCCGCCCACGCCGCAAAATCTCGTCGTCACGGACGAACAGTTCCATCCAAAAGATGAGCGGCACGAATACAGTTTCACGCTCCGCCAATACGACAAAAAAGACATCGAGTGAGATTTCGATGTCTTTTTTCAATCTGGCAGTTTTTCAAGCCATTGCTCAATTTTTTTCGTGATAACATCATTATGGTTTTGCTCAGTCAAATCATCGTACAGCGTCCCGAGCTCGGTCGCCGTTCGCTTCGTGACGGCGAGGATATGGCTATACTTGCCGCGTTGTTCTTTCACGGCCGATAGCGTCCCTTTCGTCGCGGTCGATCCCGACTCGTCTAAGATGAACATCTCAACGTTGTCGTTACAGACGTATAAGTCGTACGGTCGATAGACGACCTCATAGCGCCGATGTTGTTTCGGTAGCTGTTCGGCGAGTGAGGCGTATTGCTGTGGACTCATTGTCACATAAGCGAGACGCTTCTCTTCACGAACCGCTGACGAGTACCGGATGATGCGGTTACGCCCGTCACGCTTCGCTTTATATAAGGCCTCGTCGGCATAGGCACACCATTCCCCTAGCGTCATCCCGGTCTCGCAGACACGCGTATAACCGATCGACACGGTGACATGGTGCTCATAAGGAAATTCCATCTGCTCAATCCGCGTCCTGACACGTTCGAGCACCGCATCGACGATGGTCCGATCGGAAACGTTAAGGATGACCAAAAACTCTTCGCCGCCGTACCGAATCAACTCATCGCTCGACCGGATGGCTAGACGGATCTCTTCGGCGATGCGATGCAACACTTCGTCGCCATACGTATGGCCAAACGTGTCATTTAACTGCTTAAAGTGATCGATGTCTAAAAGTGCAAGCGTGAAGCTCTCTCCGGAACGTTCTAAGCGGGAGACGAACCGGCTGAACGTCGCTTTTAAGTATTTACGGTTAAAAGCACCCGTCAATTCATCGATGAGAAGCGCGTTCGAGACGAGCCGTGCCTTTTCAATATGTAAGCCGAGCCGGACAAGCCGTTCTTCCATCGGGATCCACGATTCCCAGTAATCATCAAAGCCGTATGAGTAAGCGGCCAAGCGGTAATGCTCATTCGTCCCGATGACGATGAGCGGCACATAGAGTTTCTTCATTTTGCTGACGAACGACTGAATGTCTCGCTCTGGAAAGTGTGGCCACAATTCGACATCCATGACGATCGCTTTCGGGACGTCTTCATAATCGTACTCGACCGCTTCTGCGATCGTCTGCAGAAACACCGGCCTCGCCCCTAACTTTTCAACTCTCGGTTTGTAGCGACTAAACGTAGAGAAACTACCCGATAAAATCAATACTAAGTCTTCATCTTCTTGTTCGATTCCCAAAACCGTATGAATATAACGTTTGACCGGCGCAATCAACGCAATCGCTTCTGACTGCGTCAAGACTGGCGGCAGCTCACGCACGTCAGACTCGACCCGGCTAAAAATCTCAAGAAGATGCATGAGTCGACGGTTTTTGACTTCCGTTTTCATCCAATCCAATAAAAATTCGATTTCGGTTTTTTGAATCTGTCTAGCTTCCGTGATTTTCGCCAAAATTCTATGTACTTGATCTGTGAGTTGATGTTGCTCCATGCCCGACCCCCCAGTTTCGTTCTCCCCGATATTCGCTTATGTCTCTGATTATGCGACTTCACTCGCGAAAATACAACTATTTCCTCATTAATTTCCTATTGTTTGACATTAGTCTAGTTCAAACGTCCTATAAAACCAAAAAAAGCGGTTCAACGACCGCTCTTCCTGTTATTTACCAACTTTTAGATTAGGTGATGTCATCTCTTCCGGACGAATCCACTGGTCGAACTGCTCTTCGGTCAATAGACCCGTCTCGAGCGCTGACTCTTTCAATGAGATGCCTTTATTATGGGCATGCTTGGCAATCTTCGCAGCATTTTCGTAGCCGATGTGCGGATTCAACGCCGTGACAAGCATAAGGGAGCGTTCGACGTTATGGGCGATCACATCTAAATTCGGCTCAATCCCGACAGCACAGTGCACGTCGAACGAATGAAGGCTGTCTGTCAATAAACGGCACGTCTGCAAGAAGTTGTACATGATAACCGGCTTAAAGACGTTCAATTCGAAGTTCCCTTGGCTCGCACCGAACCCGATCGTCGTATCGTTGCCGAGCACCTGGGCCGCGACCATCGTCAACGCCTCACTTTGCGTCGGGTTCACTTTTCCAGGCATGATCGAGCTACCCGGTTCATTTTCAGGAATCGTAATCTCGCCAATTCCGGCACGGGGACCAGAAGCGAGCCAGCGCACGTCGTTGGCAATCTTCATCGCGTCCATTGCGAGCCCCTTCAACGCCCCGTGCGTGAAGACGAGTTGATCGTGACTCGTCAGTGCGTGGAACTTGTTCACGGCTGTCACGAAATGTTTACCGGTCTCAGTCGAAATTTTGGCAGCGACAACTTCACCGAAATCCGGGTGCGCGTTGATACCTGTCCCGACCGCTGTCCCTCCGAGTGCGAGTTCTGTTAACGGTTCAAGCGTCCGTTCAATCATCTGTTTTGATAGTTCAAGCATGCGGACCCAGCCGCTGATCTCTTGCCCGAGCGTGACCGGCGTCGCGTCCTGCAAGTGGGTGCGCCCGATCTTCACAACGTCCATATACGTTTCAGCTTTCTTCTCGAGCGTCGCGTGGAGCGCTTCGATGGCCGGAATGACTTTGTCCTCGACGGCGAGGATAGCGGCGATATGCATCGCAGTCGGATATGTGTCGTTTGAACTTTGTGATTTGTTGACGTCATCGTTCGGATGAATCGTCAGCGTCTGCCCGCGTGCTTTTAACTTGTCGTTCGCCAAGTGGGCGATCACTTCGTTGACGTTCATATTGGATTGTGTGCCTGATCCTGTCTGCCATACGACGAGTGGGAACTCGGCGTCATGATCACCCGCCACAATCTCATCTGCGACCTCGGCGATGATGTCCGCCTTGCCTTGCTCGAGGACTCCTAATTCAGCGTTGGCCAAGGCCGCGCCTTTTTTCAGAATCGCGAACGCATGAATGACTTCGAGCGGCATTTTCTCCGTCCCGATTTTAAAGTTCTCTAAGCTTCGTTGTGTTTGTGCTCCCCATTTTGCTGAAGCTGGGACGTTGATTTCCCCCATCGTGTCCCGTTCGATCCGATAATCCATGAAAAATTCCCCCTCTTTTTTTGACTTCGCTTTCATTTTAGCGAAATTTTTGCAAAAAAGAAACGTGCGCCTATGAGAATCGAAAAAAAGTCGAGACGTGTCTCGACTTCTTCATCTGCCAAGCAGCGCTGCCTTTGCGACCGAGTCAGCCCGGTTGTCTGCCCGTGGGATCCACTTGATGAACGTGACCGGCAGTTCGTCGTAGGCGATCAACGCCTCGAGAAATAGCGGTTTGACCGATTTGTCTTTCATAAAGCGTTGCTCGAGCGCACGCACGATTGTCTCGGCGTCTGAATAAAAGAGGAACGTCGACTCCCCTTCGAGCGCTTCTGCTTGTTTGAGCGCGAAGACGAGTGCCGCGAGCTCGGCTTGAACGCTCGATAGCCCGGTCCGCTTCTCTGTGAACGTAACGACCGTCCCATCGGATGCCTTTAGCCAGACACCGAGCCCGTTCTCCCCGGTCTGCTGATTCGTGGCCGCGTCAAAATAAACGTGAACCAAAGCGGTACGCCTCCCAGTCGGTCTCGATCGGAGCGTCGATATCGATTTGTGACAGACGCTTCGACAGCAACGCGACTTCTTCGTGACCGTCCAATTTTTTCACATACTTTTGGTGTGCTTCAAGCAACTGTTCCGTTCGCAACAGTTCGTATAACTGCTCGACAGTATCGTATGACTGCACGAGGATCGTCGCCGTCTTCGGGCCGATACCTTTAACGCCCGGAATGTTGTCCGACGCATCGCCTTGGAGCGCCTTCACATCGACGAACTGTAACGGTCTCACCCCGTACGTCGCTTCGAACAATTCCCGGTTCATCAACAGTTCCTCACCTTTTTTAGGGACGATTTGAAACACGTTCGGGGATAACAGTTGATGCAAGTCCCGGTCGGACGAATACATGTACGATTCTCCGGGAAACGCCGTCGCGACGGCCCCCATCAAATCGTCCGCCTCGTACCCGGCCAGCTCAGACTGAAAGATGCCGCGTTCCGTGAGCGCGGCCCGCAGTTTGACATAATCATGAAACAACGGCTCCGGTAGACCGGTCCGGGTCGCCTTATAGTCAGGGAACAAGGCGAATCGATGCGTCGTTTCAATCGGTCCGTCCCAAAAGAAAGCGATGTAGGTAAACTCGTTCGTCCAGCCGTCGACTTTACGGAGCAAACCTTTCAACGTCACTTCGGGGTCGAGCGCTCGGCGTCGTTCGGTCGCAAAATAATAACGTGATAATAAGTTAAATCCGTCTACTAGCATCAATCTCATCGTTCATTCACCTCACAAGCTTTCATCCCGCGTTCAAGCGCTTCCCGGTCAAGTTCTTTGCCAATCCAGACAAAAACAGACCGGGTATCGTCGCTCGGTTCATTGGCGAACGTCGCGCCCATCAACTGGTTCGTCGCCTGGACGACAAATTTTGAAGACTCGCCTTCAAGGCGGACGATCGCTTTGAGACGATAGACGTCTTGTTCATAGTGCATGAGCACTTCTCTGACGTAACGTGTGACCCGCTCACGGTTTAGCGGCACGTCAGTCGTGATCGTGATGGCCCGCAGCGTCGAGACGGACGTATGTCCGGCCGTCAGTTCGCCGAGCAGACGTTCATCGATGCGGGAGAGCTGGAACGTGTTCTCGAGTAAATCATACGCTCCGACCGTCTGCTCGGTCTCGATGACACGAACGGTCGGGTTCAATTCACGAATCCGGCCGTGGGCCCGCCCGAGCTCGGCCTCGCTGACGAGATCGACTTTGTTGAGCAAAATCACATCGGCATAGGCGATTTGATGGATACCTTCGATGAACAGTTCGCGGTCCATCTGGCTCGCATCGACGACGGTCAAAATCGCCGTCAGTTTAAAGCGCGAGCGTAAGTAATCGTCGTAATAAATCGTCTGGATGATTGGGGCCGGGTCGGCAACACCGGTCGTCTCGATGACGATGCGGTCGAACGACTCGCCTCGTGAGGCGAGTTGATAAAACGTCTTGCTCAAATCATTTTGGATCGAACAACAAATACAACCGTTCGACAGTTCGATCTGTTCTTGATCCATGTTGACGATCAATTGTTCATCAATGTTGACCGAGCCGAGCTCGTTGACGATCAAGAGCAATCGTTCGTCCGTCGCTTCTAAAAGACGGTTCATATATGTCGTTTTTCCGGCGCCTAAAAAGCCGGTCACTAATTGCACGGGAATCATGCCTTGCACCTCACTTTATAAATTTTCGTGGACCCGTGCCCACTTCTCGTAGCGAGCGTCCAACAAGTCGATCAAATGGAGCAGCCACCCTTCGGTCGTGGCCGGCAGGACGCTAGAACCCCATTCCCGTTTTCCGTGGTGGGACAAGATCATATGCCAAATCCGGTGGTGGACGTCAAGCGGCAACGTGATGCCGGCGGCTTGTTGACTCTTCTCGAACAACAGCCCTCCGTACGGCATATGTCCGACCAGACTCCCCATCGGATTGATGGCGATCCCTGTCGTCTCACTCGTGCCGGTGACGTAAAACAGCTGCTCGAACCGTCTCGGTGACGACAACAGATGACTGTATTCGAACAACTTGCCGATATCATGGAACAAGATACCGAGCGCGAGTTCGTCCCAGCGGAGCGGTTCTTTCAGTTCTGCCATCGCCTCACACGCCGTATAGAGCGACTCAAACGTCCCACGGAACGCCTGCTCGACTTTAACACCGTTCATCGTATTCCATACGTCTACTTTGTGCAACTGCTCGGCTTCTTTGATGATCCGGAACGCAGTCGCCAAATAATCGTCTTGCTCTTGGATGCGGTAACCGAGTCGCAACATGCAGACCGTATGTTTTAACAGTCCACCGACGTAGTTGTGGTGATGGTAGAGCGCAGCCGGGGCCAATACGAAATCGTCCCAATATTGATCGAGGAGCGCCAACGCGATCGCCTCATAGTCCGGAGACAGCGTCGACAAAATCGCGAACAGCTCTTCGGCATACTGATCGAACGTCTCGTCGCCTGGAAGTCCAGGTAAGAGCGACACCGCCTCGTCCCGGGACATCGGTTGGACACGATCGATCGTGATCGATTTGGCGCCGTCCGGCTTCGGATAGACGTCAATCTTTCCTTCTAATGCGATCACGCCCGATTCGTAAATCGGTAGCAGTTGGTCTTCGTTGCCCCGTAGCCAGTGTTTGGCCCGAATCAGCCCGCCAGACGTCGTCAAATTAAGTTGCAACCATTTGGCGCCAGACTTCCCTTCCCGCACCTCGACCGAACTGACGAGCGCATTCGTCTGAATCGGTGTCCCATCCGACAAATCTGCTAGCCGAAGCGTCGACTTCTCGACTTTCGGAACTTGAAACCGGGCCCGGTCGAACGTACCACCACCTGCGACCGCGTCGATCTGTTGATAATAATTCATGATATGACCCCCTTTTTCTTCTCTTTGCCCATTGTATCGTGTTTTATCGTTCGAGGCGAACATACTTTCGTTATTGGTCAGAAACTTGCGAGGAATATATTGAAAGCGCTTACCTATATTGTTACGATATAAGTAGTTACAAAAAGGGGGAATGATGATGATTTCACTACTAGACACGTATGAACGGTTGATCGCGACAGGGGAAGCGGCACGTTATGCAGATGTCCATCCAACGATTGACGGTATCCTTGAAGGGGCGGTCTGTCCCGTATCAGACAATGAGCTTGAACAGGCAGTCGCCGGTCACGCCGGAAATCCATATACGCACGACGACCTCATCGACTCGGTCGTCGCGCATGAGATGAAAGGGGCGATGGCCGCTTTAATCGTCTCAGGGTATCCGGTGCAAACACCGCTCGCGAAAGCGGTCGTCTTATCTGCCTTCGCCCGGACGAACCGGATGAATATCGATAAGCTGAAAGAGCTCGGTCACGCCGACCTGCTCGTCCGCATCCAGTCGGCCGACCGCTCGTGGAAACGGACGTATATGCACTTGTATCGGTCGAGTCCCGCCCAAATGTGCGAGCAACTCGACTCGTTGCTCGGTGGCTGCGCCATCCATCGCGTCCTCGAGGCGCTCCATGATGACCGCAACATAAAAACGGCATAAGAAAAGAGCGGTCCCCGGGCCGCTCTTTCCTTATGCTTCAATTAACCTTCCGTCATCTCGACCGCTTCCGGTTCGAACAACGTGACGTTCCGTGCTGGCGAGAACGTCGAAATCGCATGTTTATAAATCAACTGTTGGCGCCCTTCCGACTCGACGATCACTGTGAAGTTGTCAAATGATTTGATGACTCCGCGAATTTGGAAGCCACTGACTAAAAACACGGTCGTCGGAACCATCTCTTTGCGCAATTGGTTCAGAAAATGATCTTGGATGTTATAGCTTGCCTTCATGTTGCATTCCCCCTAGTCTATGTCTCGTTCAAATAATCGGAATTTTCGAAAAAACTCCTCAACCTCATCATAGATATTTTTATACGATAGTTCAAATGATTTCTTTCCCATATCTACCCAAATCCCATCAAATTGATGACGGAACCACGTTAATTGCCGTTTGGCAAACTGGCGTGTATGTTGTTTTAACGTCTCGGTCATCCGCTCTCGCGTCAGTTTCCCGTCTAAGTATGGTACGACTTCTTTATAGCCGATGGCCCGTAGCGCCTGTGTCTCACGGTACCCGGCACGCAATAGACGCTCGACTTCTTCGATTAGACCCGCTTCGATCATCAAATCGACGCGATGATTGATCCGCTCATATAAGACGTCGCGATCGGCGTGCAGGACGAACAACTTATAATCATAGTGCTCAGATGGGGCACTATCCATTGCCTGCTCGTCACCTGAGAGCGCGACTTCGAGGGCACGGATGACACGGCGGACATTATTTGGATGAATGATGTCGGCGCGCCTCGGGTCGAGGCCACGCAAGCGGTCGTGCAACGCCTCGGCGCCATGCGCTTCCGCTTCGGCTTCTAGCGCTGCACGCAGTTCCGTATCGACCGGTCGCTCCGTGAACTCGTAATCGTATAAAATCGCCCGAATATACAGGCCCGTCCCACCGACTACAATCGGCACTTTCCCGCGCGAGTAGATATCGTCGATCGCCGCGCGGGCGAGACGTTGAAATTTGGCGACGCTCATCGCCTCATCCGGGTCACAAATGTCGATCAAGTGATGCGGTACGCCTTCCGCCTCTTCGACCGTCACTTTGGCGGAACCGATATCCATTCCGCGGTACACTTGGACCGAGTCGCCTGATACGATTTCTCCGTCGAACGCCTTGGCGAGCTCGATGCCCGTCTTCGTCTTCCCGACTGCCGTCGGCCCGACGATCACGATGACTGGTGTCTTTTTCATCTCTGTCACTCCTCAAACGAAAGACCGTTCCTAAAAAAGGAAACGGCCCGTCAAATTCTTCTTTTAATTGTATCATCAAACACGACCGCAAACAGCATCCAACCGCAGATTAATAAACCGAGCAGTAAAATCAAGCCATCACTCATCTGTGACCGCCTCCTTTACCTACTTCATTCCCACTTTTCACACTTTAGACACAATTTAACATGCAAACTAAAAACGCTCAGGATGAGCGTTTTTGGTTTGCCGTCTCGACTTGGCGTTTGAACCGCGACATCGCGAAGCCAAAGTAGAGGACAGCCGTACCGCTCGCCGCCCACCAAATGACGTCATAGAGCGGCGTCATCAAATTGGCCAAGCCGAGCAATGCGGGTACGATCAACGTCAACCAAGCGAGGACGAAGGCGACGCGTGCTGTCACGCCGTCGATCGCTCGTTCCAGCGCCATCCCATAGAAGAACAATCCCCAAAGGAACGACCAGAACAACCACGTCACCGCGCCCATGCTGTCACCGTTCGCGAACCCGACGACGGCGTAAAATAGTGCTGAAATCGCGACGAACAGTGAGAACCAGCCGACACCGCGTCCGTCCAAGTTAAATATGAACGTCACACCGACGTACAAATACGTGAATGCGAACAAGTAAATACCTGCGTATCCAAACAGTTCTGACGGGCTCGCCCCGATGACGAGCCATGTCGCGATGAACGCCTGGAACATGCCGGTGAACAGGCTGAACACCCCGGCACTTTTCATATCGACTTTCCCAAACAGGACGAGGCTGTTAATGAACAGTGCCACGCCGCCGAACAACAAACTAATATTCCCCACAATGATTGCTCCTTTGTATAGATGTCTGACGTCTGATTCGATACGTCCACTGTACATTGGATTCGCTTTCAACGCAATAGGGAAATCAATCGTTTCAGCACACGACGCTCAATCATTCACTTTCTAATTCTTTAATCGCCTCGTCAATCTTTTCCTGCTCATCTTCTGTGAACGTCGGGAACTGCGGATTGATGTTCTCGAGCACGTCGATCATAACGGTCGAGACGATATAACGCGCGTACCAGTCATCGTCGGCCGGAAGAATATACCATGGTGCCTGGCTTGTCGACGTATTCGACAACATGTCTTCGAAGATGGCCTGGTAATCGTCCCAATGTCTCCGCTCCTCGACATCACTGAATGAAAACTCCCAATTCTTCTTCGGGTCTTTCAGCCGTTCGAGCAGACGATCGCGTTGCACTTCTTTTGAGACGTTAAAGAAAAATTTGATGACCTCAAAGCCGTTCTCCTTAAGATACTGCTCATAATCGTTAATCTGACGGTAGCGCACGGCCCATACGTTCTCTTCATCTGGGATCACCTCGTCGCCTAGTAGATCGTGGACGCGGGGTGCGATGACTTCTTCGTAATACGATCGGTTCAAAATACCGACTTGCCCCCGCTCCGGCATCAAATCGTGCATCCGCCATAAGTAGTCATGTTTCTTTTCGGTGTCCGACGGCTTTTGGAAGGCGTTCGTCTTCAACCCTTGGGCATTCAAGTTTGAGAAGATATAGCTGATCGCTTCATCTTTCCCCCCGGCATCTAGCGCCTGCAAGACGACGACGACACCCTTTTTAGCCTCGGCATATAGCTTCCAATGTAACTCTTTTAACCTGTCGACACTTTTTGGAATCAATTCCTCAGTCAACGTCTCATCAGACGGCCGGTCTTGCATGCTCGTTTGGAAGTCGCTCAAGCGAATTCCATTTTTATGGTCGATGCGAAATTGGTGAATATTCATAAATCCTCCTCTGAATCAGTTCAGTTTAAACTACAACCCTATTTACCCTCTTTTGCGAGTCTATCACCTACTAAACTAAAAACATCTCTTCCGCGCGGGAAGAGATGTCTGTCTACTTAATTGATTCCGATTAATAGATGCCGACTGCGTCAAACGATTTCGCGGCAGCGACGGCTTGTATGCTCGTCGAACCGTAAAGGTCTTTAGCCGATTGGACGACCGCTTGGCGAAGACTCGAGAAGTTCGAAGTCGGTGTCAAGTAGACCGTGAGGGCGCGGTAGTAGATGTCCCCCATCTCCATGACGCCGACACCTTGGACCGAGACACCGTAATGCGATCCGCCATTCCCTAACAAGTAGGCCGCTTTGTTGACGATTCCTGAGTTGATATGGACACCGCCATTGTCTTGCGTTCCTGTATAACGCACCGAATAGTGATCCGGGTCACCGTAAGCGGCCGGGTTCGACATCGAACGTAGAGCGTCCCCCGCAACGCCTGGCGTGTAGATATCCTCCCCGACCAACCAGTCAAAGTTCGATCCGACACTGTATTCAGCGACCGTACCAAAGATATCAGACACCGCTTCGTTGATCGCACCCGATTCATTCTGGTAAATCAAGCCGGCCGTGTACTCGGTGACAGCGTGTGACAACTCGTGGGCGACGACATCGAGCGCACCCGAGAGGTATGTGAACGTCTGTCCATCCCCGTCCCCGTAAACCATCTTGCTGCCGTCCCAGAACGCGTTGTTGTAACTGCGGCTGTAATGGACCGTCGAGTTGAGGGCCGCCCCGTTGTTGTCGTAACTATTGCGGCCGTAAGTGTTTTTAAAGAAATCGTACGTTTTCGTCGCATTCACGTGCGCACTGACCGCTGCCCGGTCATACGTCGTGTTCAACACGTTATCGACATCGGCCCAAAGTGATCCGGGAAGACGTGTCTGGTTTCCGGCATCGTACGTGTAGATGCCTTTACCGCGCGTCGAGTCTTGTAAATAGTAGTATGACCCGCTCTTCGTCGTCTTGAACGTCTGACTCTGTCCGAGCACGTCGATCCCCGTCCCGGTAAACGTCGTTCCGGTAATGCCGTTCGTCGGTTTGGCGTGGGCCAACTGGTTGTATTTGTTCAACACCTCGCCGCTCGTCGCATCGATGAAGTACGTCCAACGTGAGGGTTCCTCAGCATCGAGGATCGTCCCGGTCACCTCATAGGCATAAGCCGCTTCACCTTTGTTCGGGTAGATGACGAGTTCCGCTGCCGGCTCGAGCTCGTAGGCGCCTGTATGACCGACAAGTTCTTTATAGCGGGCGATCGCTTTTCGTTCGTTCAGTTTGATCGATTTATGTAGTCCTTTCAGTTGTTTCGTGTCATCGACGACCGTCTTCAATTGCCCGGCCTCGTCGACCACTCCGACGACGATACCGCCGAATACAGGAACACCGTCCACCGTTTGTTGAAGTTTGACGACTTGTCCGACTTTGTCGCGCTTCGATTCGATCGTCTTGAATTCTCCTTTCGCTTTGGAGAACTCTTTGACGATCGTCACCGGCGCCTCAGTCGATGGTTTTGTCAACGCGCCTGTCTTCAGTTCTGCCGCCCCGGCGAATTGTGGAACGAGTAAGACGCCTGCAATCAGTGATGTCGATAAAACTTTTTTCATATGTGTTTCCCTCCTTATGTGGTGTCTCTTACTTTACATAGTTTCCCACAGTTAAGGAATCCAACTTATTGATTATTTTGACAATTCTAACTATTGAGACATTTAACCTATTCAGTCTTCCTGTTTAGTGCTTTCAACCGTATAAAAAAAGCGCCACCGGGATGGTGACACTTTCTCATTTAATAGACATCTTTTTGAGTGAAGTGATAGAACGCGTACGCCAAAGCCGCAAGCGACCAAGCAAAAATGACGATGAGCGAGAACGGCAGCGTCATCCCATCGATCGGCGGGGCTTGTCCCTCGAGATAGGTATGAAGACCGAAGTTGACGTTCACCAAGTATTTCGAGCTGTCCCAGTTCGAACCGAGCGACGTGAGGAGCGGTCCCGAAATGAGGATGGCCATCATGATCCCGATCCCGGTCGCCGTATTTTTGACGAGGACCGAAATCATGAGTGCGATCGTACCGACGGCCGCCACGACGAACCACGATAGACCGACCGACATGAGCAAGTATTGCCACATCGGCAACGTATGGACGAAGTCGGTCGAGAACGTCCCGGTCGCTGAGGCCTGGAATCCGGTCAAGATCGGTGCCGTCCAACCGTCCCATCCGAGCACGATCCCGGAAATGGCGTAACTGACGAACGCCGTGATGAAGATGAGGATCGATGTGTACAACAGCGTCGTCATCCATTTCGCCAACAAAATCTTAAAGCGCCGGACCGGACGTGACAACAGCGTCTTGATCGTCCCGTCATTATGCTCGCCGCTGACGATGTCTGCCATCAGAACGATGATGAACAGCGGCAGGACGAGCGTCGTCCCTTGGGAGAAGAAGACACGCATGAACGTCGGCGCCCCAGGATAACTCGGGTTGATGTCGTTATCTAAGTAGTATTGATTTTGTTGCACTTGGAACTCGAGGATTTGCCGGAACTCGTCTTGGACGTTCGCCGAGGCGAGCCGGTTTTGCGTATCGACGATCTCTTGCTGCAAGTCGACACGCCAGTCAATCGTCCCTTGCTCTTCACGCTGCTTCTCGATTTGACGATAGTTGGCGTACGTGAACATCGAGACGAGTACGACGAGGATGACCGAGACGACCAATAGTCGTCGCTTATTATGGATCTTCAACACTTCGTTACGAATCAGGCCGAGTAAAGATGGATTAGACAATATGGTCACCCCCGGTCAATGTGATAAACAGTTCTTCGAGCGTCTGAACACGTCGTTCGAGACCAAAGACTTCCACATCTCGATCAAGCAAATAACGATTTAATCGGGCCGTGTCTTCTAAGTTCATCGAGACACGGATCGTCCGTTCGTCGACGACGTCCGCCTGCTCGATCGATTCAAAACCACGAACAATCGGCAACACCTCAAAACTGTCCGCCACTTGAACGTCGACCGTCGACGCCAATTCATTGATCAGCTCTTGAACGGTACCGACTTTCACAATCTTGCCGCGCGACATGATGGCGACACGGTCAGCGAGCAACTCAATTTCCGCCAAGATGTGGCTTGAAACGAGCACACTGAGTCCGGTCTCTTCGACGAGGCGACGGATAAACAGTCGCAAATCACGGATCCCCATCGGATCGAGCCCGTTCGTCGGTTCATCTAAAATCAAGACACGCGGGTTGTTGAGCATCGCTTGCGCGATCCCAAGCCGTTGGCGCATCCCGAGCGAGTACGTCTTCACTTTGTCATCGATCCGGGCCGTCAAATCGACGAGGTCGATCACTTCTTGAATCCGGGCCTCCGTGATACCCGGTAACATGCGCGCGAACACGTTCAAGTTCTCGCGGCCACTCAAAAATTTATACAGCTCGGGATTCTCGACAATCGCCCCGATCTGGTTCATCGCTTGGACGAACTGGCGCTCGACGCCAAAACCGCAAATCGAGACGGACCCTTTCGTCGGTTTGATCAAGCCGACGATCATCCGGATCGTCGTCGTCTTACCAGCACCGTTCGGTCCTAAAAAGCCGAACACTTCCCCAGGAAACACATCGAACGAGATATCGTCGATGATGGTTTTTTTCCCGATTACTTTTGTCAAATGGTCTATTTTCAATGTTGGTTGCATCGTCTCACCTCAACTCTATTCTAGCGGACTCGTCCGCTTCTGTCCTATTCGAACATTCACATAGGGCAGGTTCAAATATATTTGATATGATGGTCTCATAGAAAGTGAGGTCATCAGATGAAAAATGGGAAATGGTATGCCTTTTTAATCGGCTCTGTCTTATTGACGGCAACGGCCTTGTTTGGTCTTTGGATCGGGTATCAAGACATCGTCAACCCGCCGGAGCGTACGCTCTCGGTCAGCGAAGATACGAGACCTGAACCAGACGGCGAAATTTTCGTCGCTCTCGGTGATTCAATCACACGCGGCGTCGGTTCGACGTCAGGCGCCGGTTACGTTCAACCGGTCAGCGCCGCTCTCGAAGACCAAGATATCCGCACACAAAACTTGGCCATATCGGGGGCACGCACCGAGGACCTGCTCGCTCAGCTCGCTCAGCCGGAAGTTCAGCGGACAATCAAAAACGCCCGCTACATCACGCTAACGATCGGCGGCAACGACCTGTTCAACCGGGGCGAGAACGTCGATAACTTCGAATCTGTCGATATCGAACAAGTCGTCACGGACGCTAAAGCAAACTTAAATGATATCTTTGCAGAAATCCGTGGTCTGAACGACACGGCTCAAATCGTCTATATCGCGCTTTACAACCCGTTCCCCGAGAACACGAACGGACAGGCGTTCAACCAGCTGATTCTCGACTGGAACGCTGCGGCGGCTAACCTTGGGAATACGTACCGCATCGACGTGATCGATCCGTTCGCGTACGTGAGCGACGTCACCCGAGACCTCGCAAGCGATCAGTTCCACCCGAGCGATCGGACGTATGAAAAACTTGCCGATGACATTTTATTTATCCTCGACTAAATACGTTTGGCCTGATCACATGGATCAGGCCATTTTTACCGTTCATATTGGATAAGCCACGTCTCGTCGACTCGTTTCATCGCCGTGCCGTACCAACCCGTCTTCAATAATTCGACTTGGCCGTCCGTATCACTCATCTCAAGCCACGCCGTCTCACCTAACGGTCGCCAACCCGTATGCAGTTCTTTCATAAAGATATAACGAAGTTTACCGCCATACTTTTGTTTGAGTGCGCCAATTCTTAGACCCAGGACAAACTTGTCCTTCAAGCTCGGGATGTTGAACGGGGCGACGGTCGCACAGACGAGGTCAAACCGTTCATCTTGGCTCAATTCTTCCATCAACAGCTTACCTAAATGTTGCTGCAAACGGTAGCCCCGATAAGACGGATCGACGTTCGTCACCTCTTGGTAGATGATGCGATCGAGTTCATCCTCACGCCGCCCGATGTCACGACCTAAATGTTCGTCATCGAGCGGCGGGATGAGCAACGCCCGAAACGCAATCAACGCATCTTTGTGGAACGCGCCGATGATCGTCTGATCCGACAACAGCTTCATGAATTCGTCTGTCGTGAGCGCTTGGTAATGGCTACCTTCGGCAAGATCAGCAATCACGGTTTGTTGCACCGCTTCGATGGCCGTCAAGTTCATATCGGTCAAATGCCGAACGTCGAGTTCAAGTCCATTGCATTCACCGTGCCACATGATCGGCGCCTCCGACTTCATAGTAATCGGTCGTCAGGCGACGGAGCACGTCCTCATCGACGTCGACACCGAGACCCGGACGGTCGTTCAAGCGGATGAACGGTAAATCGTACGTCAAATTGCCGACGTCCGTAGCGAACCGGAGCGGGCCGGTCAGTTCGACCGATTGAACGATTTTGCTCGAGAACGCGACGTGAAAGCCCGCGCTCGAAGCGATCGACGATTCGACCATCGAGCCGATTTGACACTCGATACCGGACATCTCGGCCATATGGACGAGTTTTTTCGCCGGATAGATGCCGCCGCACTTCATCAATTTCACGTTCACTTTATGCGCCGCTTGCATCATCGTCAAGCGGCGCATGTCGGCGACACCCCGTACCCCTTCGTCAATCATAAGCGGGACCGATATTTTGCCTTTGACTTCGAGCATTCCTTCAAAATCGTCGGCTTTGACCGGTTGCTCGACCCAATCGATATCGAACGGTTCGAGCTTACGCATCGCCTGCAGCGTCTTTGCCGCGTTTACCCAGCCTTGGTTGACATCAACACGGATTGGGACGTCAGGACCGACCGCTTGCCTTACTGCCGCGACACGACGGACGTCCGAGGCGACATCGACGCCGACTTTCATTTTGACGGCCGTGTAACCTTCTCCGACCTGTTCCGACGCTTCCGCCGCCATCGCTTCAGGCTCACCGATACTTAAGACGTGTGTGACCAGGAAGGCGTCGTGATAGCGTCCGCCGAGCAACTCGTAGATGGGTTGTCCGAGCTTCTTCCCGATCAAGTCATGACAAGCGATGTCGAGCGCTGCCTTGGCCGCTGGAACGTCACGGATGGCCCGGTCCATCTCGTCGTGAATCCGTTCTAGATGCATCGGGTTCCGTCCGATCAACAGTGGACCGAGCAAGTGGCGAATGACACTGATCGTACTCTCAAGCGACTCGCCCGTCACGTGTTCGTCGGCAACCGCCTCACCGTACCCGACGAGACCGCATTCGGTCGTCATCTTGACGATTACCGACGGCATGACGTCATAGCGATGGTAGCTGACGATGAACGGGACTTTGAGCGGTAGTTCAATCGCAAACAGTTCTATTTTTTCTAGTTTCATGATAAGAGCTCCTTTACATTTAAAAGTTCATTGTATATATTGTCGTTAAATAGTCGCTAAATTGCAAGGAGGAGTTTTCGTATGTCGATTCATTTAGCAATCGTCGGTTCGGCCGACTTCGTCGCTACCATCACGGCGCTGGCCCCTGATTATGAAGATGTTCGCTTCGCCTACTATACGTATAAACATCCGCACGAGGCGGCCACGATCGCCAAACAGCTCGGTTCGTTCGACGGCGTCTTCTTCTCGGGCTCGTTCCCTTATTCGTACGCGCTGCCTTATCTCAGTACGAATATGGCGCACCACGTCGTCCAAGACGAGACCGTGCTGTTGACGACGCTCTTGTCGGCGGCGCTCACTCGTGCCGTCTCCCTCGAACACGTGTCGATCGATGTGATCGAGCCGAAACGGTTGGCGGCGATTTTATCGTCCCTCCCCGCAGTGACGACCCCACCTCATTTGATGAAGATTCATCCTGACGTCGACTTTCAAGACGTATTCGCGTTTCACGCGGACTTACAACCCGCTCAAACGAACTTGGCCTTGACGAGCATCGAGCGTGTCCACAGCCAATTGCAAGAGCAAGGCTATGAGAGTCAGCTCATGATCGAGCCGCCGAGTACGATCCGGTCCCATCTCGAGCAACTGATTCAACGTGTTCGGCAACTGTTGGCGGACAACGCTCAATTTTCAATCATTTTATATGATACCGATTCTGAGGCGCTCCGCGACCATTTGGCAACGGTTCACTATATCGGCGGACATCTCGAAACGACGGACGGTCCCTCGACCGCTCTGTTGACGACGAAAGGCGAGACGATCAGCGCCCTCGAAGAAAACACGCTCGCCCCCGCGTCTTTTGACTCTTCAATCGGGATCGGCTACGGCACCCAATACCAACAAGCTTACGAACATGCACAAATCGCCTTGTCTGCAGCCACCGACGAACGAGTCCGCATCGTTGACGACTCGAAGCGATTGTCTTTCCCGAAACGCGACGACGTGACTTCTTACCGTGTGACCGAAGAAGTTGCGTTCGATATCGTCAAACAAGTCGGCATCAGCCCGGCCAACGCCGGCAAGATCATCCGATTCTCGAAACGCAAACTCGAGTTCACCGCCAAAGAGCTGACCGACTACTTGAACGTCTCGCGACGGACGACCGAGCGGCTCATCAAAAAACTACACGACGCATACCTTGTCAGCGTCATTGGTGAAGAAATGAGCTACGCCCAAGGCCGCCCCCGCGCCGTCTATAAATTCAATTTCCCGGCCTAGAGGGCCGGGAAATTTTTATAATGCTGCTTGATCTTCGACTTGTGTTTCTGCTTGCAACACCGTGATCCGTTCGATCGTGAACCCTGTGAACGCATAGATGATCGAGATGACCGGGACGACGAAGTTGAGCACGGCGTACGGCGCGTACTCGAACGCCCCGACACCGAGCGTCCCGAGAATGAACACCCCGCACGTGTTCCACGGGATGAACACTGACGTCAGCGTGCCGCCGTCCTCGAGCGCCCGGGACAAGTTCTTCGAGTGGAGCCCCATCTTCTCATAGGCCCCGGCAAACATGCGTGCCGGCACGACGATCGATATGTATTGCTCGGAACACGTCGCGTTCGTCGCAATCCCGGCGAGAATCGTCGACGCGATCATCGAGCCGGCCGTCTTCGCCAGTTTGACGATCTGGTTCATGATTGATTGCAGCATCCCCGAATACTCCAAAATCCCCCCGAACGTCATCGCGACGATCGTCATCGAGACGGTATACATCATTGCGTCGAGCCCACCTCGACTGAATAAATTATCGACGAGCTCATTGCCGGTGTCGATGACATAGCCGCTTTGAAGCGCACCGACGCTATCCGAGAGCGATCCGCCTTGAATGACGACTTGGGCCAGGAAGCCGAGCGCGATCCCGACGACGAGTGCCGGGATGGCCGGTACTTTTTTCGTGACGAGCACGATGACCGCGAGCGGAATCAGTAGCAACCAAGGCGAAATGACGAAACTGTCCTCCAAAATGCCGAGCGTCTGCACGATATCTGAAGGATTCGTCGCCGTATCATTGAAACGCGTCCCGAGCCACCAATAGACGCCAAGCGCGATGATGAGTCCCGGAATCGTCGTATAAAGCATATGACGGATGTGGACGAACAAGTTCGTATGCGTCAAACCGGCCGCAAGGTTCGTCGTATCCGACAGCGGCGACATCTTATCGCCGAAGTAGGCGCCCGAGATGACGGCACCTGCGACCATCGGCGCCGGAATCCCCATGCTGAGCCCAATGCCCATCCCGGCGACACCAATCGTCCCCATCGTCGACCACGAACTGCCGATCGACAAAGCAACGACCGCACAGATGAGACAGATCGTCACGAGGAAGTAGGCCGGCGAGATGATCTTCAACCCAAAATATATCATCGTGGCGACAACGCCTCCCCCGATCCAGGCGCCGATCGTCAAACCGACCAAGATGATGATGACGACCGCCGGCAAGGCGAGCCGTATCCCCTTGTACATCATCTCCTCGATGTCTTTCCATTTGTAGCCGTGACGCCACGCGACAAGCGAAGCGGTCGCCGTCCCGACGATGAGCGGGATGTGTGGTCCTTGCTCGAGTTTGACGATGGCGACGAGCATGACCCCGATCATGACAAGTAGCGGTAAGAGCGCCCAACCGAGCTTCATGTCTTGCCTGTTCCCCTGCAGTTCCATGTAAATTCCTCCCCGTTAGCGAAAATTCAGAATTGTCGTTATATTGTCGCTAATGAGAATATGATAACGCTTACATAAGAAGTTGGCAACAAAAAAATGGACGGCAAGCTCACGCCCCGTCCATTTCGTTTCACTTTATCGTATTGCAACCGCTCGGCGTAGCGTCTCGGCGAGCAAAGCCGCCCCTTCAGGCAAGACGTCGCGGTCGAACGTCATCTGCGGGTGATGCAGTCCCGGCGTCAAATTTGCCCCGATCCCGATCATCGTGGCATCGAGTCCCGGTTTCTCGACCGTGTAAAAATGAAAATCGTCACTTCCTGACGTCACGATGCGATTGACGAGCGCGTCCTCGCCATGGAGTGCGGTGATCGCTTCTGCTGTAATCCGGCTCGAGTGTTTCCCGATCTCGGCACCCGGCGTGAAGTCTTGCCATTCCAACTCGATTTCGACGCCATGCAGCACGCTAATTTGATGCAATATCGTCTCGAGACGGTCACGAAGCTCGAGCAGTTCTTTGTTTTGTTGGGCCCGCACGTCAATCGAGAACGTGGCGTTGCCCGGAATGATGTTCATGTTGTCACTTCCTGCCTGGACACCGGTCAGCTTGATCGAATGCGGCTCAAACGGCGACAGATAGATGCTTTTCAACATCTGTTGAATCGTGAAGACGACGTCGAGCGCATTCTGACCTTGGTGTGGCCTCGCACCGTGGGCATCGTCCCCGATGATCCGTCCTTTCAAGAACAAAGCGGCGCCGTGTTGAATCGCAGCGGCGTATTGGCCGCGCTTCAGCTCTTCGAGCGGGCGCAAATGAATGCCGTACAAGTGGCTGACATCGTCAAGTGCCCCTTTATTGATCATCGCGAGCGAGCCGTTACCTTGTTCTTCCGCCGGTTGGAAGATAAAGCGGATCCGTTTCGAGAGCGCCTCGTCCTTTAACAGCTCGAGCGCGCCGAGCACCATGCTTATGTTGGCGTCGTGGCCGCACGAATGATTAGCCCTGAACTCTCCGTCGACTTGTTGCCATAAGGCATCGATATCGGCTCGGACGGCGATAACGTCGGCACCGGTGCCGATTTCAGCGATGACACCCGTCACGTCGTCAAACGTCTCGTGACGCACGTTCCATGACGCCAAGATGTCCGCAATCGTCTTCGTCGTCTTTTCTTCTTTCCAACTCACTTCCGGATGAGCATGAAAATGCTCGAACCAGTTCAGTACGTTCGTAGTCATGATTGATTCCCCCGTTATGTAGTCACAGTTTCTTGACGCCTTTGATCAACACCCATTGCAGCGGCAGTCGACCCCATGTCACCCATTTTGGTAACGTCTTGCCCCCGATCCGGGATGGTTTGAGTGCCATATTGATGTTTGCCGGGAACACGGCAATCAAAAAAGCTGGCAACGTCTTCTTGACGAAACCGGTCCCTTTGTTCAAGAGCAACAACACGCCATAGACGACTTCAATCACACCGCTAGCCTGTACCATGAAGCGCTTGAACGGCCATGATTTCGGAATAATCGACATGAAGGCGCGCTCTTGAACGAAATGCATGATGCCGGCCCCTAAAAATAACACACCGTATAACTTACGAATCACGTTATCCCCTCCTTTTTCTAAGCATAACAAAAAAGATGGGCATCGTGCCCATCTTTACAACGCGTCTCCGTTCGCATTTTGAATCTCGACATCGACCGTTTCGGTCTTGCCGTCCCGGACGTACTCGATCGTGACGACGCCGTCCGTGTCACGAATCAATTCGCTCCGCAAATCGATGAACGAGGACACGGGTTGATCGTTGATTTTGACGATGACGTCACGAGCCTCAAGGCCCGCTGCCGCCGCCGAACTGTCCGCCTGCACGTCGACGATAATCGTCCCGGCCGTCACCGACTCCGGTAGCTTGATCTGTTCAGTCAAATAACCAGGCGGGAACTCATTAACGTCACGCAATGAGACACCGAGCGACGGATGGTTTACTTCTCCGGTCTGCTCAATTTGATTGATGAGCGGCAACGCGATGTCGACCGGAATCGAGAAGCCGACCCCTTCGACAGAATCGGTCGCGATTTTCATCGAGTTGATCCCGATCAACTGACCGGATTCATTGATCAACGCCCCACCAGAGTTACCGGGGTTGATGGCCGCATCCGTTTGGATGACTTCGGCATTAAAGTCCGCTTGTCCGTTCTCGTCCGTATCGACCGGTACGAGACGCGACGTCGAAGAGACGATCCCGCGTGTGACCGAGTTCTCAAACTGTCCGAGCGGGTTACCGATGGCGATGACCGTCTGCCCCGGTTTCAATTCGCTCGATTTCCCGATCTTAATCACAGACGATACGTTGTCCGCGTCGACTTCGAGCACGGCCAAATCGTACGTCGCATCGCTTCCCATGAGCTTCGCATCAGCAGTTGAACCGTCGTTGAACGTGACGGTCAGACGGTCGGCGCCATTGACGACGTGATGGTTCGTGACGATGTAAGCCGAGCCATTTTCTTTTTTATAGATGACCCCTGATCCGACACCCGCTTCGACCGCTTCGTTCGAGAATCCGCTCGCCGCGAAGTTGTTCACGGTCACGACTGCCGGTTGTGCCACCGCGACCGCATTGGTGACCGATGTGTCTTTGATGTTCGATGAGGTTTGGACAGGTGTCCCGTCTGACGTCACATTCGTATTCGACGTGACGTCAGGTGCTTGATCGATAAACGGTAACCCAATCGCACCGGTCAACAACGCCCCGGCGACGCCGCCGATGAACCCTGGGAACATCCGGCTCATGAAAGAGGGCCGAGCGACTTGTTCTGCTTGCGGAGGCTCAGGCGCCCGCTTTGACGAACCTAGCTCTGTATCTAACCAATCTTCATGTCGATTTTGTTCATTTGGCCGATCATTTCGTTCCATAACATGTCATCTCCTCAATGATGTTTCCTCTAACTTCTACCCTGAGTATAATAGAAGCCGGCACCGTTTCATGGAATTGACGGAACGATTACAAGATTCTTCACAATTTGCGTCAATTTCGTCAGACGATGTCGTTCCGTAACGTGCCGAGCCCGGAAATCGTCACTTCGACCCGGTCTCCGGACTGGAGGTAGACCGGTGGCTTCATCCCATGTCCGACCCCGGCTGGCGTCCCGGTCGCGATGATGTCACCCGCTTCGAGCGTCATCCCTGCTGAGAGCGTCCGAATCAGTTCATCGATCGGTCGGATCATGTCATCTGTCGATCCGAGCTGACGGTTTTCCCCGTTCACGTCTGTGCGGATTGACAGTGGAAATTCGAGTTCTTCCGGCGTGACGATAAATGGTCCGAACGGACAGAACGTGTCGAACGACTTGCCGCGGAAAAACTGGACGTGCTGCTTTTGCACGTCTCGTGCCGTAATATCGTTAATGATGGTATACCCAAAAATGTGGTCCTCGACGTCTTGAATGTCGCGTCCTGACTTTCCGATGATGACGGCGAGCTCGCCCTCATAGTCAAGTTGGTCGGTAAGCGCTGCATGACGCTCGACGATGGCATCAGGACCGACGACCGAGGTCGGTGCTTTCGTGAAGATGACGAGCTTACCGGCTCCCGCCGTATCCATCTCTTTCACGTGCTCCTCGTAGTTTTTCCCGATACAGATGACATTTTTCAGCGGCCGGTATGGCGCTTGAAGTTTGACGTCTTCGAGCGCTCGTACGCTTGCGACGTCTAGATCGATATCCGGTTTAAATTCGCGCGCGATTACTTCTAACAATGAGTTCGTATGTAGTTGATCACTGACATCATATACTTGGTCCGCTTCGACCACCCCGACTCTTGTCTCCCCTTCGATTTCATAGCTACACCATTTCATAATGATTTCCCCCTTTTTTGTTAGTATACAAAAAATCGGGGCGTTGTCGCCCCGATCACGCTTTGTTCAGAAAAATGATCCGCTGGTTGCTCGACCCCCGGAAACGGAGCGAGCGGTCCATGAGCGGCTGCTCGAAACGCCCGTCGACGAGCACGTCGGCGTGGTCAAGGACGATGTCGATGTCCTCATTTTCTAGCTGTTGTAGCGCTTCTAACGTGTAGCCAGTATAGATCCAGACGTTCTTCCCGAGTGTCTTGCAACCGCGCACGACCTCCGACAGCTCAGCCGGTTGCAGGAACGGTTCACCGCCCGATATGGTCACGCCTTCCCATGCGGCCGTCTCGACACGGTCCAACAACTCTTCGACCGAGATGTCACGACCGCCTCGCGGATTCCACGATTCAGGGTTGTGACAGCCCGGGCAACGATGTGGACAGCCTGCTGTAAAAATCACGGTTCGAATGCCCGGACCATCGACGACCGATTCTTCAAGTACGGATAGGACGCGCATGATGTTTCACCCTCGCTCGTTCTTCTTCTCGTTTCGCCGAATTCCATCGATCCATCGTCCCGACCAAATAACCGGTGATACGACGGATCCGCTCGATCTGATTTCGTTCCCCGCACGTCGGGCACGACTCGTCGATGATTCCTTCTAGACCGCAACTCCCGCAACGATCGACCGGATGATTGATCGAGCCATAGCCGACGTCATGAGCCCGCATGAGCCGCACGATCGATTCAACCGCTTCCGGGTTATGGGCGAGCGAACCGTCGACCTCGACGTACGTAATATGTCCGGCGTCACATAAGGCGTGATATGGTGCCTCGATTCGAACCTTGTCCCGGATTGAGACGTGTTGATAAACTGGGACGTGGAACGAATTCGTATAAAATGCGCGATCTGTCACACCGGCGATCATCCCGAATTCGTGTTGATCGTTTAACACGAACTTCCCGGACAATCCTTCGGCCGGCGTCGCCAGTAGCGAAAAGTTTAAATCATGATCGTCCCCCGCCTGCCTCATCCGGTTCGCGAGATGGGTCACGATATCAAGACCGATACGTTCTGCTTCCCTCGATTCAACGTGCGTCCCGCCAACGAGGACGCGTAGCGCTTCGGCGAGACCGATGAAGCCGAGCGACAACGTCCCTTGTTTTAACACGTCTCGTAATTCCGATTCAGGCAAAAGTGTCTCACTCCCCCGCCAGACGTGCTGCGCATAAAGAAAGCGGAATTCATCCGCATGTCGCTTGCATTGATAGTCGAAGCGCTCGAGCAATTGCTCGATGGCGATGTCAACGAATCCATCCAACGTCTTATAAAACGACTCGATATCGGATGACACGAGTGCCATCTTCACTAAATTCAACGTCGAGAACGATAAATTACCTCTTCCGATCGACGTCTCTGCCCCATGACGGTTTCCCATCACTCGTGTCCGGCAGCCCATGTAGGCAACTTCTGAAGCATGTGTCCCGTCATAGTACTGAAGGTTGAACGGCGCATCGACGAACGAGAAGTTCGGGAACAACCGCTTGCCCGTCACGCGGCATGCGTGGCGGAACAAATCGACGTTCGGGTCCCCGTCATTGAAATTGACGCCTTCCTTTACTTTGAAGATTTGAATCGGGAAAATCGGCGTCTCCCCGTTACCTAATCCTCGCTCTGTCGCTTTTAACAACTCGCGGATAAACACCCGTCCCCACCGACTCGTGTCGGTGCCGTAGTTGATCGACACGAACGGAACTTGACCGCCGCCGCGCGAGTGCATCGAGTTGGCGTTATGGATAAACGCCTCGCACGCCTGGTACGTCGCCGATACGGTTTCTGCTTCAGCAATCTGTTGTTGTTGTTCCGCCGTCAGCTCAATCGGTAGTCCGTTCAGCCGCTCGAGTTGACGTTCATACGTCTTCTCGACGTAAGGAGCGAGATCGACGTCAAACATCGGGAACGCCTGTCCCCCGTGTTGCATGTTCTGATTCGCTTGAAGAATGATCGAGGCGAGCGCCAGCGCCGAACGAATGTCCTGCGGGGGACGAATCGTCCCGTGTCCGGTGTGGAACCCGTTCGCGAGTAACTCTCCGAGCGGGATTTGACAACACGTCGTCGATCCGGTCACATAGTAATCGGCGTCATGCACATATAAGTAATTATCACGGATCGCTAGACGTGACCGTTCCGACAATAGATACGTGGTCGATAATTGTTTTGACACTTCTGAAGATAAGCGCGCTAGTTTGCCGAGTGGCGACTTCCCGTCGACGTTGGCGTTCTCTTGGATCAAATCTTGATCTGGTAGCACACAGACATCATTATAAAGCTGGAGCATGTTCACTCCGCATCACCTCGCTATATATTGATTATTTAACTTCTGATAACCGATAAAAATTCTATATATAGATTATGTCACGTTTTATCGATTTGAGGCACGTCGATATTGTGACAGTTGCAACCGATCCCGAACGTAAAAAAACAGCCGAATCCCTGATATGGGCTCGACTGTGCGTTTCGTGATGTATGTCATACTTCTTTGGCTGGCTTGACGATTTTCAGTTCGACTTCTTCTTGCTCTGACTCTTGTGCTTCACGCAATCCTTTAGCGTTCAACCATGTATAGATTGCTCCCATGAATAACGCGCCTCCGATAATGTTTCCGAACGTAGCCGGAATCAAGTTGTGGATGGCTCCAGCAAAGCTGATTGCTTCTGGATGCGGAACAACGAGTGTGAGTGCGAACAAGACGAAGTTGGCGATGACGTGATCAAACCCTGAAGCGAAGAAGACGGCCACTAGGAAGATCATCGAGAAGATTTGGGCAAATTCATTTTTCATCTGTTTCGGCAAGAAGATGGCGAGACAGACCATCCAGTTACAGAAGATGGCTCTAAAAAAGATTTCGACTGTCGTATGATGCATCTTGCTCTCGACGACGGCAAATAACCAGTTGTTCATGCCGAGCTCTTGAATGACTCCAGTCGGCGCGAGCAACAAGGCGAAAAGAATGCCGCCGAGCGCGTTCCCGACGAAGCAAAGCAACCAGACGAGCATCGTATCACTCAGCGTCGTATAGCCACGCATCGTTGAAGTCGTAAAATACATCGTATTCCCGGTAAATAGTTCAGCGCCTCCGTAGATGATCATGACGAGCGCGATCCCGAACGAGAATCCCCCGATGAGCGTCGTAAATGGTGAATCTACAAGATACATGCCGTTGACGACTTTTAATGTGAAGATTGATGCGAACCCGATAAAAATCCCCGCGAGCATTGCCCGTAAAAAATATTCCATCGGCCGATAGTGAATCATCGCTGAGGAAGCCTGTGCTTTCTTCCGTAATGATTCGAGTGCATGGATTTCCATTGATGCCATGTCACAAACCCTTCTTTCTGTTTAAATGAACCATATAATAAGAACAAACATGTGAAATCATTAACAATATAAGCCCGGAGCGACATTTTTGCAACTGCCCATTCGAACTGTTGACACACTTTTCACATCGTAATCGGTTACATTTGTCGGATTTGTGACTAAAAAAAGCGACCCTTCGTAAAGGGCCGCATGAAACCAATTATGCTTTCTCAGAAGAATCTGTCGTCTCATCAGTCGATTTTTCTGGAGCTGAAGCTTCTTCACCTTCAGTTTCCTCTTCTTCGACTGCTACCGGCTCGTTCACTGATGCGATTTGAAGATCGCCTTCAGATAAAATTTCATAATCCTTATTCTCCGGAATGTCAGCAACTGTGAGTGAGTCACCGATCTCTAGCTCACTAACGTCGAGCTCGATTCGCTCTGGGATGTTAGCAGGTGTTGCCGAAACAGTGACTTTATAGAGTGCTTGCGACAAGAAGCCGCCTTCTTTGACACCTTTCGCGTCGCCGACGAGTGTGACGTCTGCTTCAACTTCAGTTGCCTCATCCATTTTGACTGCCATGAACTCGACGTGCTTGTATGTGCTCGTGAACGGGTCAACTTCCGTCCCGTGAACGAGTGTGTTTACTTTCTTGCCGTCGATGTTAAGTTCGATCAAGGCGTTGTCACCGTGTTCACGGAGAATCTTGCGCAATGCCATTTCTTCAAACGCGACTGGTGTGCTTTCGACTTTGTAGCCGTAAACGACACCAAGTACTTTTCCTTCTTTACGCAAGTTTGTTCGAACCGAACGTGGTCGTAATTCTCGTGTCGTTACTTTAAGCGTGTCTGTCATAATCATTTCCCCCTACTGGTTTATGAATCATGTCTACATCTTGAGGGTGAGGCAGTGTGAACTCCACCTCTCAACCTCGATGCGTTTGACGACATGTGTATATTGTTCCCATACCTAAGCATCCATAAACGTTACAGTCGGTTAAAATAAGATTACAACGTTTGTCACATGACACGTTTGAACAACTTCTCGAGTTCATACGTACTCCACTTCACTAAAATCGGACGTCCATGCGGACACGTATACGGGGACGTCGTCTCGCCAAGGTCGCGGATCAACTGTCGCATCATCTCGAGGTTTAACGGATGGTTCGCTTTGATCGATCGTTTGCACGCCATCAGAATCGACGCCTCTTCGCGATATTTAGCGATATCGATTGATCGGTCCCGAATTGCCATCTCGATCAAATCACGGACTGTCCCTTCGAGATCGTGCTGCGGATACCATGTCGGGATTTCCCGGACGAGAAACGTATTGCCTCCGAACGCCTCTAAATCGAGTCCCGCTTCTTTAAGAAGTGGGGCGACTTCTTCGATTGCGAGCGTCTCTTGTTGGGTGAACTCGAGCGTGAGTGGCAACAGCAACAACTGGTACTCTTTTTCAGGCTGGCCGAGTTGGTCATAAAACAGCTCGTACTTGATGCGTTCTTGGGCGGCGTGTTGGTCGATGATGTACATGCCATCGTCCGCGCCGCAGACGATGTAACTGGCATGGAGCTGACCGATGACGTCGAGCGCCGGTAGCCGGCTTTCCGCCTTTTCAAGCCGTGGTTCTTCTAGCCGCACTGTTTCAACCGGTGTCTCTTGAACGAGTGGTGTCGGCGACCAGCGACTCGGAGATGTGACCGGCTCGCGTGGGATCGGATAGTTCCATGCGTTCGGCTCAACTGTTGTGTCTGAGCGTTCGACAGTGAAATCAAGCTTCGATTGCTCTGTCGGAACGGACGGCTGTCTTGGTTTGACCGACGGGATCAACCGTTGCTCCCGAAGTGTCAGCTGAACCGTCTCCCGGATCAGTTGACAGAGTTCCTTCTCTTTTGACAGCCGCACTTCCCGCTTCGTCGGATGGACGTTGACATCGATCAGCATCGGGTCCATGTTCACTTCGAGCACAGCGATCGGGTAACGACCGATCGGCAGAAGCGTATGATAGCCTTCGAGCACGCTTTGCGTGAGCGCGAAATTTTTGATGCTCCGCCCGTTCAAGATCAAAGTCACATACTGTTTATTTGAACGCGTCACTTCGGGCCGCACGAGGTGAGCACTCAAGCTGTAGTCATTCGTCTTGCTCGACGCCGTCACGATTTGGGCGGCGACTTGCCGACCGTAGATCGCGAGCATGACTTGCTTGATGTCCCCGTTCCCGTTCGTTCGGAGCAGCTCTTTGTCTTCATGGAAAGCCGTCAATCGAACTTCCGGGTGTGACAAGGCGATCCGGTTCAACGTGTCGGTGATGCTCGCGAGCTCGGTCGCAGACGTTTTCAAGTATTTCAAACGGGCTGGCGTATTATAGAACAATTGACTGACCGTGATTTCTGTCCCGACGTTCGCAGCAGTCGGTGTTTGCTCGATCACGACGCCGCCATGTAGCGTCATCTCAAAGCCGGCCTCATCAGCCCGGCGCGACTTCAACGTGACGTGACTGACCGAGGCGATCGAGGCGAGCGCCTCGCCCCGGAATCCGAGCGTCCGGATCCGGAACAAATCATGTTCGTCTCGTATCTTGCTCGTCGCATGTCTTAAAAAAGCACGGGCCGCGTCATCCTCGTAAAAGCCGTGGCCGTTATCCCGCACTTTGATGAGCCGGATCCCGGCCTCTTCTAGCTCGACTTCCACTTTCGTCGCGCCGGCATCAATCGCGTTTTCGACGAGTTCTTTCACGACCGATGCCGGTCGTTCGACAACTTCCCCAGCCGCAATCCGGTTGGCTAACTGTTCTGGCAACTCTTGAATGATCCCCATCGACTCACCCTTTCTTCGCAGACTGTTGGAGCGCATAGAGCGCCTGCATCGCCTCGATCGGGTTCATCGCTAAAAGATCGAGTTCGAGCAATTGTTGTTTTAACTCATCTTTTGTCTCGAACAAAGAGAGCTGAGCGGTTTCATCACTCGACTTCTTCGTTATCGGGTCAGTCGGGGCAGCGACCCGCTCTTTCTCTTGTTCGAGCTCTGTTAAGATCGTCCGGGCTCGTTCGATGAGCGATTGCGGCAAATCGGCCAGTTCCGCGACGTGGATGCCGTAAGACTTGTCGGCCTTGCCTGGATGAACTTCATGCAAGAAGACGACGCGTCCGTCGCGTTCGATGGCGCGGACGTGGACGTTCTCGAGCGTCGGGATCGTCGTTTCGAGGACGGTCAGCTCATGATAATGCGTCGAGAACAGCGTCTTCGCGCCGATTGAGGAGGCGATATATTCGACGATCGCTTGCGCGAGCGCCATCCCATCATACGTCGACGTCCCGCGCCCGATCTCATCAAGCAAAATCAGGCTGTTCGCCGTCGCCTCGGTCACTGCCTGGCGCGTTTCGGTCATTTCGACCATAAACGTGGACTGACCGCTCACGAGGTCGTCCGCTGCCCCGATGCGAGTGAAGATGCGGTCAAACAGCGGCAGTTCGGCCGCCTCGGCCGGGACGAACGATCCGATTTGGTGCATGATCGCGATCAACGCGAACTGGCGCATGTACGTCGATTTACCGGACATGTTCGGTCCGGTGATCAACAGCATCTGACGCGAGTCGTCAAGCGTCAAGTCGTTGGCGACATAGTCACCGCGTGGCAGAACCGTCTCGATGACCGGGTGCCGGCCGCGATCGATTTGAACGTTTGCGGACGCTGTCGGACGCACGTAGTCCCGCTTTTCGGCGACGATCGCCAAAGCGAGCAGGACGTCAAGTTCACTGAGCGACCGTGCGAGCTGTTGCAACCGTTTCGTCTCGAGTTTGACTCGGTCGCGCAGTGTGACGAACAAGTCATACTCGAGCGTGCAGCTCTTCTCTTCCGCACCGAGGATGAGCGCTTCTTTTTCTTTCAGCTCGGGCGTGACGTAGCGTTCGGCGTTCGTCAGCGTCTGTTTCCGCTCGTACCGACCTTCTTCGAGTAAACGGGCGTTCGCTTTCGTCACTTCGAGATAATACCCGAAGACACGGTTGTAGCCGATCTTTAATGACTTGATCCCGGTCGCGATCCGCTCTTGTTGCTCCAGGTTGGCGATCCACGACTTCCCGTTCGCTTTCGCTTCAAGCAACTGATCGAGCTCTTCAGAATAGCCTTTGCGAATCATTCCGCCTTCTTTCGTCGAGATCGGTGGAGATTCGACGAGCGCCGCTTCAAGAAGCGCCGCCAAGTCTTCGAACGTGTCCAAGTCCTCATGGATATGATGCAACCGGCTTGATGCGACCGCTTCGAGCATCACGCTCAAAGCCGGGATGCGTGCTAGTGTGTCGCGCAATTGTACGAGATCGCGCGCGTTCGCCGTCCCGTAGCCGACTTTCGCGACGAGCCGCTCGATATCATAGACGTGTTTCAATTCGTCCCGGAGTTGGTCGCGCAGCATGAAATCGTCAAGTAAGTTCTCGACCGCGTCTTGACGCTCATGGATCGCTTGCTCTGTATAGAGCGGTTGTTCGAGCCAACGCTTTAAAAGACGTCCACCCATGGCGGTCGTCGTCTCGTCGAGCAGTGATAAGAGTGAGCCTTTCCGTTCTCCGGACCGGGCCGAGCGGAACAGTTCTAAATTGCGTGCCGTATTCGGGTCGAGCTGCATGTGGGCCTCGACCTCATAGGCGATCGCCGGCTGCAAGTGGTCGAGCGCCCGCTTTTGCGTCCGTGTCAAATAGGCGTACAGCAAATCAAACGCGCTCACTTGGGCGTCGTCTTTCGCCGATGCGGACAGTTCGCTCGACCGGCGTTCGACTTGAATCGACAGCGGGATCCCGAGCGGTTGCAACATGTCCGCGAGCTGATCGTCATCGACTAATATCTCACTCGGGACCAATCCTTCGACTTCACGGAGGACCGCTTCTTTCGTCGGCAACGTCGTCAGCCAAGATTCACCTGTCGTCACGTCACCACGGGCGACCCCGTAGGTTTCACCAACTTTGGCGACGGCGACCAAATAACGGTTGTCTTTGTCTCCGAGCGCGGCCATGTAAGTACCTGGCGTGATGACTTGGATGACTTCCCGCTTCACAAGGCCTTTTGTCGCTTTCGGATCTTCCATCTGCTCACAGATTGCGACGTTGAATCCTTTTTCGATCAACTGCTCGATGTAGACGGCTGCCGAGTGATGCGGGACTCCACACATCGGGATCGGATGCTCTGCGTTTTTGCCGTTTTTCGCGGTGAGCGTCAATTCGAGTTCTTTCGCCACGATTTGGGCGTCTTCAAAAAAGAGCTCGTAAAAGTCACCGAGCCGGTAAAATACAAAGGCGTCAGGATAATCTGCCTTGATTGAAAAGTATTGCTTCATCATCGGTGTCTGATGTATCGCTTCCATTTCGTCTCACCTCTATAAAGTAGAACAGCTGACCAAAGGCCAGCTGTTGTTTTTTAGTATCCGCAACCGCCGCGTGATTTCTCCGCTGCCATGCCGCTTCCTGTTTTACCTGCGAGTACGTCGCCTTCCGTCGCTTCGATGATTCGGTCCGTCACCGAGTTGGCGAGCGTCACCGTCACGTATTGAAGGAGGTCGTTCACTTCGACTTGTGTCTCTTGGAACGCCTGGACGACCGGAATCGAATCGAGTTCGTCCATTGCCTTGTCGATTTTTAGTTCGACTTTGGCAAGCGCTTCGGTCTTCCCGTAATGCTTGCAGTTGACCGCTTCTTTTTGTAAATATTTGATCCGTTTGATCAACGTTTGGACGCGTTCACTTTCGTTCACTTTCGTTTCCGCTTCTTTGAAGCGGGCCACTTCTGGAGTCTTTGCCAAAAGGTCGGCTAATTCTTTCGCTTTTTCAATCACTTGTTGGTCAGTCACCATCGTAAACCCCTTTGCACGCTATAATGTTATCGCACGTTTTCATGTGCGCATGTATTCCTCAACATTCTACCATGAACTTCTGGCGAACGGTACCGCACTGCTTTAGGAAGATTTTGTTCTTTCCCGCGTCATATCGACATGCGGGATACCGTCTTCTAAGTATTCTTCACTCGTTCGCGAAAAGCCGAAACTCGCATAGAACGGTTCGACGTATGTCTGAGCTTGTAAGTAGAGCTCGACGGACCCGAAGTCAATGACAGCTTCTTCCATTAGCCTGCGCGAGTACCCTTTGCCTCGATGTGACGCTTTCGTGACGACACGACCGATGGCGATCGGCGTTTCTTCGACGAGAACTCGGAGTGCGGAGACCATCACACCGTCTTCTTCGATCCAGTAATGATGCGCCGTGACATCTTTCCCGTCGACTTCCTGATACGGACAATCTTGCTCGACGACGAACACCTCGGTCCGCAGCGCCAACAGATCATACAGTTCTTTCGTCGTCAGCTCATTAAGTGTTTTCTTATGCATGACACCGTCTCCTTCATTATAGCTTTGCACCGAGCGCACGTCCGACGTGCAACCCGCTCGTCATTGCCCCGATCGTCCCCGCTCCCGGGAACACCGTATCCCCGCACACGAAAAAGTTCGGTAGCGTCGTCCGATAGCTCGCGGCATGGAACAGAGCCTGACGCGGTGTTTGTGCATAGCCGCCGACAGCACCGTGCGGTCGTCTCGTATATTTCACCCACGCTCCTGGACCCCCGGGAAGGAGGACCGCTGATTCGCCCGTCCAGTCCGGAAACGCCCGCTTCACGGCCGAAATGAGACGCTCGGTCCATATTGCTTCTAGTTTCTCATAGGTGGCCCTGTCTTTCCAATCGTCCCACTCTGATAAATCGATATGCGTCGAGACCGTCACGGTCCGTTCGGGGAGAGACGTCCGTAACACGTCGTCCTCGGCCGACATCGAGATGAAGGCATGGCCGGACGGCAAGTCGTCCGTATACACTTGTTGGAATAAGGGCCGGTCCAGACAGACGCGCTCGGGCAACGTCACGTATAGACTGAACGTGCCCCATTGCGATTGCTTCAACTGACGTCGATATTGCCCGGCAAATCGACGCTCGTCAGCACCGCTCAGCAAGCGATGTGTCGCCTCGAGTGGGATCGCGGCAACGACGACGTCGACGATCTCAAGCCGGCCCCGGCGATCGGTCAATAACCAGCCGTCGGCGACGCGCTCGATTCTCATGATTTGACGACCAAGCAGCGTCGTGCCTCCGCTATGTCGAATCGAGCGTTCCAAGGCGTGGGCGAGTGTGTACAATCCACCTTCGACGTAAAATGCCCCTTCATGATAAATCGATAGCGCGACGGTCGCGAGCAAGTGACTCGCCTCGCGTGCCCCCGTCTGTAAACTATCGAGTAAAATGCCATCGATGAATTGCTCGAACGGTGTCCCGCCCAACCGATGACGTCGCAACGTTTCATGTAGCGGACGATATAGTTTTACGAGTGCCGCTACTTGATTCGGCCGAAATCCACGAAATGCGGTCAGCGCATCGTCAAGCGTCCGGAGCGGTAAAGCCGGCAACCGCTCGAACAGCGGTCGAATTCTATCAAAATCCGTCCATACTTCTTGAAAGAATGACCGGATATCCGACTGCAGTTCCGGAAACTTCGCGCTCAGTTCATTGAGAAACGCTTGGCGCGCTTGATAGTAGACGACCGTTCGATCACTCAGATGGACATGCATTACTTCGTCGAGCTTCTCGACTGCGACCGCCTCGTCTAAGTAGTCGAGCACGCGTTGATGGAGTCCGCCTCGTTCGAACCCCATCCCGAGCGTCGCCCCCGCCGGGAAACGGTAGTCCCCGCGGTCAAACTTACCGGCACATCCGCCCCATTCGCGCGATGATTCAAACACAATCACGTCATGTCCCGACCGACTAGCGAGAGCCGCCGTTGTCAACCCGGCAATTCCCCCGCCGATAACCCCAATCTTCATCCCAATCCCCTCCTGAATTCATCATACATCCGGTCGTCCTATTTTTGACGATTGAACGTGCTGCTCGTGACATTTTTCAAGTGTCAGGCAGGGTTCTGACAAATTATGGCGAAAAAACTCGATAAAGGACAGGTGAAGCCATATGCAAAGTCGGGTCATCATTTATTTGCTCATCCCTATCTTGATCTTTATCGGGATTCTCATCACACCGCCATCGGAAGAATCGCAAAAACTCGCGACGATGACGGCCGTCAACATTCAAGAGATGATTCCATATGAACGAGAATACACGGCGCAAGAAGTTTTATTCGAAGCGAATCAAAACGATCATGAGGCCGTGATTGAGGAATGGCGGCTCGAACGTGGGGCCCGAACGACGTACAGTTACGTACTACGACTACAAGGTTTCGAGACAGTCATCCAAGTTGACGCCGGTGCGGCTAACACCCGGTCTGACGGCTATTACGCGATGCAGGCCCACAGTCCGATTTATGAGGCGGACGAGCCGCTGTCGATCGGCTATCCAATCATTTTATTCGCTTCCGAGCAACGGCTCGTATTGAATCAGATGGAAGTGCGTGTCATGTATGAAGAAGACGGCGTGATTGAGAAATGGCGTATCCTTCAATCGGAATAATCACCATGACACAGACAAAATTTATTGAATGAATAGTGAACACCGGAGGGACATATGCAAAAAATATTAATTATCGGCTCTGGTGGATCGGGAAAGTCGACGCTTGCACGGAATATTAGCTCGCGACTCGGCATCGAAGCCCACCATTTGGACGCATTATTATGGAAACCGAATTGGGTTCCTGCCACGAGACAAGAACAGATTGTAATCCAAACCGAGCTAATCGAACGAACGTCCTGGATTATCGACGGCAACTACGGCGGCACGCTCGACTTGAGAATGGAAGCGGCCGATACAATCCTCTATCTCGACTTGCCACTGATTGTTTGTACATATCGCGTCCTGAAACGAATGATCAAATATAAAGGCAAGGCAAGACCGGACATGGAAACTGGTTGTGAGGAGCGGTTTGATCCGAAATTCTTGAAGTGGGTATGGAATTACCCAAAATCGCAGCGCCCGGATGTGTTGCATCGCTTGCAATCGAGCCGTGCCAATCAGAACATCATCATCTTGCGTTCACGGGCGGAAGTTCGTGATTTTTTGACGTCGATTAACCAAGGAGAAAACGATGACATCGAGACTTGAGCCAATCAATGCGGCAAAAACATTTATCACTGTGCATTTCCCCCACTGTCAGGCGGCGGTGTTAGCAGGAAGCATCGTCCGGGGCGAAGCAACGGAAACGTCTGACTTAGACATAGTCGTCTTCGATCAGACGCTCGTCTCGTCTTACCGTGAATCGCTGATCGAATACGGATGGCGCATCGAGCTATTCGCCCACAACTTGACGTCCTACCGCGCCTTTTTCGATCAAGATCGCCAACGCGCCATGCCGTCCTTACCGACAATGGTAGCGGAAAGCGTCGTATTGAAAGATACAGGCGTGATCGAAGCCATCAAACGTGAAGCTAAAGACTTACTCGAGCGCGGCCCAGATGTGTGGTCTGATGAGACGATTGAGATGAAACGATATTTTTTGACAGATGCGCTCGATGACTTGATTGGCTGTCAAAATCGGCAAGAAGGTCTGTTCATCAGCAGTACGATCGGGGATTTAATCTGCGAATTCATCTTGCGCACGAACGGAAAATGGACGGGTACATCAAAATGGGCGTACCGCGCCCTCGCCCGCCACGACAACGAGTTGGCTCATCAACTTGTAGCTGCTCTCGAGTCGTATTATCGAAACAACGAAATTGACGACCTCGTCTGCTTCGTTGACGAGGCGATGTTGCCGTTCGGTGGCAGGTTATTCGCCGGTTTCAGCCGTGGTAAATCAAACGAAAAGTAAGGTGAGACCATGTTCTTTTTACAAATGTCCGGATTTCCGGGCTCAGGCAAATCGACGCTGGCCCGTGCCATCGCGCCTCAGCTCAATGCGGTCATCGTCGACCATGACGTGACGAAGACAGCCTTGCTCGAATCAATGGTGGATCATAAGCTTGACCCGGCACTGGCCGGAAAAGTCGCCTATGACATCGATTGGGCGCTTGTTGCGTTCAATTTGTCACTAGGCCGGAACGTCATTCTGGACAGCCCTTGCCTGTATGATGTGATGCTTGAACGCGGATTGGCACTCGCCGAAAACCATGGCGCCACTTATCGCTACGTCGAGTGTGTCGTCGACGACGTCGATGAAATCAATCGCCGCCTTTCCGAGCGCGAACGCAAGATTAGTCAAATCGAATCCGTTTCCCCGGACGATTTTTATCGAACTGTCGCAAACCGTAAAAAACCAGACTTTATGCATACGCTTACAATCGATGCAAATCGCCCAATCGAGACCTATTTGACCGACGTCATCAGCTACGTGCAGCAGATTGACGGATGATCCTTGTCATCCAGTTTAAAGCGGACTGGATGATTTTTTTTAGCTTTTCTGTATTTTTATACTTTACAATTAATAATTATACAATTACACTTAGTCTCATATCTTGAAGGAGGAATTCATACATGAAAAAGTGGATCGTTACAGGGGGACTAGTCGCAAGCGCATTATTAGCGGGGTGCAGCCAAGAGACAACGGGAGAAGAAAAAAAGACACTCGTCATGGGAACGAGTGCCGATTACTTCCCATATGAGTTCGTTGATACGACGAACGGGGATGAGATCGTCGGTTTCGACATCGAGATCGCTGAAACGGTCACAGAGCGTCTCGGCTATGAGTTAAAGATTGAGGACATGGACTTCGGTAGTTTGCTCGGAGCCTTGAACGCCGGACGGATCGACTTTGTCATGGCCGGCATGACTCCGACCGAAGAGCGGAAAGAAAATGCGTCGTTCTCGGACATCTATTTATCGGCAACGAACTTGATCATGACAAAAGATGAATCGCTAAAAGAGATCGAAGCGCTAGCCGGCAAGAAGATCGGCGTCCAGACCGCTTCAATTCAAGAGACTATCGCTCAAGACCAAGCACCGGACGCTGAACTCGTCTCATTGAATAAGATTCCAGAAATCGTTCAAGAGTTGAACACGGGCCGCATCGACGCGATGGTCATCGAAGACACGGTCGCTCAAAAATACTTAGACCAAGACGCAGGTCTTTATACGTTCGCGCTTAAAGAAGACGGCGAAAAAGGATCGGCGGCCGCTTTCAAATTGGAAGACGACTTGCGTGATCAGTTCAACGATGAGCTGAACAAGATGATCGACTCAGGCGAGATCGATAAACTCGCTAAAAAATGGTTCTCGATGGAGCCGACGGAATGAGGCAAGTCGATCTCCCAATCTATCCCGTCACTTATCCGGAAGGACATCGGTTGAATCAAAACGAAAGCCAGTTCCCGGTGCCGAAGCGATTGCATGAACAGCTGGCAACAATCTCGTTCCATGACCTGCATGAGTATCCGGTCCAACCAATCGATGAACTGTTCACCCGCTACGCGGCCTATGCTGGCGTCGAACCGAACCAGTTGCTCGTAGGCTGTGGCAGTGATGAGATGATTCACGTCGTCACTCAGGCGCTCTTGTCACCAGAAGACGTCGTCTTGTCACCGAGTCCTGACTTCGCGCTCTACCCGATCTTCACGACGATCGCACACGGTCGGCATGTTCAGGCGGACGATTTATCGTATGAGGCGCTCGCCCTGGCGATTCAGCAACATGCACCGAAGCTGTTGCTGTTGTCGAACCCGAACAATCCGACCGGTAAGTTGTGGACGGTCGGTGAGTTGACCGAACTGGCAGGCCTCGTCCCTTATTTAATCGTCGACGAGGCGTATATCGATTTCACGCCTGCATCAAGTATCGTCACGCACTTGAATGAACTGACGAATGTGATCGTCTTACGGACGCTATCAAAGGCGTTCGGCTTAGCCAACGTCCGTCTCGGGTTTATGATCACGACGACCGAACTCGCTCAGTATTTCCGGCAGTTCGTCCCCCCGTTCAATATAAGCGGTGTGAGCGCGAAAATTGCCAACGTCATTTTGGCTGATGCGACCTACTTGGACGAGTCAATCGCTTGGCATCACGATATGCGCGTCAAGTGGTCGGAGTTACTCGGGACGATCGGTCAAGTGCAGCCAGCTGAGGCGAATTTTTTATACGTCACACTCGACGAACCCGAAGCGGTTTGGTCTCACTTAGCCGAGCACGGCATCCATACGTCGCGGCAACCGGACGGGATCCGCGTCACGCTCGGGAACGAGCAAGCACTTGCCCTTGCTCGACAAACATTGATGGCTTGGGCGCACGCATCCGAAACAATTTCATAACTAAAACTAAAAACAGGACCCGGGTCCTGTTTTTAATTTGGGTCAATATTTTTTATGCACGACGCATCATTTGTTGACTTTATAATCATTCCCCATCAAAATTCAATTTGCTGTCTGTATATCTAACTTGAACGATATATTTTCAATATTAGACAAGCTCGTTTCCATTGAAACAGAATTGAGGACATCATATGATTTCACGAAATGAACCGGTCGAATCGAGATGGGGACGCAATCGCATCGGAAATCGTTGGTATTGGACGATTTTGACTCGCTTTTGGTTGGCACACGGTTTTTCATGGCTCTGGTTATTGTTTTCTATCTACATCTCTTTACCTTGGTTGACCGATTTGGCTGCACTGACGAATTGGGTGCTCGCCTTGTTCATCATCGGCGGTATCGCTTACGTTCCGGGCTATTTGATGGCGTTCTTGCTCGCTAGTCTCGTCCTCGATCGGCAGCCGCCGTTCACAAACGAACATCCGGACGAAGCCGTGACGGTCATGATTGCCGCCTACAACGAACAATCATCCATCTACGAGACGATTCGTTACGTGGCACTGCAAGACTACACGGGCCCGCTCCAAGTATTCGTCATTGATAACAACTCAAGCGATGCGACATCAGCCGAAGTGATGCGGGCGCAAGAAGATTTCGACTTACAAATCGAGCTATTGCATGAACCGAGAGCCGGCAAGTTCCAAGCGCTCAATTACGGTTTAACGAAAGTGACTACCTCATTCATCATCACGCTCGATGCCGATACGTTGATTCATCCGTCCGCGATTCGCTATTTGGTCGCACGGCTCGTGTCGAGTCCAAAAGACGTCTGTGCCGTCGCCGGCAGCATGCTCGTTCGCAATAGCCGCAGTTCGTTTTGGACACGGCTTCAAGAGTGGGATTATTTTCTCGGCATCGCATCAATCAAGCGGCTTCAAGGGCTTTACCAAGGGACACTCGTCGCTCAAGGTGCGTTCAGTTTGTACGAGACCGATGCCGTCAAGCTAGTCGGCGGTTGGCCCGACGCGATCGGAGAAGACATCGTTCTCACGTGGCGCCTCCTTGAAATGAAACGTCGCGTCTATTTCGAACCGCTCGCCGTCGCATTCACGGACGCACCTGAATCGTTCCGCCACTTCGCGCGTCAACGGTCGCGTTGGGCCCGTGGGATGATCGAGGGATTGCAAGAAGTGAAACCGTGGCGTCAGCCCCAGCTTTATACGAAGTACTTGACCGGGGTCAATTTGATCATGCCGTATCTCGATATCGCCTTCACGTTCTTCTGGATCCCGGGTCTCGTTCTCGCTCTGTTCGGTCATTATTGGATCGTTGGACCGATGACGCTCCTCGTCCTGCCATTGACCGTCCTTAGCTATGGACTGCTCTACTTCTACCAACGCGATTACGTTTTCAAAAACTTGAACTTACGGGTCCGCAAAAACTTCTTCGGATTCATCTTTTTTGTTGTGAGCTATCAATTGTTCATGTCCCCGATTTCCGTTTGGGGTTATGCCCAAGAAACGCTCAACGTAAAACGAGTCTGGAAATGAACAATGACTTTTCCGAACGAGTTCGGAAAGGTCATTTTAAGATTCATGGAATCAGCTTGATCACTCGGGCCGGATTTCCCCCGACGACGGCACGGGCCGGCACGTCTTTCGTCACGACCGCACCTGAGGCGATGACCGCATCGTCCCCAATCGTCACGCCCGGATTGATGATGGCCCCGCCACCGATCCAGACGCGATGTCCGACCGTGACCGGTTTGCCATACTCGAGGCCTGAGATCCGTTCTGTCGGGTCGAGCGGATGGGTTGCTGTATAGATATGGACACCTGGAGCAAGCATACAATCATCTCCGAATCGAATCGGACAGATATCTAAAAACACGCAGTCAAAGTTCGCAAAAAAACGGTCCCCGAGATGAATGTTGTATCCGTAGTCACACTTGAACGTCGGTTCGAGGTAGAACGATGCCCCGGTCGAACCGAACAGTTCGCCGAGTACTTGCTTGCGGACGTCGAGCTCATCGATCCCAGACTGATTGAACCGCTCCGTCAGACGTCGCGCCTGCCGCCGGTCAGCGACGAGTTCCAAATCACCGGCCAGATAAAGTTCACCTTGAATCATCTTTTCTTTTTCTGTCATGTTTTTGCCTCCATTCTATTTTATTATAGAGGAATATTGGCGAGAATAGGGAATAGGAAAATGGACGAATCAGAGGAGGTAATTGACTATGAAACGCATTCTTGATTGCAAAGCGAGTGATTTCTTGACGTTCAACCGTAACGATTTGATTGAGTCGATCCGAAAAGCCGAAGGCCGGACCGTGCTCGCCGAAGTCATTCCGACCGTGCAGCCGCTCTATCCCGAAGTGACGAACGCCGAGCTCGCCCGAGCGTTCGGTGCCGACATGATCTTGCTCAACATGCTTGACGTGTTCCATCCGTACATAAAGGGGCTTGAAAGCCACGCCCTATTCGGCGACATACCGGGTGAGACGATGTCCGACAATCCGATCACGGAATTAAAACGGCTGATCGGACTGCCGGTCGGTGTCAATCTCGAGCCTGTCGACTTCAGCGAGAAGTCCTCGGACATGTTCGACGTGAAACAAGGCCGACTGGCGACGCAGGAAGCGTTCGCCCGCGCTTCCGAACTTGGGATCGACTTCGTCTGTTTGACCGGTAATCCGAACACCGGTGTCACGAATGAGGCCATCGAAAAGGCGATCATCACGGCCCGATCGGAATTTGCCGGCGTCATCATTGCCGGGAAGATGCATCAAGCGGGTGTCGGTAACGTGATCGACCGTGATGCGTACGTCCGCTTTGCCGAAGCTGGTGCCGACATCATCTTGATTCCCGCGCCAGGAACCGTCCCAGGTGTCCGTGAAGACGAGTTCTATCACGTGACGCAAGAAATCCAAGCACTGAACAAGCTCGTCTTGGCCGCCATCGGAACGTCACAAGAAGGCGCCGACGAAGGGACGATCCGCGACATCGCCTTATCATCAAAACGCGGCGGTACCGACATCTTCCATATCGGCGACGCCGGTCTGTCCGGAATCGCCACACCTGAGAATATTCAAGCGTTGTCGATCGCTATCCGTGGACGCCGTCATACGTACATTCGTATGGCCGCTTCCGTCAATCGTTAACCAGAAAGGGAAGGAAGCCGCGGCTTCCTTCCCTTTGTCTGTCACCATTCCGTGACGTCGCGGCGCGGTTTCGCCGGTGTCGTCGTCCCATGCCGTTCGGCGAGCAACGTCTCGACGTCATGTAAGGAGACGCCTTTGGCTGCGAGCAAGACGAGCAAGTGGTACAACAAATCAGCCGTCTCTTCGACCAAGTCTTCATCGTTCAATGCAGCAATGACGACCTCGAACGACTCTTCCCCAAACTTTTTCGCAATTTTGTCTAACCCTTCATCAAACAAGTACGACGTATAAGAACCTTCTTTCGGCTCTGTCTTTCGTTCTTGAATCAGTTTTTCGAGTTCGTGGATCATGTGTTCACCTCCGTAAAAAAGCAACTGCGATTTCCGGTATGACACGTCGGTCCGTTCGCATGGACGCGGACTAACAGCGCGTCTTGATCGCAATCGACATGGATGCTCTCAAGGTCGAGCGTGTTGCCGCTCGATTCACCTTTCATCCAAAGCCGCCCTTTCGAACGTGACCAGAACGTGACGATATTCGTCTCAAGCGTCTTCTGAATCGCCTCATCGTTCATATAACCTAGCATGAGCACGGCGTTATCTTCCGTCGAAACGATAATCGCCGGGATTAGTCCGTTTGCGTCGTAACGAACCGCATCGGCAAGTTGTTCGCGCTGCATACGTGCTTCACCTCTTCTACTGTCGTTTTTCGGTCGTGCAAGATCGAAGCGAGTAAGGCGGCGTCGACTGTTTCAAGTGCCTCGACGACGTGTTCAGCGTTCCCGGCCCCGCCTGAGGCGATGATCGGGATATCGACCGCTGCCCGTAGCAATTCGAGAATTTTTAAATCATAGCCACTCTGTTTCCCGTCTTGGTTCATCGACGTGACGAGCAGCTCCCCGGCCCCGAGTTCAGCGACGCGCTTGGCCCAATCGACTGCCGTCAGCTCGGTCCGGTGTTTCCCGCCGTACGTGTATACGTAATAGTCACCTTCTTCGAAACGGACGTCGATGGCGACGACGATACACTGGGAACCGAAACGTTCGGCTGCCCGCTTGATCAAGTCAGGTGACTCGACGGCGAGCGTGTTGAGCGACACTTTGTCGGCTCCTGCTTTGAGCAGGGACGAGATGTCTTCAAGTGAACGGATGCCGCCCCCGACCGTGAGCGGGATGAACACTTTTCGGGCGACGGCACTGACGACGTCAAGCATCGTCTGTCTTCGTTCCGTGCTTGCCGTAATGTCTAGAAAGACAAGTTCATCCGCACCTGAGGCGTCATAGTACTTGGCAATCTCGACAGGGTCACCGATGTCACGCAGTTCGACAAACTCGATGCCTTTGACGACACGTCCGTCTTTCACGTCTAAACATGGGATGATTCTACGCTTTAGCATGTCGCGCCTCCCATTCGATCAAGTCGTCAAGACTGACTTTGCCAGACAAAAGCGCTTTCCCGACGACCGCCTCATCAATTCCGGCCTCACTCAGTGCCTTGACGTCGGCTTCGGTCGTGACACCGCCCGAGGCGATGAGCGTGACCGAGACAGCTTCCCGGAGCGCCTTCATGCGCTCTAAGTTCGGTCCGTTCAGTTTCCCGTCCGAACCGATGTCCGTGTAAAGAATCGTCTCGACCCCGCGGCTGGCGAGATCGATGGCCACATCGATGTCTTTTAGTTCGGTCGCGTCTTGCCAGCCGTTGATGGCGACGATGCCGTCATAGGCGTCAAGGGCGACGGCGACACGACTCCCGTACTTGGCGAGTGCCCGGTCCAGGAAATCAGGATCGGTGAACGCCTTCGTACCGAGCAGGACACGGTCCACACCAGTAGCCATGACAGCATCAAGCGCTGCTTCGGAGCGAATCCCTCCACCCGTTTGGACGAAAAAGCCGCACGATTTGGCGAAACGGACGACATCGAGATGTTTCGGCTCACCAGCTTTCGCTCCTTCTAAATCGATCAAGTGGAGCATCGGGACGCGCCCGGTCCATTCTTTTAACTTCTCATACGGGTCGCCGTATTGCTCTTCCGTGTTGAAATCTCCTTCAGTCAGGCGGACAATCTTGCCGCCGATTAAGTCAATTGCCGGTAGCAGTTTCACGTTCGACCGCCTCCTTCCATTCTTTTAATAAGCTGAGTCCGAACGCGCCGCTCTTCTCCGGGTGAAATTGCATCCCGGTCACGAGACCTGATCGGACGATGGCCGGTACGCGCTCTCCCATATAGTCAGCTGAGGCGACGATATTGTCGTCAGCGGTCACGACGTGATATGAGTGGACGAAATAGACGTCCTCGTCGCGTAAAATCGAGTTCCAACCGACGTGAGGCAACCGTTTGGCCCGCATCCGTTCGACCCGTCCTTCAATCAAACCAAGTCCTGGCGTCGGCATGCCTTCCGTGCTCGACTCGAATAACAGTTGCATCCCGAGACAAATCCCAAGCAACGGCTTCTCTGTCGCCACTCGCTTGAGCAACGGAATGAGTCCCGTGTCCTCAAGCGACTGCATCGCTTGCGGGAACGCACCGACGCCAGGCAAGAGGATGGCGTCGGCCGCTTCGATTTCAGCCGGATCGTTCGTGATCGTGACGTAACAACCGATCGCTTGTAGCGCCCGTTCGACGTTGAAGACGTTTCCCATGCCGTAGTCAATCACCGCGACGTTCATCCTTCGATCCGTCCTTTCGTCGAAGGGAGGCGGTCGAGCCCGTCTTTCCCGATCGCTTCGGCGAGGGCGCGGCCGAACGCTTTGAACAGCCCTTCGATCATATGGTGCGAGTTCGAGCCGTATAACACGTCAAGATGGAGCGTCAACCGCGCGTTCATCGCGACGGCGCGGAAGAACTCTTCCGCGAGTTCCGTGTCGAAGTCACCGAGCTTCGGATTGTTGATTTCAGCTCGGTAGACGAGGAACGGGCGTCCCGAGACGTCGATGACGGCCCGGGCGAGTGTCTCGTCCATCGGCAAGTAGCTCGTCCCGTAGCGACGGATCCCGACTTTGTCCCCGAGCGCTTCTAAGATCATCTGCCCGAGGGCGATGCCGACGTCTTCGACCGTGTGGTGCGCATCGACCCATGTGTCCCCTTCGACTTGCACCGTTAAGTCGATGCGGCTATGGAAGGCGAACAGTGTCAACATATGGTCGAAAAAGCCGACGCCTGTCTTAATGTCACTTTGACCTGTACCGTCTAAATCGAGGCGAAGCTCGATGTTCGTTTCTTTCGTCTCACGTTTAATTTCAGCTGTTCTCAAAAGAAGTCACCTCTTCTAACATTTGTTTGATGAATCGATACGCCTCGTCCGTCCCCGCACTGACGCGCAGTCCGGTCGGAAACGCACGGACGTGGACACCGTAAGCGAGGAACCGCTCGGCCCACAGCTCACTATTGGGCGTCTCGACGTATAGGAAGTTGGCCCGGCTCGGCAAGACGTTGCCGATTGGTACGAGCAGTCGTTCGAGCTTTTGACGTTGCCCGTTATGGAAGGCGACGGACTGAGCGATATAATCCGGGTCGTCAAGGACGACGGTCGCAACAGCCGCGCTCAATCCACTGACGTTGAACGGCGAGCGGAACCGGTCGATCTTCTCGATCAAATCGGGATGGGCGATCATGAAGCCGATTCGTAAGTTCGCGAGTCCGAACGCTTTCGATAACGTCCGCAAAATGATGACGTTCGGGTAATCCACGAGTCGCGACTTGAAGGAATCACTCATCGTGAAGTCGATATACGCCTCGTCGACGACGAGGTACGGAACTTGTTTCGCAATCATTTCTAATTGGTCGAGCGTCCACATCTTCCCGGTCGGATTGTTCGGGTTCGACACGAGCACAAGTTTCGGTTCGTTCGCTTCAATCAATCGAAGCAATGAATCGATCGTGAGGCCGTCTGCCTCAGGTTGGAAGAACTGGCCCCGGGCGATGTGCGCGTAAATGCCGTACATCGAAAAGTCGGGTGCCGGTGCCAAGACGACGTCTTCTGTGTCGAGAATGGCTTGACAAAGTATGGCGAGCAGCTCATCGCTGCCGCTCCCGACCATCAATTGGTCAGGTTGTACACCCGCATAAGTCGCATAGCTAGTTTTAAGGGCCGTCAGCTCATCGACCGGATAACGGCTGAGTGAGCGGAGCGTCACGAGCTGAATCGCTCGTTGCAAGCGCTCCGGCAGCTCGAATTGACTCTCGTTTTGATTTAGCGCGTATCCGCTCACCGCATGTGGGACATAGCGCGGGATCGCTGTATAGTTACGTCTCATACGTCCTCCAATCGGACCGCCATCGCTCGGGCGTGTCCTTCAAGCTGTTCTTGTCTCGCGATTCGGATCGCGGCGCGTGTGACCGCTTCGTCGATCGCTGTCATCTCGAGAAACGTCTGTCTGCGGTAAAAATCATCGACCGACAGTCCGCTCGAGAAGCGGGCCGTCCCGCTCGTCGGCAAGACGTGGTTCGGTCCGGCAATATAGTCACCGAACGCCTCGGCCGCCTCATGGCCGAGGAAGAACGAGCCGCCGTGGCGAATCTGTGCCATATAATCGGCTGGATCTGTCACCGCAAGTTGCACGTGTTCGGCCGCCATATCGTTCGCGTAGCGAATTGCTTCTGCTTTCGTTTTGACGAGGACGCCTCCGCGCTTGAGCGCTTCGACTGCAATGTCGCGACGTGGCAGATCGAGCAGTTGCTTGTCCAGCTCAGACCGAATCGCTTCGGCCTGTTCACTTGTCGTCACGAGGGCGAGTGCTGTCGCTTCGACGTCATGCTCGGCTTGCGCGAGCAGGTCAGCTGCGATCCATCTAGGATTGGCCGTTTCGTCGGCGATGATCAACACCTCGGACGGACCGGCGACGGAATCAATCCCGACGAAATGCGAGACGAGTGACTTCGCGGTCGCCACATAAGCGTTGCCCGGCCCGACGATCTTATCGACGGCCGAAATCGTCTCGGTGCCGAACGCGAGTGCGGCGACGGCTTGGGCGCCACCGACGAGATAACATTCGTCGGCACCGGCAATCTTCGCGGCAATCAACAGCGATAAGTCGATCCCGCCTTGTTTCGGTGGCGTCACCATGACGACCCGCTTCACTCCGGCCACTTTCGCTGGGATGATGTTCATCAACACACTCGACGGGTAGACCGCCGTCCCGCCAGGCACATAGACACCGACCGAATCGAGCGGCATGAACCGACGACCGAGCCGGAACATCTCATCTTCGAAGACGTCGTCTTGACGCTGTTGCCGCGCATGAAACGTACGGATCCGTTCGGCCGCGAGCGTTAGCGCCTCGGTCAATTCCCGATACGCCTCCGGCGGTTCAAACGTCTCAAGGTCGACCGTTTCAATCACATCGACCCCGTCAAATTGCGTCGTCCATTCGAGGAGCGCCGCGTCACCTCTCGCCTCAACCGATTCTAAAATCGGTTTGACGGCTTCTGCCCACTGTTCTCGGCGCGTGCGATTCGTTTGTCCGTTCATCTGTCTGCCTCCTTGCTTAACCGGCGAATCCACGCTTTCAATTCGTCCGGGTCGTTCGCGAGCGCTGTCTCGCTCGTGATGAATTTCGCGTTAACCGTGAAAATCGTCTCATATTCTTCTAAATCGTTCGCGCGAAGCGTCGCCCCCGTCTCGACGATATCGACGATGCAGTCGGCGAGACCGGTCAACGGCGCGAGTTCGACCGAACCGTTCAAAGCGATCACTTCGACGTTTTGACGTTTCGAGGCAAAGTGCGAGATGGCGATATTCGGATACTTGCTGGCAACTTTCAGCTTCTTCGTACCGTTTCTCCGTTCTCTCGGACCACATACCGCCATGCGGCAACGGCCGAATGGCAAATCGACGACTTCGAGGACGCCTGGTGTCTTCTCGCGTAAAATGTCGCCGCCGACGACTCCGACGTCCGCTGCGCCATGCATGACGTATTTATAGACGTCATCGCCTTTGACGAAGATGAATTCATGACCGTCTACTTCGACGGTCAACTCACGGCCCCGCTTTTCCGGCCAAACGGTGAGACCGACTTGTTCAAAATACTCACGGGCCGCTGTTTCGATGCGCCCTTTCGCGATTGCGACTTTCATTTGATCACCTCACCTAACTGTTCTAAGTCGAGCGATAGTCCGAAGGCACGTCGCGACTGTCCGAAATGCCCGTATAACGAGTCGTAACGGCCACCTGAGAGGACGCGTCTGCCGTCGATACTGCCGGTCACGGTCAAACCTGAATAATAATCAAAGTCGCCGGTCTGTCCGAAGTCGTACGAGACGTTCAATCCGATCGCACGTAGATGTTCGACCGCATGCTCCACTTCGTCGATCGCCGGTTTTAAGCCCGGTTCCGCGAGGTCGCGTAACTCTGCTAACGCCGAGTCACCGATCAAGAACGGCAGCTTGGCGATCAACGGGTATTGATACGATTCCGCGAGGTCGCGAAGTGACTCCAAATTACGGAGTGCTAAGTATTGACGCAACGTCCGTTCCGGGATACCGGCCTCGTTCGCCACTAACGCGATCAATGCAGCAGATCCGACTTGGATGCGTAAGCTTCCTTTCGGCAGGACCCGTTCCGTCATACTAAGGAACGATTCGATCAACTCCATATCTTTTGAATCCCCATCGATCCATTCAAGACCGAGTTGCTGACGTTCATGCGGTTGTCCCGAATGCTTCGGCGTGCGTCGATAGACGGCACCGGCATAAGCGACGCGCATCGGTTCATGTCCGTCGGCGAGCTTCCTTGCGATCTGGAGCGTGTAGTCCGGTCTCATGACGAGCAACTCCCCATCGTTGCCGAACAAGCGGTAATACGCCGACTCATCGAAGAGTGCGAGATCTTGATAATGGGAATAGTATTCAACGAGCGGCGGCTCGATCACACTATAGCCGTCCCCCTCGGCCCGCTCTAAAAATGATTTTATCCATTGCTTCGGACGCAGCACGTCCTCACCTTGCAACTCGTGCCATCCTTCCGGGATGGATCCTTTTTTATTGAACCAAATCATCAGTATCACCCTTTACCTTATTATCACTTTACCAAACTAAAGTAGTGTGTTAAATTTATCAAATCAAGCCAATGCTGTCAACCGGCGAACTCGAAAGGAACGATGTTTGATGATTGATTATACCCATGATGGCCACGTCCATACCCCATTTTGTCCGCACGGATCGACCGATTCACTCAACGCGTACGTCGAACAAGCATTTGCTCAAGGAGTTCGGACGCTGACGTTCACCGAGCACGCCCCGCTGCCGGAACGTTTCATTGATCCGACACCAGACCAAGACTCGGCGATGGCGCTCGACTTATTGCCCCGTTATATAGAAGAGATCGGACAGTTGAAACGAGATTACGCCGAAAGACTCGAGATTCGGGTCGGTCTCGAGATCGACTATTTGCCGGGATATGTCGACGAGACGCTCGCCTTGCTCGAGCCCTATCGCTCATACCTCGACGAGACGATCTTGTCTCAACACTTTCTACAAGTCGAAGGCGAGCTCCTGCCCGTCGACTTCTCACCGGAGACGTTTGATACGCTTGTCAGCCGGATCGGGTCGTTCGAAGAAGTGCTACGCCGGTATTACGAAGCGCTCGAGACCGGGTTAGAGTTCCCATGGGAGCGACTGAACGTCACGCGCATCGGGCATATCGATTTACCGATTAAATATCAGACGAACTACTCATGGGACCGTGCGAACGTCAAAGACGCCGAGTCGCGACTGTTGCGTACAATCGCCTCACGCGGGTTCGGACTAGATTTCAACACCGCCGGGCTCCGTAAAGCCGCCTGCGGACAGCCATACGCCATGGCCGTCGCCGCTGAAGCGACCCGGCTCGGCATCCCACTCGTGCTCGGTTCGGACGCCCATATCGCGGCAGATGTCGGTGCCGACTTTAAAAATATGCAAAAAAAAGCCACGTTCCTATGAACGTGGCTCCTTAACAGCGATCTAGCTATCTAGATCCCCATGTTTGGTTTGTCGACAACGATATGGCGTTCCATTTCTTCATCTACTATTTATATTACCACACTCGTCACGAGTTACAAGACAAAAGTGAACTACTCACCACTTATTTGCTTCGCAACTTGAAGTGGGAGCTTCTTGGGAAGACCGTGCTTTGACCAGCCACGGTTGTGGACCAAGCTCGTCGGGCAGTCCCTGCCCTGGAGTGTTTCAGTCGGCGAGACCCAACAGGTTGAGGCTCGCGTTGACGTCGCGGTCATGGTGCGTGCCGCATGCGGCGCATGTCCACTCGCGGACGTGCAGGTCCTTCTTGCCGCCGTTCCCGCCACAGGCCGAACAGACCTGGGTCGAGGCGAACCACGGGGCGGCCTGGATCAGTGTGCGGCCGTGGAACCTGCATTTGTAGGCGAGCTGGCGGACGAACTCGCCCCATCCGGCGTCCCCGATCGACTTTGCCAGGCGGCGGTCCTGCATCATCTCCCTCGGTTTCAGCGTCTCGACGACGACGACTTGGTTCTCGTCGACGATGCGTCGTGACAGCTTGTGGAGGAAGTCATGTCGGCGGTTCCGTACCTTTTCATGCTTTTTGGCCAACAGGAGCCGCGCCTTCTCGCGGTTCCGGCTGCCGGGCTTCTTGCGGGAGAGCGCGCGCTGCGCCCGTCTCAGCCGTTCCTCGGCCTCGCGCAGGTTGCGCGGGTTCGGGATCTTCTCCGTCACCATCGCGTCGTTCGTCATGACGGCGAAGTGCCCGAGGCCGAGGTCGATCCCGATCTTGTGCTCGGCCGGGACCCACGGCTCGTCGGGCTGCTCGACGAGGAGCGACACGAAGAACTTGCCCGTCTTCGTCATCGACACGGTCGCCGACCGGATCTCGCCGTCGAAGATTCGGTGCTGTGTGAAGCGGATGAACCCGACCTTCGGGAGCCGGACCCGGCCCCCTTCGATGCGGATCGTGCCGTGCTGGTTGTTCGTCGTGTAGGAGGCGCGCGCTTTCCGTCTCGACTTGAACACCGGGAAGCCGGCCGCCCCGGCGAAGAACTTCGCGAACGCAGTGTCGAGGTGCAGCTTTGCGTTGGCGAGCGCGAGGCTGTCCGCCTCGGCGAGGAACGGGAACAGGGGCTTGTACGAGGCCGGTGTCGGCAGTTTTCGCTTCGGCCCGCCGCTCGCCTTCGCCTCCTCGTGGATGGCGATGCGGTCCTCGAGCAGCTTGTTGTAGACGAACCGGGCGCAGCCGATCGTCCTGACCAGGAAATCGGCCTGTTCCGCCGTCGGGTGGAGCCTGTATTTGTAGCCCTTCAGCATGTCTCCGCCTCCTCCCGGCCGATGATCGTGATGAACGCCTTCCTCATCCGATACCCGCGGCGGGGGCGGAGAAATCTGACGAAATCACGAACTTCTGTTCGTCATATCTGTCACAGGGGTGGTCAAGAGGTTTATGTATGGGCGATTCATCTCCCACCTACGCTGGTCCATGCCCAGAGACGCTTAGAGGTGGGAGAATTCTCGCCTAAATCAGTTAAAAAGGATGACCCGAAAGTCATCCTAACTTTTAAACTGCCATTTCGGCATACATGTCTTTTAACTGTTTCGTCGCGGCTTCATCCATCTGAAGGGCGACGAGCTCGACGAAGCGAAGGGCTGGATCGGTATCACCTGACAAGGCGACGATTTCAGCAGCCGCGCCGTCAAGAGCGAGTAGAATTCCTGAAACACCTAGCGTCGGGTAGTAACGGAGCAACGCCCGGACATGCTTCATCTCGGAGACGTCATTTCCATTAATTTTGAGTGATTTAACGGCAAGCTCTTTGTGCGTGCCAATTGCAAATTTATCTTCCCATACCTCTTCAAGTGTGATCAACGCTTCCACATCATAGGCACCATCTGTGAAACGAACTAGTTTTTCCATGTGACATATCCCCTCTCGTTTATCTACTCTTATTATAAAAAAGATTCAGCGGAATAGTTTGTGAAATATTGAACATTATGTGTAAACTTTGTCTCACCTGATGATTAGACATAAAAAAAGGCCCCTCCGAGGAGGGGCAAGTAATGGAAGAGTAAAACACCATTGGCAGTACATTAATAATATAACATCGAATGTAAACGTTTACAATGTGTTTTTGAAACTTTTTTCAAGCGGCATATGTAAGACGTCAATCCCGCTTTCTCGCATCAAATCAAGGCCATCCCCGTGCTCATAGCCGACAGCGTACACGACTCGGGCCACCCGTGCCGCGATGAGCGCGAGCGAGCAAGAATGGCATGGTGAATGGGTCACATAGGCTGTAGCACCGAACGCGTTCGTCGAATCGGCGGCTAATTTCCCGATTGCATTGATCTCGGCATGGATCTCGTGTTGTTTTGACCAATTGTGATGTTCGAACGGGTCGCTACATTTAACAAATGTCACACCTTGCTCGATGATGCGCACAGAAGGCTCGGTCAAGTCGATCGTATCATCCGTCACGTATTCGGCTCGTTGGTAAAATCCGTCTTCACGTTTTAGAAAGATTTCATTACAGTTCGTATGTCCCGGCGGTGTCCCGTTCAATCCGATCGAGATCGGTTTCTCATCTTTGACGATGACACAGGCGACACTTTTCGAGGCACATTTCGAGTGCCGCTCCGCCATCATATCGGCGAACTGCAACCACGTCTCGTCCCACAATCGTTGTTTCTCCATCCTGATCCTCCTCATGGAAAAAGAAAGTCTGAATGCTCAGACTTTCTTTTTAGTATCCAGTCTCTTTTGGCAACTCTTTATTCTTTGAGGCAATTTCGATGACTTTTTCTTTCAGTTCGTGCTCCATCCGATCGAGCTCACGTTCGGCCTCACGACGCTTCTGCTTGCCTTCCTGTTGGATACGCAGCGTTTCGTCGAGCGTTGACAATAGATTCTCGTGCGCGACTTTGAGCGATTCGACCGAAACGATCCCTTTTTCGTTCTCGGTTGCGATCTCGATCGACGAGTCTTTCAACATTTTCGAGTTTTGTTCGAGCAGTTGGTTCGTCGTCTTCGTGACGTCTTGCTGCATCCGGAGTGCCGTTTTCTGGCGCGTCAAGCTGAGAGCGAGGACGACTTGGTTTTTCCAAAGAGGAATCGTATTGACGACAGCCGACTCGATTTTCTCCGCTAAGATTTGGTTATTTTGTTGGATGACACGGATTTGTGGTGCCATCTGCAGACTGATCGTCCGACTCAACTTCAAATCATGCAACTTCTTCTCGAACCGGTCTGTCAGTTGGATCATATCGTTTAGCTGTTGCAACTTCACTTGATCTCTCGTCGTTTCGACTTCTTGACGGAGCGGCGCGATCTCGTGATCGCGAACGTGGTCGAGCTTCGTCTCACCGGCTGCGATATAGACGTTCAATTCTTCGAAGTAGCGCTTGTTCTTGTCATACATTTGATCGAGCATCGTAATGTCCTTCATCAGACCGAACTTGGCTCGGTCGAGATTGTGAATGACTTCTTCCAAATAGACGTTCATTTTTTCAAATTGAAGCTTATAATTTTCAGCTTTCTTTTTCGCTCGTCCGATGAGCGGCAAGTTGTCCATAAAACTCTTCTTCTCCGGTTGAAGCATATCCGGATCCATCTTCCGAACGTTTTGCATCAAATCGGACAGTAACTTACCTGCGTCTCCGCCGTCTTTCATGCGGACCTCGGTCAAGATCTGATCAGAGAATTGAGATAGTTCACGTTGGACGTTCGATCCGAATAACATGACGGAGTCTGTTTTTTTAATATCGATCGACTCGGCGATCCGGGTGATTCGTTCCCGGTGTTGTTGCGGAACGTCGGCTTTCGGTTGGATGGCCGGCACCTCATGTTTTTCTGTCACCGAGGACCAATCCACAGACGGGTCAGAGATTTCCTCTGTCCCGGTCTTTGTTCTTGTCTGTGAAGTGAGGTCTTCTTCTGGCCATGACTGCCAGTTCGTTTCATTCGATGAAGTCATGTTTTTTTCTCCCTTCCGGTTGATCTGCCAATACCCGTTCCATCATAATCAATTCGCGTTCAAAGTCGACAGCGTCGTCTTCGAGCAGACGGCTCCGTTGTTCTTTGAACTTATCGACGATGAGCCGCATATTGGTGATCAGTTGCTCTCGTGTCTCTTCTTGAATGACGACACGTTTTCCTTCTAGTTCTTTAAATTTCAAGACGACGGACACGAGCGAGTCTAAATAAAACGTGAACAGATCTCTTACGTGCTTCGCGTCTTGGGGGTTCTCGAACAATTCGGCAAACAGTTCGTGTGCCTCTCTCGAGACCGCCTTCATTTCACGACGAACCTCGACATCTTTTATTTCAGGCAGGATACGATCGATCTGCTGGAGTTTCTCGTACCCTTGCTCGATCGTCCGTTGTAAAAATTGCAGTTCCAAGTCGTCTGTCGCTTCGAACTGACGGACCGGTGCCACATCTTCCATCGGTTTAAGGATGCGGGAACCGACGAACGGTTCTTCTTCATCGAGCAGCAGTTTTTTCTTCGCCCGTTTCGCTACCGGTGCGGGTGCCCGCTTACGCCGTTTGTTACTCGACCACACCTCGTTCAATACGAGCGCCCCGACGATGATAAACAGCCAGGAGAAATCAAACACACTTATGGCAAAATACAGGATCGCCCCGGTCAGGGCCCATTTCATCCATGTCTTCATCCTTGTCACCTCGTCTCATGATACTTCTATTGTACCTTACGTGAACCGTCAACAAAAGTTTCGTCATCTTTATAAGCTTAGCATAATGACGCCGTCCCCTCTCTCGGTCGCAAGTACGAAAAAAAGCAAGGGAAAGTTCCCCTTGCTTAGCTATTCAACCATGTCGAGACCATAACGATTGCGACCGTCACCGGGATGACATAACGAATGAGGAAACGCCATACCGGATACAGTTTAGCGCCCGTCCCGGACGTTTGAATCTCGTCTTGCAAAATGCGCTCATCGACGACATATCCGACAAAAATCGATGTCAAAAGCGCACCGACCGGCATCAAGACGTAACTGACGACGTAATCCATCGAGTCGAAAAATGTTCGGCCGTCCAAGAACTCCATCTCACTCATCACCCCGAACGATAGGGCCGAGGGGATCCCGACGGCGAACACGATGGCCGCCGAGAGGAGTGTGACGTTACGCTTCGACATCGTTTGTTTCTTCTCGTTCAATTTATCCGTCACACCGGCGACGACGACTTCGAGCATCGCGATCGAAGACGTGATCGAGGCGAACGTGAACAATAAGAAGAACAATACCATGAAGAAGCCGCCGAGTGGGACTTGGTTAAATACGGCCGGCAACACGACGAACAAGAGCGCCGGACCTTCTGCCGGATCGAGCCCCGAGGCGAAGACGGCCGGGAAGATGGCGAGCCCCGCCAAAATTGAAACAGTGACGTTCAACAAGACGATCATGTTTGCCGAACGGTTGAGCGTCCCTTTCGTTTGAATGTACGAGGCGTATGTGAGCATCGCCGCCACCCCGAGCGACAGCGAGAAGAACGCTTGCCCGAGCGCGAACAAGACCGACTCGCCGGTCAGTGCCGAGAAGTCAGGCTGCAAGAAGAAGCGGACCCCTTCCATGGCACCGTCAAGTGTCAACGAGCGGATGACGAGCACGATGAAACTGACGAACAGGAGTGGCATTAGAATCTTGCTCATCCGCTCGATTCCGCCTTCTACCCCTTTCAAGACGATGAGTAGCGTAATCAATAAAAATAAAAATTGTCCGAAGACGGCAATCCCAGGAGATGAGACGACGTCCGCGAACACGGTCCCGAACTCGTCAGGTGACCGGCCGCTGAGCGTCCCGCTCAAGCCGAGCCCGACATAGATCAACACCCATCCACCGATGACACTGTAGAATGATAGCAGTAAGAAGCAAGCGATTACGCCGAGGTAACCGACCAATGTCCAACGGCGATGGCCGAGTTTTTTAAAGGCAAGGAGCGCCGTCTTTTGCGTCGAACGCCCGACGATGAACTCACCAATGAGAAGTGGCAGACCGAGTAAGAATGTGAACGCTAAAAACATGAGTAAAAAGGCGCCGCCCCCACTTGTTCCCGTGACATATGGAAATTTCCAGATGGCACCAAGACCGATTGCGGACCCTGCGGCCGCTAAAATGAATCCAATTTTTGAGGCGAACGAATTTTGCGCCATGACTATCCCTACTTCCTGTTTTCATTTCATTTTCATAATAATAGTGAAATACTAACACGGTTCAGAAACGAGAACAACAAAAAACAGAGAAAAGTCTGAATTCTTTCCTCTGCCTTCATAAAACGATTATGGAACTAGAAATGTCAGCTCATTCGGCAACACTTCAATCTGTAAATGATCCGTCTCAAAGTGCTCACCGTCCACATCGATGACTTGTGGCTCACGCAAAAACACATCAAGTTGCTCCATTTGGAGATGCACCCACTCTGGAGACGACTGTTCGAGTCCGAGCTGTTGCGTCAATAGCTGACGAATCATCGGGAAGCCGATGGCCGAGCTATGGACGACTTCGACGAGACCGTCCGTGAACGATTGCGTCGCGAGCTTCGTCGGGACCGTGCCGAGATAGGCACCGTTGCCGACGTATAGAAAACTGACGGCCCCATCGTGGATGACCTCGCCCGCCCGCTCGATACGGACCTTGAACGGATCGAGTTCGCGGAACTGACGGATCGTCGCTAAAAAGTATCCGATCGAGCCGAGCGTTTCTTTTTGGAGCGGATCGATCTGTCGGGAAGCGTCCGCGATCAATCCGACCCCGACAAAGTTGAGACCGAACCGGTCGTTGACACGCATCACATCGACCGATTGCTGCTCGCTCATTTTAAACAGGCGAGCCGCCTCAATCGGTTCGACAGGCAAATCAATCGCCCTCGCGAAGTCGTTGCACGTCCCCGCCGGTACGAGACCGACGCTCGGACGTTCGTCACGAGGCAACGCCATCAATCCGTTGACGACTTCATGAAGCGTCCCATCCCCACCGATGACAATCAAATGATCGAACCCACTGCTCGTTCGAGCAAGGCGGGCTGCATCCCCTTCAGCTAGCGTCTTTCGGATGAGAATCTCTTGATACATCGACTCGATTGTCCCGACCACTTCGCCGAGCATCGTCTCGCTCGCACCCGACTTCGGGTTCGAAATGATCATCGCCTTCATAATAGACCCGCTTGTTCCAAGAAGTCTTGGGCCACGTCGTAGGCCCGTTCTTTCCCGTAAGCGACCCGACGGTTCAATTCAGACATCTCTTCGTCAGTGATGAGTCCGCCCAACTGGTTGAGCGCGTCCTCGATTTCCGGATGTTCTTCAAGCGTTTCTGCTTTCAAGAGTGGAGCACCTTGATAAGGCGGGAAGAACTGTTGATCGTCTTCTAACACGAGCAGGTCGTTTTCGGCGATATCCGGGTCGGTCGCATACGCATCAACAAGATTGACGTCGCCCCGTGCGATGGCGCGGTAACGAAGTTTCTGCTCCATCGAAACGACAGAAGGGAAATCAAGTCCGTACGCTTGCTGAAGTCCCGGATATCCATCTTCACGGTCCGTGAACTCGAGCGTGAACCCGGCCTGGATGTCATTTTGCACGCTGCGTAAATCAGAAATCGTCGTGACGCCTTCAGTTTCCGCATAGGCACGTGGGATCGCGATGGCATACGTGTTATTGAACTGCATCGGTTCCAGTAAAGCGAAGCCGTCGTCTGCTAGCGCATCCCGTGCTTGTTCGTACACTTCACGGGCATCGTTTGAATTCGGTGTTTCTTTCACCAGACTCGCGAGTACCGTCCCCGTGAATTCAGGATAAATATCGACATCCCCCGATTGCAACGCTCCCCAGACGAACGTCGTCTCTCCGAAGTTCGGACGGACCGATACGGTCAGATCCGTCTCTTCTTCGATCAACAGTTTGTACATGTTCATCAAGATCTCCGGCTCGGGACCGAGCTTCCCGGCGACGACGAGGTCGGTCTGTTGGGTGCGGCCCAACGCGAGCGGTGCTACGATAATTAACGCCAAGACGGTCGATACGGCGATCAGCTTCGTCTTGTTGCGGGTGGCTGTCGCGCCTTCCATTTGACGGAGCAAGAAGTCGAACAATAATGCGAGAATGGCTGCCGGAATCGCACCGAGCAAAATCAAATAGTTGTCGTTCCGGTTAATTCCAAGCAGGATCAGCGTCCCGAGTCCGCCTGCTCCGACGAGTGCCGCCAGCGTGGCTGTACCGACAATTAACACCATCGCTGTTCGAATCCCGGCCATGATGACCGGTAGCGCGAGCGGTAGTTCGACTCTCATCAAACTTTGATTCGGTTTCATGCCGCAACCTTGCGCGGCTTCGATCAGTGACTTATCGACTTCGTTCAACCCTGTGAACGTATTGCGAAGGATTGGCAACAACGCGTACAGAACGAGCGCAATCGTGGCAGGAAGTGCACCGATCCCAACGAGTGGAATCATAAGACCTAGCAGAGCTAAAGAAGGAATTGTTTGGATGATGGCGGTGAAGCCGATTGCCGTTTCAGCCACTTTTTTACGCCGTGTCAGCCAGATGCCTAGCGGGACCGCAATCAACACCGCAATCAAAAGGGAGACGACAGAAAGTTGTAAATGCTCGATTAGCGCTTCGACCAATTCCCCGCGTCGATTTTGGAACGTTTCAAGCATCTACCTCACCTCTTCCGTGTTGTGTAAAGTCGAGCACGAACGGATCATCACTCGCTCGAATCTCGTCAGGCGTGCCGACGATGACCAGTTTCCCGTCACGCATGAGAGCGATCCGGTCCCCAAGTTTCATCGCCTCCTCAATATCATGAGTGACGAACAGAATCGTCTTCCCTAACTCATCGTTCAACCGTTTGATGTCATCTTGGAGCTGGGCCCGACTGATCGGATCGAGTGCCGAGAACGGTTCATCCATTAAAATGACTTCCGGGTCGGCCGCGAGCGCTCGCAGGACGCCGACTCGTTGTTGTTGACCACCCGACAGTTCAGGCGGTTTTTTTGAACGGAGGACGGGGTCGAGACCAGCGATTTTCATCAGTTCGGTCACACGGTCTTTCGTCTTCGTCTTCGGCCATTTCAATAGGTCCGGAACGACGGCGATGTTCTCTTCGACCGTCAAATGGGGGAACAATGCGATTTGTTGGAGCACATAGCCGATGTTGCGTCGCAGTTCATAAATATCGAACTGATAGATTTCGCGCTCATCAATCAGGATTTTCCCGTCAGTGTGGTCAATCAGACGATTCACCATCTTCATCGTCGTCGTCTTGCCACAACCTGATGGCCCAATCAATACGAAAATTTCTCCTTTTCGTACCGTCAAACTCAAGTTTTCGACGGCCAATGTCCCATCATCATAACGCTTGGAAACATTTTGAAATTCAATCAACACAATCCCTCCTCGGCTTTTCACGTTATATGAAAGTCAAATATTAGTTTGCCCGTTTCCAACGATTGTTAAACAACAAAAGGTTCTCCCGCGGGAGAACCTTTTCGTTATGGAAGTGTGATGGTAACGTGGCGACGACCCCAATTGATTGCCTCGCTCTTCGTATCGACGAGTAGATCGACGATGTTGCCTTTAATGCGTCCCCCTGTATCGAGAGCGATCGCTTGACCGATCCCTTCGATCTGTACGACCTTACCGAGCGGGATGACGGCCGGATCGACGGCGATGATGCGCATGCCGTTATAAAAAATCGAATCCGTCACGTCATGTCCCGTCGCCGTCAACACCCGGCCCCCGTATGAGCCGTTGTCTGCCGCATCATTCGTGTAAGCTGTCGATTCGGCTTGAATGACGCGCCCGCTGCTTGTCGAGACAGGTGTCGCCACAGCGTTTGTCGTGGCTTGCTCTGCTTTCGCTTGCTCTGCTTTCGCCTCTTCTGCAAGCCGCGCTTCCTCAGCCGCGATTCGCTTGGCTTCCGCTAACCGTTTCGCTTCCTGTTCTGCCTGCTGCTTGGCTTGTTCTTCTGCCACTCGTTTCTCTTCAGCGCGGCGCTTCTCTTCAGCGATTTGCTTCTCGCGCTCAATTTTTTGTTGGCGTTCAAGTTCGATTGCCTTGCGTTCCAACTCAAGTGGGTTTTGTACGATTTTCTGTTCAGTTCCGATTCCGATTTGAGCAGCGTTGGCAGTCGTAGATACCACGAACGTACCGGCTAGGACAAACAGAAGCGTCATCATATATTTTAAGAATGTCATTGTAATTAGGTCATCCCTTTCTCGTCTTCTAACGAACAGGAGTAAATTTACCATGCCGTCTCGAACCCGAGAAGTGGTTTTGACGAAGTGAAATATTGCTGACATATGGGCGACCGTTTAGTTACAGATTGTAATAATTGCCGAAAGCGTTGCTATACAAGCGACCAAATAAAAAAATTACAGATCGGTTACAAACGTTCTCGTAACAAATCTGTAATCTGTTTGTCATTCTGTTTCAGCTGTAATCGGGCGTAAATCATGGGCCCGGACCATTCCCCAAGGCGCCACATCGACTTCAACTTCGAACGTTTTCGCACCTTCAATCACAGCTTTCTCATCCTCGGCGACACGGTATGAACTCATGTCGGTGATGAAGACTTGGCGATCGAAGTATTCAGCCCGCGTCCCACCAAAGAACGGTCGGGAGCTGACCCGGTCGATTGTGGCAAAACCAGCTTCATCCGTTTTGAATGAGACGTAGACGGTCCCAGAATCGACATCTTGTCGCCCTTGCAACGAATCGAACTCGAGATAGACGTAATCCCCAAAAAATGGGTCATAGGGCTCGTACGACGTCGCTTTGAACGTATACGACTGGCCGAACCAAGATACCGCATAAACGAGCAAGATAAAACCGATGGCAATCAATACTTGTACGATCGGTACAAGCCAAGGAGTGATTCGTTTCATGTCCGAGCATCCCCTCTCGTACGGCTACGCCACCACAACGCGAGCGACAACGCGAATACGATCAACGCCCCGATCAAGAAGAAGAGCGAGATGTCGAGCCGATCCCAAACGTAAATGAAGTAGATCGTCATTTGGACAAGTAAGAAGTAGATGAACGCCAAAACAATCGGTTTCCGCTCATGGTCTTGCATGATCAAGTAAGCGAGCGCCACCACTTCAAGCAAGATCGCGAGTAAGATACCTGAATCTTCGAATAGCGAGAACGGGATGACCGCGAGTAGGCTCACCCACAGCAAATCGGGGCGACGATGTGTCAAGTACACAGCCACGAGGACGACGGAAAGCAGCGTGGCCTCAATGACGGACGGCTGACGTTGAGACAACCAGCCCTCGGTCGCATTGACCAAATAACCGATGGACAAGATGGCAGCAACGAACAAGTAGAGATACTGCCACTGAGCACGCTCCCGGTAGACGAGGAACAGGATATGCAGTGCTGCGAGTGCCCAAAGCGGCCAAAACCGTCCCTCGTAATCGATATACTGACCGATCGTGAGCAACAGTCCGTAAAAGCTGAACCAGGCGAAAATCCGGTCGAGCTCGTTATCACCGTAATGGAACCAAACCCACGTCACGAGCAGGCCGAACAGGATGAGTGTGATCCCGATTCCTTGAAAACTATTCGTGACCGCTAAAAAAGCGGCTAGCGCTGCGATGAACGTGAAGATCGGGTGCTTATAGATCAGTTTGTGCAGGACGGCGACAGCAAAGAATAGCCAGAACAGAAGCGGTAGTTGTGAGGAAAGATTGTACGTTGTGAAGATGACGATCATCGTGGCGACGAAGAAAACGACGCCGAGGACGCGGAACAACGTCACATAGCGAGGGGCTTTCACTTGAAGCCGCTCCGCTGCTACGTACATCCCGAGCATGAAGACAAGGAAAATGGATACTTTGACGAGGTCTGGGATTGCTTGCCAGTTGGCGGCGACAAAACTGAATAGACTAAGGGCGAGCAGAATTGATCCGATAATTACAAGAATTGGCGGTTTGTGCTCACGTTTGTCACTAACCGCCAATTTCTTATGTTCAAAATCAATCAACCGTTGACCGGTCGCTTCATCTAGCAAACCCGCCTCTTTCCATTCACGAACTTTTTTGTCAATGGACACCTGAATCATCCCTTTCGGTTAAAAGGTCAGCTGGCGCGTTCGATCAATTCCAATTCTTTTTTCAACAAAACTTGTTTCTCAAACTCGAGACCGAGCTGTTGATATTCCTCCATGATGGAAACGTCCCCGATGACCGTATTCGTTAATACGGCAGTCACTTCTGCGACCCATCCTTCACGAGTTGACTTAACGATATCACCCACAGCGAATTCTAAAGACACACCCATTCACTTCCAATCTTAAATTTGTTTTTATCATTATAACTAAATTATATAGGTTTGAATACGTTTTCTTTTGTACATTTGATGAACTGCGACAAAATTTTTCCAGTCAATCCCCAAATAATGTAGTCTTCATGTTCGTAAAAAGGTTCTCTCATTTTAATTACCCGTTTTTCATACGCTTTAGCGTTCGCCATTCGGTCAAACGGAATATTTTGATCCGGATTCATCGTCCATTCCATCTCGCCGTGAAACGGATCAATTAACAGTAACGTTTCGACGGGAACGGTGAACAAATGATCGACTTCATCCGTTTGACGTACGTCCGGAACTGTCGGAATCATCCCGACGAACGGATAGATGAGTTGACGGTGCGGCGTGGCGAGCGGCTGTAAGCGACCGATGACCTCGATCGTCTCGAGCGGTACCTCGAGTTCTTCACTCGTCTCTCGGACCGCGGCCTCGACAGGTGTCTCCCCTCGCTCGAGCCGACCTCCCGGGAACGAGATCTCTCCAGGTTGGCGCCGCATCGTATGGGCCCGGACTTCAAAGACGACGTGCCAGACGTCATCGATTCGCGTCAACGGGATCAAGACGGCGGCGGTCTGTTCATAATTCTCTTCCATCGAGAAACTTTCTCGTAATTTCGCTTCAGTAACCCATGATTGTTTCATGATTTTCAACCTCGCTCTCTCTGTTTTACAGTTCCACCAGCGTCTCCTCGTTTAAACGTGGCAAATGTCGGAAATATCATTATTAATGATAGGAGATGGTGGAATTGGTTCAACAAGTTGATATATTGATCGTCGGGGCGGGGCCGACAGGACTCACACTCGCTTTGACATTAGCCAGATATGGAATCTCTTTTGAAATCATCGATCGAAAAACGACGCCTTCGAACAACTCACGGGCCATCGGGATTCAGCCGCGAACAATCGAAGTGTTTTCACGCCTTGATGTCGCCAAAGAAGTACTCAGTCGCGCCAGAACAATCGAAAAAGGAAACTTATACTTTTCTGGGCAGTGGACGGCCAAACTCGAGTTCTCACGTCTCGTCACACCTTACCCGTTCGTCACGCTATTGCGACAAAACGAGACCGAGGCCATCTTAGAACAGGCGTTGAACGACCACGGGCACTACGTCAAGCGCGGCGAGTCACTCGTCTCGTTGACCCACTATCCGACACGTGTGCTCGCCCATCTCGAATCCGACTCGAACCGCACGATCGAAGCCAAGTATATCGTTGCGGCCGATGGCGCCAACAGTTCGATTCGCCGTATGCTCGCGCTCCCGTTCAGCGGGAAGTCGTTCAAAGAGTCTTGGGTGTTGGCCGATATGAAGGCGAAATGGAACATCTCCCGTGAAGAAGTACACATCTTTTTCTCGGACCGTGGCGTGTTAGAAGTATTCCCGCTGACGGATGACACAATCCGGATTACCGGTAATCTCGCGAGCGACGAATCATTCAGCGAGGCCAAATTGCACGAATTGGTCGAACAACGGAGCCACATGCCGGTAGAAATCGACGAGGTCGAATGGTTCTCGCTGTTTAGGGTGCACAATCGCATGGTCGACTCGTTCATCCATAACCGTGTCATCTTAATGGGCGACGCGGCGCATATCAATTCGCCCGTCGGCGGCCAAGGGATGAATACGGGCATCGCCGACTCGTTCAACCTCGGCTGGAAGCTTTGGCTTCATCTGAAAGCAGGGGCGCCGTTCAGTGTCGTCGACACGTACCGGGACGAGCGTGAACACGTCGCCAGAAACGTCTTGCAGACGACGAACGTCGCGACCGAAGTGCTCCAAACGACGCTCCCGATCTTATTGCCGTTTCAAGCAGTCGGAGCGGACGTGTTCACCCGCGTCAATTTGATTAATGAAAAGATCACCGAACGAATCGCTCAGCTTCACTTGTCTTACCCTGGGCACTCACGTGTACCGTTCATCCGGGTCGCCGAAGGAAAGATCTTTCCCGAGATCGAGATGATCCGATCCGATGATGGCCTTCGTCAAAAGATCTCAGAAGTCGCCGATGGCCGCTTTCAAGTACTTGTCCTCGATGACGGCAAACGTGACCCAAGTGAGTTATATGAATACTTGAACGCTCATCAATCATTCTTCCAAATCATCACGTTGTCTAAAACAAGCCGTCCTTTCTTTGACCAAGGCAACGAACTTGCGAAATCCTTGTTCATGCGCCGGGGTGTCCTCGTCATTCGACCGGACGGATACTTGCTGCATAAACAGCGTCATATGCGACCTGAACCGCTACGTGACAAACTGTCGGTCTGGTTACCGTCTTAAGTCAAAAGCTCCACTCGTGAGAGTGGAGCTTTTGTCAGGATGGTGCATTGTAATAAAGTGTCCCCGGTTTCGAGAGGGTCAAGTCATAAAACGCCTCGAACGCTTCCACGTCCTCTAATTTCCGAAAATCGACTTTGTCCGTCTGTTCGTTCGGAATCGCGACGATGATGCCATCGACCGTCGATTTGATCATGCCCGTCTGTCCGTTATGAATTCGAATGTAGAGCACGTGCTCACTTTGCAGTAATTTTACGGCTTCACGCCGTGATTGTATCGTCGTTTTCACAGTCATCCCTCTCTTCTTTTCGAGTATACGGTCCGCCGCTGTTGCTTTCAACCGTTTCCCCCTTTAAAATTGTGTAAAGAAGGGGTTGAATGTGTTGGAAACTATATTGATTATCGCGCTTGGCGCGCTGTTCGTCATCCTCGTGACAATCCGAACGATTCGTAACTTGCAATGGGTCCGCTTTGGTGAAGCGTTCGGGAAACAAGGTGAGGAGTTACTCGAAGATTATACCTATTTGATGGAAAAAGGCGTCACGTGCCGAATCGAACAAGGCTTGCCGACCGGACGCTTGTTTAAACCGCTCGCCAAAAACCTGGATGACCGGGTCGCCTTGTTCGTGCACCGAAATGATGAAAAAAAAGCAAAAGAGCTACTAAAGTAAAAAAGGTGCCGCGGCACCTTTTTTACTTACAGCTTGTTGACTAACATCAATAGAATCGCTCGTCCTTCCGGCGCCCACGCTTTCCGCAGGCAATCCCGGAGCCGCATCGCGACTTATGTCGCTGCTGGGTCTCCGTTGGATTGCTTTCCTGCAGGA
>NZ_SJVA01000060.1:0-275 GCF_004337195.1 Exiguobacterium sp. SH0S7
GCCGCCGAAGGTGGGACAGATGATTGGGGTGAAGTCGTAACAAGGTAGCCGTATCGGAAGGTGCGGCTGGATCACCTCCTTTCTAAGGAAAATGCCCATGTGGCATTGCCCATCGTTCAGTTTTGAGGGTTCGTCCCTCGATTGTTCTTTGAAAACTGAAGATTCATCAAGACATCAAACCAAGAACAATATGCATGGTCCGTTCGGACCGTGTGTCTTAGAGACGCTAGATCAAGGTAGAAAGGGCGTACGGTGGATGCCTTGGCACTAGGAGC
>NZ_SJVA01000061.1:0-254 GCF_004337195.1 Exiguobacterium sp. SH0S7
TGCTTTGAATTCATCTGTATAGGTGCGGTGCGCTCTTTTTGGCATATCTGATGTTCTCCTCGTATGGATAATTTGTTTCAGTCTAATCGACCTCTACTTTTATGTCCAATTGAGTGTAGCCTATCCAGTCATCACCCGTCATCTTGATGAAACCTATCGCGAATTGGTGAACCGGAACCGTCTGTCCGAATCCGGACGATACCTCTATCGTCTCCGGCCGCAGACCGTGGAGCGCTCGTTCGCCGACGCGAAAG
>NZ_SJVA01000062.1:0-254 GCF_004337195.1 Exiguobacterium sp. SH0S7
TGCTTTGAATTCATCTGTATAGGTGCGGTGCGCTCTTTTTGGCATATCTGATGTTCTCCTCGTATGGATAATTTGTTTCAGTCTAATCGACCTCTACTTTTATGTCCAATTGAGTGTAGCCTATCCATCAGCGCTTTTTTCCACGGTCCGACCGTTCTTCGTTCACCCGGTCTAGGAGCTCGCCCTCAATCGCGTTCACAACGCGCTCGACCTCGACCTTGTCGAACTTCTTCTTGTTCGCGTTGGCACGGATG
>NZ_SJVA01000063.1:0-254 GCF_004337195.1 Exiguobacterium sp. SH0S7
GAAACAGCGTCTCACCTATCGAACGACAGACCGACACGGGTATCACCACTACGCCTCCGACCCCGCCGTCTGTAAGAACTGCCCGCTTCTCGAGAAGTGTACGTCCAATCGTGCCCACCGGCGCGTCTGGATTGTCAACACTTAATTAGACAATTTCGAAGAGGTATCTTTGTTTGTACTCCCTCGGCGTTAGGTAGCCCAATGTTCCATGGACTCTGATGTTATTGAACCAATGTATGTAATCACGTAATTCA
>NZ_SJVA01000064.1:0-252 GCF_004337195.1 Exiguobacterium sp. SH0S7
GCTTGAACGTCGCATCCAACAGATCGAGCGGGAGAACGAGCGCCTTCGGGCCGAGAACCTGTTCCTAAAAAAGTTAGAGGAGATCGAGAGGAGAGGTTGATCAGCCAGATCCGGCTACAATTGCGTTTGGATAGGCTACACTCAATTGGACATAAAAGTAGAGGTCGATTAGACTGAAACAAATTATCCATACGAGGAGAACATCAGATATGCCAAAAAGAGCGCACCGCACCTATACAGATGAATTCAAAG
>NZ_SJVA01000065.1:0-252 GCF_004337195.1 Exiguobacterium sp. SH0S7
CGTTCGGGTTCGACTCAAGCTGATCAATTTGATGGATATTGAAAATGATTTTGCTCATGGTTGTTTCTCCCGTCTAAATGAATAGGTTCATTATAGCGATTCGTGCGTATACGAAAAACCCCGAATGTGAACTGAACCAAAAAAGTTAGACACTAAATAATTTGTCAGGCGACTTCGAGAACCTGGGTCCGGTATTCCACCGGGCTCAGGTTTTTTAGTCGTTTCTTGATGCGACGATGATTGTAGTACTCG
>NZ_SJVA01000066.1:0-251 GCF_004337195.1 Exiguobacterium sp. SH0S7
TCCTCGCGTACCGAGACGGTACGTTTTAACCATTTATAATAGGCGGCCCGTGAGACCTGCGCGATCTCGCATAAGAGCACGACCGGGAACGTGTCGCTTATCGACATTTCCTTGATGGCCGTGTAACGCAATTGTAGCCGGATCTGGCTGATCAACCTCTCCTCTCGATCTCCTCTAACTTTTTTAGGAACAGGTTCTCGGCCCGAAGGCGCTCGTTCTCCCGCTCGATCTGTTGGATGCGACGTTCAAGC
>NZ_SJVA01000067.1:0-228 GCF_004337195.1 Exiguobacterium sp. SH0S7
CTTTGTCCGTCCGCGCCGGTCCTCGAGCCCGTGCACGCCGTCGGCGTCATATTTTTTCGTCCAGCCATAGACCTGCTGGTACGACACGGCGAATATCTCGGCTGTCCGTTGATAGTTCCGTCCGTTGTCCAGGCAATACCTGACGATCTCCATGCGTTCCTCGAATGTTGTCTTTCTCCCTTTGGCCATAGCTCGATCCATCCCTTTTCTCGAATCTGTTAACTCGCT
>NZ_SJVA01000006.1:0-136249 GCF_004337195.1 Exiguobacterium sp. SH0S7
TTACAACTGCGAACGCGGTCAGTGGAACCTAAAAAAGATGACCCCGGAACAATATCGGGGCCATCTAATCGCCGCATAGGACATACGGGCTTTTTATTAAACTGTCCATTTTACGGGGCTCAGTTCATCGCCCGGGTTTAGCCTTTTTTTTGTTTGAGTCGATGGGAAGTTGGGCAAATGACTGATGATTTGATGATTTGATGATTTGATGATTTTTTTAAAACGGATAAATTGGTCTATACAACTATACTGATTTTTGTTATGCTATTGTCGAGAATAGTAGTGAAAGGGTGAATGACTGATGATGGTGATTATCAACGCACACCTCGTTTCTGGACAGGAGACGTGGGAACGCGGTTACGTTCGGATAAATGGGAAAACGATTGAAGCGGTCGGGGCGATGGCTGACTATGAGGCTGGAGATGAGACAGTGCTCGATGTCGCAGGAAAACTCGTGACACCTGGCATGATTGATGTACATGTCCACGGAGGTTATGACGTCGACACGATGGATGCGGACCGAGACCGGTTACGATTCCTCAGTCAATCGATGCTCGCCGAAGGAGTGACCTCGTTTTTTGCGACGACGATCACGCAGTCACCGGAAGAAATCACCAAGGCGCTCGAGTCTGTCCGTGACGTCATCGAGTCAAACGAGACGACGGTTGCCGGTATCCATCTAGAAGGACCGTTCGTCAACGTCGAGAACGCGGGGGCTCAACCCGCAGAATATATTATCGATCCTGACGCCGAACAGTTTCGCATCTGGCAAGACGAGGCGGGCGGTCACATCCGACTCGTCACGTATGCACCGGAACGTCCGGGCGCACGAGAGCTTGAGCGAGTAATGATTGAATCGGGTGCCATCGGCTCAGCCGGTCATACGAATGCGACGTTTGCCGAGAACAAAGCGGCTGGCGTGAAGCACGGCACACATTTATACAATCAAATGCGCGGGCTGCACCACCGTGAACCGGGGACGGTCGGTTACTGCCTGTTAGAACGGGACGTCACGGTTGAAATTATTCCGGACGGGATTCACAGCCGCCCCGAGATGGTCGATTTCGCGTATCGCTTGAAAGGCGCGGACGGTCTCATCGTCATCACGGATGCGATGCGGGCGAAAGGTCTTCCGGACGGGCGTTACGAGCTCGGAGGACAACCGGTCATCGTCGAGGATGGCGCGGCGCGGCTTGAAGCCGGTAACTTGGCTGGAAGTGTGTTGACGATGGACGCGGCGTTCCGCAACATCATCGCCTTCACCGGGTGCACGATTCAAGAAGCCGTGAAGATGACGTCCGCGAACCAAGCCGCGGAGTTTGGCATGAGTAAAAAAGGCTCAATCGCAGCCGGGTTTGACGCTGATCTCGTCATCTGGGACGAGTCATTGACGGTCGAGCAGACAATTCACCAAGGACGCATCGGATTTGAGAAGGAGGACGTGAAATGAACATATTAGTAGCGAAGACACCAGCGGACGCTGAACAGATTGCCTACACGCTCATTAAAGAGCGCTTGGCCGGGAAACGGGAGTTCGTGCTCGGGCTTGCGACGGGGAGCACGCCGGTCGGGATGTACAAGATGTTCAAGCAGGACCAGCTCGATTGCCGCCATGTGACGAGCGTCAATTTGGACGAATATATCGGGCTCGCTCCGAGTCATCCTCAAAGCTATAATCATTTCATGGAAGAACGTCTGTTCAACGATGTTCCGTTCAAAGAAAGCCACCTACCGCGTGGTGACGCAAAAGACCCTGATGCTGAAGCGGAGCGGTATGAACAGCTCGTCCGATCGATCGGTGTCGATCTTCAACTGCTCGGGATCGGTGAAAACGGGCATATCGCGTTCAACGAACCTGGGACGGCGCTCGATGCGAAGACGCACGTTACAGCGCTCACCGAGTCGACGCGGGAGGCGAATCGCCGTTTCTTCGATGCAAACGAAGAAGTTCCGACGCACGCGATCACGATGGGACTCGATACGATCATGAACGCGCGCGAGATCGTTCTCGTCGCAACGGGAGACCGAAAAGCGAACGCGGTCCATCACATGATCGAGAGTGTGCCGTCTGTCGATTGGCCCGCGACGATTTTACAGGCGCATCCGAGTGTCACAATCGTACTTGATACCGAGGCGGCCTCACAATGCGCGCAAGCCTTACAGGCACGCGGAAGCGAAGCAGCCGCACGGTTCTTCTCGATCCGCTCATAACCGTTCAACCTGGGGACGCATGTCCCCAGGTTTTTTTGGTTGCGATTGTGGGAAAATGTATGGAAATGAGTTTGTCATCAAAACGTTTTCGACAAAACTCGAGGATTCCTCTATAATAAGTGAAGCTCGTATCATTCGACCGTGAAGGAGAAAAACATGAACTCAAGAACTCAGGCGCGTAGACGGCGTAAAGGTCCGTCTGCGTTTTATAAAGTGTTCAGCTCGCTGATCCTCATTGCCGTCATCGTCGGCTCTAGCATGTATGGGGCGGCTTTTTATAAAGCGCACAACATGTTGTCCGGCACACAAGTGACGCTCGAGGACGACCCGACGATCGAACCGACCCGGTTTGATAAAGAGGACACCGAAAGTTTCCTCGTGCTCGGCACCGATCTCTCCCCACAAAAGAAAGCGCGAGGGGAGTTCGGTCGCTCTGACGTCATGATTGTCGTCATTTTGAACAAGAAAGACAAGCAGACGACGATGCTCAGCATTCCGCGAGACTCGTACGTCAATATCGATTATACGGGATTCAATATCCCTTACGGTAAGACCGGTCTCGATCAAGACAAAATCACGCACGCCTACTATTTCGGATCGATGGACGAGTCGAATCCGAACAACGGCATGCGCATGTCGACGAATACAGTCGAAGACCTAGTCGGTGTTGAAATCGACCACGTCGTGTCGCTCAACTTCCAAGGCTTCGTCGACTTCATCGATGCCGTCGGCGGCGTCGAAATCGACGTTCCGTTCTCGTCTGAACAGAAGAGTTATGACGCATCACGCGAAACCGTCCAAGTCGAAGCCGGTCTTCAGCAGCTGTCGGGCGAAGAAGCACTCGCTTATGTCCGAAACCGCTATGACGACCCGCGCGGGGACATCGGGCGCGGCCAACGTCAAATGGAAGTCATCAACGCTGTGCTCGAGCAGTCGCTCGGCACGTCATTGATCAACAACTATGACAAAGTGCTCAAAGCGGTCGGCGACAACATGCAGACGACGCTCGGACCGAACGACTATATGCGTTTGATCGAAGACGTCGGCGCCCTGAACAACACGGTTCAATATCAATTGACCGGAGAAGGTGCGCGTGGCAATGACGGCCACTTCTATTACTTCTTGAACGAGCCGTTGCTCGACGAGGTCCGGTACCGTGTGCAACAAGCGGATTCCGGCAACGAGGTCGAAGCGATGACGGAGACGGAGCTCGAGTCTTATATGCTCGACCCGTCCGGCATCACATACGAAGCCCAATAAAAAATGGTTTGCCCTCAGCGGGGCAAACCATTTTTTTAGGTGCGTTCCATCGCGACAGTGAACGAATACGCATCGCCGCGGAACAAAGATCGACTGTATTCGAACATGTCGCCGTTCTCGAGATACGTCCGTTGGTCGATCAATAGGACGGGCGCGTTCGGGGAGATGGTCAACAGCTTCGCTTCAACAGGTCCGGCGCTTCGGGCTTCGAGCGTCTGTGTCGCATTTTTTAAACGCAGTCCGGACTGTTCGGCGTACTCATAAATCGAGCCGACGGCATCCGCCTCGGTCAGTTCGGGCAACAAGGCGACCGGGATATAGGCGGTCTCTAAAGCGAGCACGTCCTCGTCGGCGAGTCGGAGACGCTTCATCTCATAGACCGGCGTACTGGCTGCGACATTCAATTTCTGCGCGATTTTATTCGATGCCGGAATCGTGTCGAATGACAATAGACGGCTGAACGGACGCATGCCCCGGTGTTTGATTTCTTCTGAAAAACTCGTCAAACCGGACAGCGCCATCGTGATCTTTTTACTGGCGACGAACGTACCACGTCCTTTTTGACGGCTCAAATAACCGGCGTTGACGAGGTTTGTGATCGCCTGGCGCACCGTCATCCGGCTGACGTTATACCGCTCCGAGTATTCCCGTTCAGACGGGATCGATTCGCCGGGTTGGAGCTCGCCAGCATCTATTTGTTGCTTTAAATAAGCTTCGATTTGATAATAAATAGGTAGCGGGGACTTTTTATCAATCTGTAACATACATATCGCTCCTGACCTAAGGGTAAGTGTTACTTATTATAGACCAAATCAGACTAGTTGTCTGAACATATCATGCAGAAAAGGTGGCGACCAATATGAACTCATGGCAATTTGAAACGACGGTGACAGCGCAGCGGGAAGATGAGCGGGGCACGTGGATCGCACTTGCAGAAACACATTTTTACGCGGAAGGTGGTGGACAACCGGCCGATACAGGGACGATTGGCGGACAAGCCGTTTTAGATGTGCAACGTGACGACTCGACCGTGTGGCACCTCGTCAACGAGCCAATCGACGAAGCAACGGTAGTGATCGGTCAAATCGACGCGGCGACACGTCACGACCACTCGATCCAACATACGGCGCAACACGTGCTGACGGCCTTGCTTGAAGACCGATACGGTATCGAGACGCTCAGTTTTGGGATCAGTGCTGACGATTCATCGATCGAGATCGCGGCCGAATCATTCGATTGGGAGTTAATCGAAACGTTAGAACGTGACGTCCAGCAAATCATCTTCGACAACCGACCGATTCACATTTTTGAATTACAGGATGGCGAAGTCGAGCATGACCGGTTACGTAAAGCGACGGATCGCACCGGCACGATTCGGATCGTCGAAATCGATGGACTCGATTATAACGCTTGCGGAGGGACGCATGTGTCGACGACCGGCCAGCTCGGGATCATTAAAGTGACCTCGATGAAAAAAGTGCGGGGGAACGTTCGTTTGACGTATGTCGCAGGGATGCGGGCACTAACGGTCATCCAATCTTCGCGCACCGCGCTACGGGCGATCCATCAAACGTTGTCGACGACGAACGAGACGGTCGCGGCCCGTGTCGCCGAAGAGCGGACGGCGCGACTCGAACGTGAAAAAGAAGTGAAGGTGCTCGAGGCCCGGGTCGCCAAGGCAAAAGTCGCAGCATTCTTACAAGAGGACAATTACGTCATCACGCACGTCGGCAAGACCGAGGCGGAGACGCTCACGACGATGATCGTCGAACGGATCGCGGCGACCGGACGGATTGCCGTCGGTGCCAATCATACCGGACAAAAACTGTTGCTCATGCATGACGGGACGCATGACATCGCCATCGGCAAGTTTTTAAAACGGACGTTAGACGACCTTGGCATCGGTCGGGGCGGTGGCAGTCATAAACAAGCCCAAGCCCGCTTCGAATCGATCGTCGACCTAGAACGGGCCACGGCAGAAGTCGTCAAACGGTTACAGGAAGGAGTGGTGTCATGTTGACGATTGAACACGGCAACGACACGTCGCTCATCGAACGAGCCCGCTCCGTACGGGAGGTTGTCTTTATCGGCGAGCAAGGGATTGACCCGGCGCTCGAATATGACGACCTCGATCCAGTCTGTATCCATTTTGTCGGGATGATAGACGGGGAGCCCGTGACGACGGCACGGCTGCGACCGATCGGAGACGGTGTCGGCAAAGTCGAACGCGTCGCCACGCTCGCATCGGCGAGAGGGAACGGATATGCGAAAAAGCTGATGCTCGAAATCGAGGATGTGGCGCGCGAGAGCGGGCTGCATGAGTTGAAGCTCGGCGCTCAACTGACGGCGCTCCCGTTCTATGAACGGCTCGACTATACGACGTTCGGTGACGAGTTTTTAGACGCCGATATCCCGCATCGGATGATGAAGAAGTCGTGGTGATTATTTTTAGAAAGTTTCTTTTTTTCTAAAAAAAGGTTGGCAAGCCGGGAAGCATTTGTTATAACTAAAACTAACAACTGACAGATAGAGGTTGCGAATGACATGAGTAAGCTTGATTGAAACGGACGCATTCCGGATCGAGCCGAAAGGGGAAATTCGCCGAAGTCAACGTTCGCATGCGTACGAACGAAGGCTGGGGTAGTCGTGAACAACGCCTACACTGCCATGGATGAAATGCCATGGAGCGCTATCTACGGAACGATTTTTTTATCGTTTTTCAACTGCGCGTACAAGCGGCAGACCGTAGGGAGAGTGCTTCCTACCGGTCTGCCGCTTTTTCTGTTGGTCGACATCATGAAAGTGGGGAACCTGATGACAACCGTACTAAAATTTGGAGGAAGTTCTGTTGCCACAATCGAACAGATTCAGGCAATTTCTGAATATTTACAGACACGAGTCGTCGCTGGCGAGAAACTCGTCGTCGTCGTCTCCGCGATGGGGAAAACGACCGATTCGCTCCTGTCACTCGCAAAACAAATTACAGAGCGTCCGATGATTCGTGAGCTCGACCGCTTGCTCGCCGTCGGAGAAGAACAGACAATCAGTCTACTCAGCATCGCCTTGAACTCACGAGGCGTCGCCGCCATCTCGCTCACGGGGCAACAGGCCGGGATCGACACGATGGGCATTCACACGAAAAGTAAAATCAAAGCGATCCGGAAAGAAGTGTTGGAAGAAAGGCTTAGAACGAATGACGTCGTCATCGTTGCCGGCTTCCAAGGCGTCAACGAGTTCGGGGATGTGACGACGCTCGGACGCGGTGGTTCGGATACTACAGCCGTCGCACTTGCCGCCGTCCTCAGTAAACGTTGTGAGATTTATACGGACGTCGCCGGTGTCTATACGGCCGACCCGCGTATCCATAAAACGGCACGGCGTCTAGATACCGTCTCGTATGACGAGATGATGGAAATGAGCGCGCTCGGATCGAAAGTGATGGAAATGCGTAGCGTCGAGCTGGCCAAAAAATATGATGTGAACATTTTTGTAGGGAAGACGCTATCGAGCGAAGGAGGAACATGGATCATGGATATGACACAGGCGATGGAACAAAAAGCGGTGACGAGCGTGAGCGTCGTGAAAAACGTGCTCAGCGTCTCGATCAAACATATTCCGCATTCAGTGGCAGGGGTTGCCGATATTTTCGAGAAGTTGTCACAGCGTCACGTCAATATCGACATGATCAGTCAGACAGCGTTCGACGGTGAAGTGTTCCTGTCGTTCACTTGTCCACTTGACGAGGAGGCGTTCCTCGAAGAAGCGCTCGCCGAACTGACGGAGGCGTTCCCGCAAATTAAAATCGACCGTCATACCGAACATGCGAAAATCTCGGTCGTCGGCATCGGCATGCGCGACGCGACCGGTGTCGCAGCCGGATTGTTCGCCACGTTCCGTGAGAGCGGAATCCCGTTCTACCAAGTCACAACTTCAGAGATCAGCATCTCTTACACGATTAACGATCAAGACGTTGAAGCGGCGGTCGCGGCCATCGCGGAGCGTTTCCATTTATAAGGGGGAGTTACCATGTATAACGTTGCCGTCATCGGTGCGACAGGCGCCGTCGGTCAAAAAATGATCGACGTGCTCACAGAATATGAGTTTCCAATCAATGAACTATTACTTTACGCGTCAGCCCGCTCGGCTGGGAAAACAGTCGAAGTGAACGGTCGCGACATCGTCATCCGTGAACTGTCGGACGCGATTTACGCAGACGCGATCGACATCGCCTTGTTCTCGGCCGGTGGTAGCATCAGTGAACAGTATGCACCGCGTTTGAGTGAACAAGGGGTCATCGTCATCGATAACTCGAGCGCGTTCCGGATGCAAGCAGGAATCCCGCTCGTCGTACCAGAAGTGAACCGAGTCGAACTGGGCCCGGACAAGATGCTCATCGCCAATCCGAACTGCTCGACGATCCAATCGGTCGTCGCCCTCGCACCGCTCGCAGAAGTGTACGGATTGACACGCGTCGCCTATACGTCTTATCAAGCCGTCTCCGGTTCGGGACAAAAAGGCATCGAAGACCTCGAACGGGGCGCCCGCGGTGAAGAGCCGCAAAACTACCCGTATCCGATCTACGATAACGTGCTTCCGCATATCGATGTCTTCCTCGAGAACGGCTACACGAAAGAAGAACAGAAAATGATCGACGAGACACGCAAAATTTTGAACGCACCAGAATTAGGTGTGACGGCGACGTGTGTCCGCGTCCCGGTCCGCAACAGCCACGCCGTCTCGATCACGGTCACGCTCGATCGTGAAGCGACGCTCGCGGAAGTGAAGGCGGTCCTCAGTGACGCGCCAGGCGTCGTCCTCATGGACAACCCGAGCGAACTCATCTACCCGACGCCGCTCGATGCGAACGGGACGGACGAAGTGTACGTCGGTCGCGTCCGTCGCGACGAGTCGCAACCGAACACGTTCCATCTTTGGTGTGTCGCCGATAACGTTCGCAAAGGGGCGGCGGCGAACGCCGTTCAAATCGCCCAGTGCATGATCGGGCAAGTCGCTACGAAATAAGGGGGAGATCATATGTTCACAGGAGTCGCTACAGCGCTCGCTACACCGTTCCAAACGGACGGTCAGTTAAATCTCACAGCGTGGGAAGCATTGATTGAAGATCAAATCAAAGAAGGCGTCAACGGTCTTGTCGTCGGGGGGACGACAGGCGAAGGGATGACGATCACGGACGAAGAGTTCGAGACGCTCCTCACAAAGGCGATCGAAGTCGCCGCCGGTCGTGCCGTCATCATCGCCGGGACCGGATCGAACAATACGGCGTTAAGTATCACGAAGACGAAACGGGCGGCAGAACTTGGTGCCGAGATGGCGATGGTCGTCACGCCTTACTATAATAAGTCGACCCAAGCGGGGCTGATCGCCCACTTCACGGCGATCGCTGACGCGTCACCGATTCCACTCATGCTCTACAACGTCCCGTCACGGACAGGCGTCGCCCTCGATCCGGCAACGGTCGGTGAACTCGCCGAACACCCACAGATCGCGGCGTTGAAAGAAGCGAGCGGGGACATCTCGGTGATGGCGCAGATGATGGCCCACTTGCCGGAAGGTTTCCCGGTCTACTGTGGAAACGACGACCAAATCCTGCCGTACATGGCATGGGGCGCCCAAGGTGTCGTCTCGGTGCTCTCGAACGTGTATCCGGGAGCGACGGTCGCGCTCGCCGAAGCGCTTCTCGCCGGAGATTTAGAGACGGCCCGCACATGGCAGATCCGCTTGCTTCCGGTCATCGATGAACTGTTCGCCGAAGTGAACCCGATCCCGGTCAAGGCGGCGTTGAACGCCCGCGGCTTCGAATTTGGCTCGCCGCGCCTCCCGCTCGTTCCGATGAGCGCGACGGCCGAGGCACGTCTGTTGTCGGCGATGGAGCAGTTTAATGAGGTGAGACAGTGAACTTGTTAATTCACGGATACGGCGCGATGGGGCAGATCGTTGAAGAAGTCGCGCTCGCTCAAAACTTGAACGTCGCGGCCATCGTCTCACCGGCGGGCGGGGATCATCCCGTTTCACTGAAAGAAGTTGACGCCGCGATCGACGTCGTCATCGACTTCTCGAACCCGGCGCTGCTAGATGACGTGCTCGCGTTCGGGAAAGACAAGCAAATCCCGCTCGTCATCGCGACGACGGGCTTCTCGGAAGCGGAACTCGTGAAGATCGAGGAAGCGTCGAAACAGATCCCGATCTTCCAGTCGTATAACACGTCTTACGGGATTGCACTGTTGAAGCAGTTGCTTGACCAGCTCGTGCCGCTCACGCTCGGTTATGATATCGAAGTGATCGAAGCGCATCACCGTAAAAAAGTCGACGCGCCGAGCGGGACGGCTGAACTGCTCGCCCGTGCCATCGAGGCGAAGCGGGACGTGACGCCGGTGTACGAACGTGCGTCACGCCGTGAGGCGAGAGGTGCCGACGAACTCGGCATGCACTCGGTCCGCGGCGGTACGATCTTCGGTGAGCATACGGTGCTCTTCGCCGGAGACGATGAAATGCTTGAATTAAAACATACGGCCCTGTCGAAACGCGTCTTCGCGAACGGGGCACTCGCCGCGGCGGCGACGATTCTCGACCGCCCGGCCGGATTATACAATTTAACGAACCTATACGAGGAGGCCACTCATGTTACTCACAAACGCTTATGAAATCGCGCAATACATTAAAGATGCCAAGAAAGAAACACCAGTCAAATTGTACGTCAACGGTCAGTTGGCAGGTCTAACAATCGAAGAGGCAAAAGCATTCGGAACGGACGAGTCGAAATTATTCCTCACGACGGCTGAACGTGCGGCCACTTTCCTTGAAGTGAACGCTTCAGTCATCACCGATTCGCACCTCGAGTTCGACCGCCGCAACAGCGCCGTGCCGATGCTCGACACGACGAAGTTGAACGCCCGTATCGAACCAGGTTCGTTCATCCGTGACCACGTTCAAATCGGCAACAACGTCGTCGTCATGATGGGTGCGGTCATCAACATCGGCGCCGTCATCGGTGACGGGTCGATGGTCGACATGAACGCCGTCATCGGCGCTCGCGGCACACTCGGTAAAAACGTCCATCTTGGCGCTGGCGCAGTCGTCGCTGGTGTCCTCGAGCCACCTTCAAAAGACCCGGTCATCATTGAAGACGGGGTCATGATCGGTGCAAACGCGGTCATCTTAGAAGGTGTCCGTGTCGGCGAGAATGCAGTCGTCGCAGCAGGCAGTGTCGTCACAGTCGACGTCCCGGCAGGAAGTGTCGTCGCCGGCACGCCAGCCCGCGTCATCAAGCAAAAAGATGAAAAAACAGCAGAAAAAACACAACTAGTGGATGACTTACGCTCCCTGTAACGTATAATAGACAGAAAATATCAAAAGTGAATGGGAGAGTTGAACAATGGAACAGTATGGACAATGGATGTGGAAAGACGGGGCTTGGATCGAGCCGAGTGACGCGAACACGAGTATCATGACGCACGCGATCCACTACGGTAGCGGGTTCTTCGAAGGAATTCGGGCGTATCACACAGAGGAAGGTCCAGCCATCTTCCGACTCCGTGAACACTTGGAGCGACTCGTTCGTTCGTGTGCTTACTATCACGTCGAACTACCGTACACGGTCGACGAGCTCGAACAAGCGACGATCGAATTGATCGAACGCAACGGCTTTGAAGCGTGTTACATCCGTCCATTTGTTTTCCTCGGCACACCTTGGCAGGCACTCATGCCGACACAGGAAACGAAAGTACACGTTGCCATCTCATGCTGGCCGCTCGGCGAATATTTCAGCAAGACGGTCGGTATCCGGGCGAAAGTCGCGTCATACCGCCGCGTCTCGTCGACGATGATGCCGATGCAAGCGAAAGCGGCAGCTAACTATATGAACTCGCAACTCCTTAAAGGAGAAGCGGTCCGAGACGGGTATGACGAAGCGATTGCCCTCGACATGAACGGAAACGTCAGCGAGGCGAGCGTCGCCAACATCTTCCTCGTCAAAGGCAATAAAATTTTCACACCGTCACTCGACTGTTCCGTCCTCGACGGCATCACGCGTCAAACGGTCATCGATCTCGCCCGCGAAGAAGGGTTCGAGGTCATTGAGCGCCATATCGGACGTGACGAATTGTATGTAGCAGATGAGATCTTCTTGACGGGTACAGCAGCTGAAGTGACGAGTGTCATCGAAGTCGACAATATCTCGATCGGCGGCGGGGTTCAGACGGTCGCAACGACTATGCTCGCCCGTTACCGCGAGACCGTGACGGGACTGATCCCGGCACATCGCGATTGGATTACGTTCGTCAAAGAAGCAGTCAAAGAATAAGGGAGCAATGTGTATGGGAGTCACAATTGACTTAAACGCGATTCGCGAGAACAAACGTCGGATCGAGGCACTCGGCCGACCGGTGTTTGCCGTCGTGAAAAACAACGCCTATAACTTAGGGATGGAGCCAGTTGTGACGACACTGTATGCAGAGGGGGTGCGTCACTTCATGGTGACGACGCTCGACGAGGGGAGCGAGGTCCGGGTGCATGCGCCCGAGGCGAACGTCCTCGTCATGAACCCCGTTTACGAGTGGTCGGCCGTGCATCGCGACGGTTTAGACGTCGCCATCGGTTCGTACGATTGGCTCGTCTCACAACGCCATGAGCTCGACGGCGTCCGTCTTCATTTGAAGCTCGACGTCGGCATGAACCGGTTCGGTGCGAAGACGTTCGAAGAAGCGCTCGCCATCTTAGCGTTCTGCCAAGATGAAAAGCTCAATCTCGTCGGTTTATGCACACACTTTCCGCTCGCCGACGCCGATAACGCCGAAATCGAGCACAGTGTCCATGTCGAACGGTTTGCCGACTGGTCGACGCGTCTGATCGAACGACATTCGTTTGAAGTCGTGCACGCCGCCAACAGTGCGGCGACGCTTCAAGCCGATCCGCGCCTCGGTCATTGCACGCACGTCCGGGTCGGAATCTTTCTCTACGGCTACTCGTCGGTCGAAGCCGTCGATTGGCTCGTCCCGGCGTTTCATTGGGAGACGGAAGTCGTTGCCGTTCATGACATTGAAGCCGGGGCGCACGTCGGTTACGGGACGGGCTACACGGCACCGTCGAAAGAGCGGATCGCCGTGTTGTCAGTCGGGTATGGCGATGGCTTGATGCGGGCCCGCCGGCATTTGTCGGTCCATATTAATGGCCGGGCGTTCCCGTTCGTCAGCAATATTTTCATGAGCCACAGCTTCCTCCGCGTCGACGAGACGGTTCAAATCGGTGACCGGGTCGAGCTGTACGGTAATGAGACGAAGATCGATGACGTGACCCGGACCGGGCACGCCAACAACTCGGAACAACTATGCGCACGCTCATGGCGTGTCCCGCATCGCTTTGAAGGAGGCATTTTATGTACACAAGCAACCAATCCGTTTGCATGATCGAGGGCGTATCCGTCCAAGAACTTCAAGCGACGTACGGGACGCCGCTCTATATCATGAGCGAGCCAGAACTTGAAACTCGGCTCGGGCTCGTCCGGAGCGCATTTTTAGATAAGTATCCGAACACGTACGCGCTCTATGCGTCAAAGGCGATGTCGATCGCGGCCGTGTATGAGAAAGTCATGACGGCGGGCTTGAGCATCGACGTCGTTTCACGCGGTGAGATGTTCGTCGCGCTCCATGCCGGTGTCCCGGCTGACCGGATTCACGTTCACGGGTCAAATAAGACGGTGCAAGACATCTCGTTCGCACTCGAGAACGGCATCACCCATTTCACGATCGACAACATGCGCGAGATCGGTCTGCTCTCGGGTCTCGCCGTAAAGCATGATGTCGATGTCGACGTCTTGCTCCGCATCGTCCCGCAAGTCGTCGGAGGCGCCCATGAGGCGATCCAGACGGGTGGGGTCGATACGAAGTTTGGCTTCCCGACGCATGACGATACGTATCTTGAAGCGGTCCGGGAAACACTCGCGGCGGAACGTCTTCATCTGAAAGGGATCCATTGTCACGTCGGGTCACAGATTCAAGAACCGACGCTGTTCATCAATACGGTCAAGACGATGGTCAACTTTATCGAGACGATTCGTCGGGAGACCGGCTTCACTGCTGACGTGTTGAACATCGGTGGCGGCTTCGGCGTCGCCTATCTCGAGACGGACGATCCGCTCGACTTTGCCGCTACGATGACGCAAGTGATGGATACGCTCGTTTCAGAAGTGGAGCGATTCGGTCTACCGCTCCCAAAAATCGGCATCGAGCCGGGACGCTGGCTCGTCGCCAACGCTGGTGCGACGCTGTATGAAGTCGGGACTGTCAAAGACGTGAGCGGTGTCCGCACATACGTCTCGGTCGACGGCGGCATGACGGACAACATCCGTCCTGCCCTCTATGATGCCGAATATGACGTCATCGCGGCGACACGGATGGATGAAGCGAAGACGCTTGAAGCGAAGATTGTCGGTGCGTGCTGCGAGTCGGGAGACATCATCTCGAACCGTTCGCTCATCCCGCCGGTCGAAGCCGGGGATCTTCTCCTCGTCAAAGCGACAGGCGCTTATAACTTCTCGATGGCGAGCAACTATAACCAAATGCTCCGCCCGGCCGTTGTGTTCGTGAAAGACGGGGCGCATCGTCTCGTCGTCCGTAGACAGACACTCGAAGATTTGGTCGCCTGTGAAGTGATTGGACAATCGATTTAACTGATGAAACGGATTCCTAAGTCAGGGATCCGTTTTTTGGTGAAGTCGTTCCCCTTCAAATGAGAACCGTTTTCACTTATGATGAAAAAGACTACATCAGGGGAAGTGATTTCTAATGGAGAAGACAGTCGGACAACAGTTGATCGAATCGCGGCGGACGATTCGGATGTTTGTAGAGGAACCGCTTGATACGGCATTGCTGTATCAGTTGCTGACATCGGCCCACCAAGCGCCGTTTCATAACAAAGTCGAGCCGTGGAATCTTTATTTGTTCAATGGAGACGGGAAAAGCGTATTGTTAGACGCGCTCGAACCGGCGTTTCGAGACGGTCCTGAGGCAAAGCGAGAGAAGATTACCGGACGGATCCGCAACGCGGCGGCGTGCATATACGTGACGACGAAGCCGTTTGAGACGGAGAAAGGGCAAAAGGACGCGCTGCTCGCGACGGCGGCGTTCATCCAGAACTTCCATTTGCTCTGTGCCGAGCAAAACATCGGGCTCGTCTGGCGGACGGGCGGTATCTTCGAAGACGCTCGCCTGCAGGAGATGATCGGGGCGGACGGGGAGACGTTCGTCGGTCTGCTCCAACTCGGACGATTTGAAGACGTCCCGCCGACGAAGGCGCGGCAGTCGCTTGATACGTGTTTGACGATCTTCGAGTGAACATGAAAAAGCTCGAGCTCGGCGTGGCCGTACTCGAGCTAGATATATGAATAGGCTGAGACGTTTAAAAACGTCTCAGTTTATTTTTTGAGCTTGCCAGCAAGCCAGTTTTGAATGACATTCGTCGGAATCATGGTAATTATTTTCCCCCAGTTTGAGTTTCTTCTTCTATGTCATTATCCGATTGCATCCGTTCCCAAACCTCTCGATGTGTACCTTTTAGCGTATCATCGAACGAATCATCGATGTGAAGGCAATAGCTCGGGTTAATGGACGAGGCGTACAGGTCTAACATGAGTTGTGCATGGTTTGGATACATACAATTGGCCCCTTTCGACACGTCGGCTTGACTACATCCTCAGTATACAAGGGAAACATGAAGAAAAATCGGGGTAATCGTTAACAATTTATGAATATTGTAAACGCTTTCACAAACTTTGTGTCGGTGTTAGCGGTTCACACGTCGTCAAGTACTGCTCGGCCCGCTTCGCATACTTGTTGACGGTCCGTTCCATGATGAAGCGGTCTTCGTCATTGAGCGGACGGACGACTTTGGCCGGTACGCCCATGACCATGACACCTTCCGGAATTTGCATATTCGGCGTGACGAGGGCGCCGGCGGCAACGAACGAGCCTTTCCCGACTTTCGCACCGTCAAGCACGGTCGCATGCATCCCGATGAGACAGCCTTCCTCGATCTCACACCCGTGAATCATCGCCATGTGACCGATCGAGACGCGGTCATGGATGATTGTCGGTGATCCTTCGTATTGATGGATCATCGACCCGTCTTGAATATTGACGTAAGCACCAATCTGGATCGGGCCCTCGTCTCCACGGATGACGGTGTTGAACCAGACACCGGAATGGGCTCCGATCGTGACGTCACCGATGACGTGGGCGCCAGGCGCGACGAATACCGTCTCGTCGACTTGTGGGATCAGGTCTCCTAATTTGTATTGCATATGTGTAACCCCTTTCAATTAGATATGCTTTCATTGTCGCACAACTACAAAAAGAAATTGCGCCCGAAAGATTATTCTTGATAAGATAGGTAAAATACGTTGCAAAAGGAGACAGACAGATGGAAAAACAATATTTGATCGACATTGCCGCCAAGAAAAAGAAAGCGGCGGTCGTCTTTAAGGACGTAGCGGTCATCGACGTCTATAGCCGCGAGACGATTCGCACTGATGTCGCCATCGACTCAGGCTATATCGTCGCCATCGGGGAAGGTTACGAAGGGGAGACGGAATATCATGACCCGACTTGGACGCTCGCTCCGTCATTCATCGACTCACACGTTCACATCGAGTCGTCGATGGTGCCTCCGCATGAATTTGCGAAAGCGGTCCTGCCGCTTGGTGTGACGACGGTCATCGCCGACCCACATGAGATCGCGAACGTTAACGGTGCGCTTGGGATCGAGTATATGCTTGCCGATGCGAAAGGGTTGCCGCTCGACGTCCGGATGATGCTCCCGAGCTGCGTCCCGGCGACGCCGTTCGAACATGCGGGCGCCAAACTGTACGCCGAAGACCTTGCGCCATTTTTAGGAGACCCAGGGGTGCACGGTCTCGGGGAAGTGATGGATTATCCATCGGTCGAAGCCGGAAGCGAGGACATGCTCCAAAAAATCGCACAAACGGAACTCGCGGGAAAAGTCGTCGATGGTCACGCGTCAGGTCTCAATCCTGATCAGTTGAACGTGTACCGGACAGCTGGCATCATGACCGACCACGAATGTACGACGGCAGAAGAGGCGATTGAGCGGGTCCGTCGTGGCTTTTACGTCCAGATTCGCGAAGGTTCGGTCGCGCGAAACGTCGAAAAAGTGAGTCGGGCCATCACCGAAAGTAACGCCCACCGTTTCTTGTTCTGTACGGACGACAAGCACCTCGATGATCTCGTGGCAGAAGGTGGCATCGACTATAACATCCGCATGGCAATCCGTCAGGGCGTCAAGCCGGAGACGGCATACGCCATCGCCAGCCTTCATGCGGCCGAAGCATACGGCTTGAAAGACGTCGGTGCGATCGCGCCGGGCAAAAAAGCGAACTTTGTTATCTTGTCAGACGTCGAATCGGTTAACATCGAAACCGTCTACGTCGATGGTGAAGTAGTCGCTCGAGCGGGGAAAGCCACGTTCGAGGCTGAAGGGATTGAAGTGCCGAAGCCGATGAAAGGTGAGCTCAAACTCCCGGACCTGACAATTGACTCGTTCCGCCTGCCGATCAAGGAAGAAGCGGTCGACGTGATTCAAGTGTTGCCGAACAGCCTGTTGACGAAGCGTGTCCGCCACGTCTTCAATCCGGATGAATCGGGCGCTAATCTTAACGAGGACATCGTGACGCTCGCCGTCATCGAGCGGCATCACGGGACGGGCCATATGGCGCTCGCACCGGTGACGGGCTTCGGACTGAAACGTGGTGCGCTCGCAGCGACGGTCGCCCACGACAGCCATAACCTTGTCATCGCCGGTGTCAGCCCGGAAGACATGTTACTGGCTGCAGAGACGCTCGAGAAGGTCGGTGGCGGTGTCGTCGCCGTCTCGGAAGGGGAAGTGCTTGCCGTCTTGCCGCTCGAGATTGGGGGGCTCATGACGAGGCGTCCGTATCATGAAGTCGCAGACGTGCTCGAACAGCTGAACGACGCACTTGACGTCGTCGGGGCTCACCGTCACTTCAACCCGTATTTGACGATGTCGTTCCTGGCACTTCCCGTCATTCCCGACTTGAAATTGACGGACATGGGACTGTTTGATGTGACGACGTTCTCATTTATCGGAAATTGACTCGGTCTAACGTATGATTTTCGTAAAGACCAACCCGAAACGATTGAATGCATGCGCTTAAGTTGATATAGTTACAACAAGTTTCATCGGTACAAATTGAAAGGGGGGATATAACAGATGGAACAAGTTGCTTACAACCGGTCGTATGATGAACATGAGGATTTGATCAATTCTGTGTATCGTGCCTTCAAAGACCGATGTGAAGAATTGCCTAGCGAGACGCAGACGAAGCGACGGTTGCGCCGTCTTATTTTATTGACGATCAAAGATCATACGTCATCGCATGCCGAGCGGTTCGTGCTTTATCATTTCTTTAGTGATTTCTTTAAAGCCGTTGAGTCAAACGACCAAGCCGCGCTCGCTGTATTAAAACAAATCGTCCGTGACTAAAAAAACTATTGATATGTTACTGTAACCTATGATAATTTAGACGTAACTTTAAATGAATATTCGTGCTATCGATGAGGTAGAGGTGCGATGCTGATGAGTAAGTAGTCCGAGGATGACAACGGTGAAGACTACAGAAAGGCAGAATCGCCGAAGTGTAAAGTCATGTCTCTGACTTTATGCTGGGCTGACGGGAAATACCCGTCAGACTGCCATACATATATTACGTATGGAGCGCTCCAAGTCGGCTAAGAAAGACGGAACATCCAGCGAGGGTGTCGGCTTTGTTGCCGATGCCCTCGCTTTGCGTTTTTTTAAGCATTGGGGGGCCTCATCTCAAACAGAAGAGGAGGAAATCAGCATGGTAGATTACTCAACATCGGTACTTTCGTTAGTGCCGGCACTACTCGCCATCATTATGGCGATCACAACAAGGAAAGTCATTCCGTCACTCGGTATCGGGATCATCGCAGGGGTCTTGCTCCTCCATAGTTTCAATCCGCTTGAATCGATTCAGTACTTATGGTCGAACGTCATCGCCTTGTTCTGGGCAGATGGGGCCATAAACGAATGGAACGTGCTCTTGATCGCGTTCTTGCTCTTGCTTGGTATTTTATCGTCGATCATTCAAACGTCGGGTGGTGCTCGCGCGTTCGGTGAATGGGCGGCTTCTAACGTTAAAACGGCGCGAGGCGCACGCCTCGTCTCGTTCGGTCTTGGAATCTTGATTTTCATCGACGACTATTTCAACAGTCTCGCTGTCGGGAACATTAGCCGGCCGCTGACGGACCGGAAGAAAGTATCGCGCGCTAAACTCGCGTATACGATTGACTCGACGGCAGCGCCAGTCTGTGTCATCAGCCCGCTTTCGAGCTGGGGTGCCTACATCATCGCCATCATTGCTGGTATTTTAACGAAGTACTCAATCGACAGCTACTCGTCGTTCTCGGCGTTCATTCAAATCATCCCGATGAACTTTTATGCCATCTTCGCACTCATGTTGACAGGGTACGTCGCTTTCACAGGGCTTGCCATCGGACCGATGCGGACGCACGAGCTACGTGCGCTTAAAGGCGAGCTCTACGACGTGTCGAAAGGTGCACCGATGGGGATGAGTGAAGACATTAAAGAACATGATGGTGGAAAAGTCCGCGACTTGATCGTCCCGATCATCGTCTTGATCATCGCGACCGTCGCGGCCATGCTTTACACGGGTGGTCAAGCACTCGCTGCCGACGGTCAAAGCTTCTCGCTGCTCGGTGCGTTTGAATCGACGGACGTGACGCGTTCACTCGTTGCCGGTGCGGTCATCAGTTTGATCGTGGCGTTCTTGCTCCTGATTGGTCGCAACATTCCAGCTGTGGATTACGGCCATGCAGCGTGGGCCGGTATCCGGGCCATGTGGCCAGCCGTGCTCATCTTGCTGTTCGCTTGGACGATCATCGCCGTCATCGGGGATATGAGAACTGGTGATTACTTGGCAAGCTTTGTCACAGATACGATCGCGGCGTCTTACTTGCCGCTCATCTTGTTCGCGATCGCCGGTCTCATGGCGTTCTCGACAGGTACGAGCTGGGGGACGTTCGGTCTCATGCTACCAATCGGTGCTGATTTGATCATGGCGGTCGACCCAGAGCTGTTGCTCCCGACGCTTGCCGCTGTGCTCGCAGGTGCCGTGTTCGGTGACCACTGTTCACCGATCTCGGACACGACGATCCTCAGTTCGACGGGTGCCGGGTCGCACCATATCGACCACGTGTTGACACAACTCCCGTACGCGTTGATCGCGGCAGGAGTGTCGGCGGTCGGTTACTTGGTGCTCGGAATCACAAGCTCGATGTGGATTGGCTTCTTCGCGGCGTTCGCGACGTTCGTCGTCGCTCTCGTGATTGCTCAAATCATCTCGAAGCGCGGCCAAGTGCCGGCAGAGATGCGGGCCGAGCGTGAAGCGTAAACAGCTCGTCTAACAATCCGAAAAGATGTGTGTCACGAATCGTGTGACACACATCTTTTTTGTATGGAATGTAAAAACAAATCCTGCCGCTATGCGACAGGATTTGTTTTTTAGTTAACGTCCAACCACTTGAAGCTAGCGTCAGCTCCGAACGGATGGCGGTACATGTTTTGAATGTTTGAGCGCTCGAGGTAAGCTTCACCTTTTTGGTAGATCGGTGCGATCGCGAAGTCGTCTTCGAGTAGGATGCGTTCAGCTTCTTGCATCGTCTCCCAACGCTTCATTTGATCAGCTTCTTTCTTCGCGCTTTGGATCAACTGATCGTACTCATCGTTCGAGTACGCCATCCGGTTGAACGGACCGTCTGTGATCCACATGTCGAGGTACGTCATTGGATCCTGATAGTCAGGGCCCCAGCCGGCAGCAGAGATATCATAGTCGCCTGCACCTTCAAGCTCGAGGAAGTTTTTGAACGGCTGTTGTTTGATGTTAAGTGTGAGTCCAGGCAAGTTCTTCTCGAGTTCACCTTTGATGTACTCGTTGACTTTCTTGAACGCTTCTTCATCACGTGAGAGGAACTCGAGTTCGATCGTCTCGACGCCGAGCTCGGCAAGTCCTTTATCCCAGGCAGCTTTCGCTTCGTCGACGTTGTAGCTTTGAAGATCAGGATACTTCTCGCGGAAGTCAGCTCCGTCTTCCGTGAACGTAAAGTCTTTAGCGACGATGAAGTTGGCCGGCTGTGAACCGTCTGTCAAGATGACGTCAGTCACGCCTTGCTTGTCGAAACCTTTCGCCAACGCTTCACGAATATTCACGTTTTGGAGTGCTTCATTCTTTTGGTTGAAACGAAGGAAGTTGATCCGTGCGTCAGCACGTGTTTTAAACTCTTCTGCTTCTTGGAATTGTGGAACGAATTCAGAAGATAAGAGTGTATAGTCGACTTCACCTGACTCGAACAAGTTGACGCCGGTCGCGACTTCTTTGACGACTTTGACGTTGATCGTGTCCATCTTGACGTTTTCAGCATCCCAGTAATCCGGGTTCTTTTTATAAACCCAACCTTCGTTGTCTTGCCAGCTATCAAGTACGTAAGGGCCGTTGTAGAGCGTTTTATCGACGGCCGTCGCGAACGACTCGCCTTGTTCTTCGACGAACTCTTGTTTTTGCGGCATGTACGTCGGGAATCCTGTCAACCCGAGGAAGTATGGAGCCGGTGCTTCCAATTGAACTTCAAGCGTCTTCTCATCGACTGCTTTCGCACCGAGTGAATCGAGTTCAGCTTCGCCGCCGAGGATTTTGTTGGCGTTCTTCAAGTCTTGAAGGATGTATGCGTACTCGGCACCCGTTTCAGGGTTGAGGGCACGTTTCCAAGAGTAGACGAAGTCTTCAGCCGTTACTGGTGAGCCGTCTGACCAGTTGGCGTCACGTAATTTAAATGTGTATGTAAGACCGTCTTCCGAAATCTCGACGTCCTCAGCAATACCTGGTACTGGTTGGTTGTTTTCATCAAGACGATACAGTCCCTCGAAGACGTTATTCGTCACGATGATTGATGTCGAGTCGGTCGTGAGTGTCGGATCAAGCTGTGGCAAATCAGTTGCCGAAACGAGCGTGACTTCTTTTTTCGCGTCACTTGATGACGATCCATCCGACGAATCTGTTGCCTCTTCTCCACCGCCACACGCTGCTGTAGCAAGCAAAGCGACACCCGATAAAGCTAACCATTTTTTATTCCGCATTGTCTTACCTCCCGAAAATTCTGATTGTTTCGAATATATTGCAATTAAACTACAAACAGAATGAATGCGCAATAAAATTTTTTAAATTATCCGAAAATATAAACATTACTGAAACAACTATCTAAACGTTCCTTTATTCAGTAGAATGAGAAAATCATCGGATGTTTATACACTATGTGTGTATAGTTATTCGATAAAAGTTGAGTGTGTTTTGGAGGTTTTTAAATGAAGTCACAATCAGCCGGAATCGGCTTTTTCGGGCTTGCTGCCATGGTCATCGGGACGATGATTGGCGGAGGAGCTTTTAACTTGCCAGGAGCGATGGCCCAAGGTGCGGGGGTCGGATCAGTGATGATCGGTTGGACGATCACAGGTGTCGGTATGATTATGCTGTCGTTCGTATTCCAATTTTTGGCGGATTCACGTCCTGAACTTGAGGGTGGGATTTATGCCTACGCCAAAGAAGGATTCGGGAAGTTCGTCGGATTCAATAGTGGCTGGGGTTATTGGATGTCCGCTTGGATTGGGACGGTAGCGAACATCACGCTGATTTTTAGCACGCTCAGTTACTTTTTCCCGATTTTTTCAGCAGAGCATCGATCGTTCCGGTTAGTGATGAGCGCGTTCTTCATTTGGGGGTTGTTCTGGCTCATCTCTCGAGGGATGAAGGAGGCGGCGCTCTTGAACATCGTCACGACGATCGCGAAGCTCGTCCCGATTTTCTTGTTCATCGTGCTCATTTTGTTTGCGTTTCAGATCGAGACGTTCCAAATTGATGTTTGGGGCGAGTCCGGGTTCAGTTGGTCGCATGTGTTTCCCCAAGTGAAATCGACGATGCTCGTGACACTTTGGGCGTTTGTCGGTATTGAAGGGGCGGTCGTCTTATCGTCACGGGCGCGTAATAAGCGCGATGTCGGTCGGGCAACGGTGATCGGACTCATCGGGACGCTGTTGATTTACATGATGATTTCAATCTTCTCGTTCGGCGTCATGACGCAAGAACAACTCACGGCGCTCCCGGAACCGTCGATGGCGTACGTGCTCGAAGCGGTCGTCGGTCCGGTCGGTGCGACGATCATCAATATCGGTCTGCTCGTGTCGCTCGCTGGGGCGTTGCTCGGGTGGACGATTTTAGCGACAGAGATCTCCTACGTGGCGAGCCGGGACGGTGTCTTTCCGAAATTGTTCAATCGGGTCAACCGAAATGATACGCCTGTGAGCGCTTTGTTCATTACGCAAGCGTTCACGCAAGTGGTCACAGTCGTCGCCTTGTTCTCGGAACAGACGTACTTAGTGCTCTCGAGCATCGCCGGTATCGCCGCGCTCGTGCCTTACTTGTTCTCGGCCTTGTTCGGCTGGAAAGAGGCACGACGGACGGGGGTTCAGAAAATGGTTCTCGTTTCTATCCTCGCGTCTGCTTATGCCGCTTGGTTGCTCTATGCATCCGGGATTGAATACATGCTCATCGCGATGATTTTGTACGCGCCGGGAATCTTCGTCTTCATGCTCGCGGAACGGGAGCAAGGACGGAAGTTCCTAAGCGGGATCCAGTATGCGATCGCTGCTGTCATCATCCTCGCGGCGACTTATGGTGTGTACGGACTATGGACTGCTACGATTAGCCTTTAACTAAAAACATCACCGGTCGTCATCGTCGACGACCGGTGATGTTTTATATCTCGTTATTCGTGAGCAATCGGACGACTTGGTCGGGTGCCATTGGTTTGGCGTATAAGAATCCTTGGAACGAGTCGCAATCGGTCTCTTTTAAATGGTCGAGCATGATTTGATCTTCGACACCTTCGGCGACGACGTGAAGATTCAAACTCTTGCCGAGATGGACGATGACATCGAGCAAGTGAGACTTCGACGTCATCCAGTCGTCAAGAAAGACCTTGTCAATCTTCAGCTCGTCGACCGGGAACGATTTCAAGTATTGAAGCGACGAGAAGCCGGTTCCAAAGTCGTCGATCGACAGGCGGTAATCGAGCCGTTTGATTTGATTCATCCGAGCGATGGTTTCCTCCGTCTGTTGCATGACGAGACTTTCCGTGATCTCGAGGATGACGTCGGACGGGTTCAAGTCGAGTTGTTGCTTGATATTTCGGAGCGTGTTGATGAAACTCTCACTGCGGAACTGATTCGGTGAAATATTGACCGCCATCGATAGAGGATGATTGACGAGCGGTTGCCACGCCTTCAGTTGCTTGGTGGCCTCAAGAATGACCCAGTTGTTGATCGGGACGATCAGCGCCATCTCTTCAGCGAGCGGGATGAACTCCGAAGGCGGGATTTGCCCGAGTTGGTCGTGATGCCAGCGCAGTAACGCCTCAAATCCAATCAGCTTATCCGTTTTCAAGTCGAACTTCGGTTGGTATTCGAGATAAAAATGTTTTTCTTCGAGCGCTTGGTACAGCGCTTTTTCGATATGGATTTGTCTTGAGAACGCATCGTCCATGTCTTTCGTGACGAATTGGATCGTCCCGACACCGATGCGCTTGCCTTTGAACAAAGCGCTCTCGGCTCGGGTGTACAGCTCGTCCAACGAATTAGTGGCCGACGGATAGAACACGCAACCGATCGAGATTGATAACATGATCGAATGATGGTAAATCCGGAACGGTCGTTGCAGTTCGTGTTGCAGTTGACGAAGCAGCTGGAACACTTCTTCTTTTGATTGTTCAAAGAAAAGAATGCCGTACAAGCCGCCCGAAGGATGGAACATGACACTCGACTGGGGCAGGAAGCGTTCAGCCCGGTCTTTAATTTGAAGCAACAGTTCATTACCGACGCGTGAACCGAACGACTCGTTGATAATTTTGAACCGGTCGATATCGAAGAGGGCGACGTGCAACAACCCGTTATGTTCTTTCACGTCAGTAAGTGAGTGCGCATATTGGCGCAAGAGCCCTTTTTTATTTAACAGCCCGGTCAAATCGTTGTGATAGGCGAGGTAGTTCACTTCTTGTTCGAGACGTTTTTTATCAGACACGTCGAAACCAAACGCCGTGTACTGGGCGATTTCGCCGTCTTCACTTAAAATCGGTACAATCGTCAAGTTGAGCCAGCAGATGTTCGTCACATGTCGTTGCGATCGAATCGGCATCTCGCCGTTCCAAATTTGATCGGTCGTGAGCGCTTGACGTACCACACCCGCAATCGGATCATCTTCAAAGGATGGGTGAATGAGCTCGAACCAGTTACGACCGATGAATTGTTGGTCAGGTGCCCCGATCAAGTCGCACAACAGCGGATTGATCTCAGTGATCTCGCCGCGAGCGTTGGCTGCCAAATAATAAGTCGAATGCTCGATCATCGCTTGGAAGTGGTGGAGCAGGTTGAACTGCTCGGTGCTGATGAGCGGACCGAAGCCTTTCGGTAGGAAGGCTAAAAAATAGCCGTTGACGTCGTTGATCGAAAAAGTTTGTAAGTAAGCGGTCGCATAGACGACCGAGCCGTTTTTATGTTTAAACGCCGTCAATGCAGTCGTCGAGAATGGATATTGAAGGAGCAATGGTGACCACGTTTCAAGCGCCTGCTCTAAATGTTGGACGACGGGTAATGCGTGGTGAAGTACCTCGTCACGCTCCCAACCGAACAGCGTCTCCGCTTGTTCGTTCCAAAGAAGGACGGTGCCGTCAAAATCGATGTAACAGCATGGGATCGATAGGGCATCGATGAACGTATCAATCGGCAAATCACGCAATGAAGTCACACAAATTCCTCCAATCTACATCAAATAAGTCATACTATACGTTCAGTGTACCTTATTTTCCCAACCCAAGGAACGGGCAAGTTCGTCGTTGTCAAAAGAAAGACGGTCATCATATACTGAAGGAGTAAGGTAGTTCTTTTCATAAGGGGGAAATCAAATGTCAAAAACACAAGAAGTGATTGAATTGACAGAGAAATTCGGGGCGCACAATTATCATCCGCTTCCAATCGTCATCTCGGAGGCGAAGGGGATTTGGGTGACGGATCCGGAAGGGAATCGTTACATGGATATGTTGAGTGCGTATTCGGCTGTCAACCAGGGGCATTGTCATCCGAAAATCATTCAAGCGTTAAAAGATCAGGCCGACAAGATCACGTTGACGTCACGTGCTTTCTACAACGATCAGCTAGGTCGCTTCTACAAAAAAGTGGCAGCGCTTACAAATAAAGAAATGGTGTTACCGATGAACACCGGTGCCGAAGCGGTCGAAACCGCGGTCAAGGCATCACGGCGCTGGGCCTATGAGGTCAAACAAATTCCAGGGCAAGCCGAGATTATCGTCTGCACCGGCAACTTCCATGGACGGACGATGGCGGCTGTGTCGATGTCGACAGAAGCGGACTATCAGCGCGGTTTCGGACCGCTCCTCCCAGGCTTCAAAGTCGTGCCGTACGGAGACATCGACGCGTTCGAGGCCGCAATCACGGAGAACACGGCGGCGTTTATCGTTGAACCGATTCAAGGGGAAGCGGGTATCATCATCCCGCCGGCGGGTTACTTGAAGCGGGCGGCTGAATTGTGTAAGGCGAACAACGTGTTGTTCATCGCAGATGAGATTCAGTCAGGTCTTGGCCGCTCTGGAAAATGGTTCGCGATCGAATGGGAAGGCGTCGATCCCGATATGTATATCCTCGGAAAAGCACTCGGTGGCGGTGTCTTCCCGGTATCTTGCGTGGCTGCTAACGAAAGCGTCCTCCAAGTGTTCAATCCAGGATCGCACGGGTCGACGTTCGGGGGGAACCCGCTCGCGGCGGCGGTATCGATTGCTGCGCTAGAGGTGCTTGAAGAAGAACAGCTTCCGGAGCGTTCGCTCGAACTCGGGACGTACTTTATGGACCGTTTAAAGTCAATCGACAACCCACGCATTAAAGAAGTCCGGGGCCGCGGCCTATTCATCGGGATCGAGTTGACGGAAGCGGCTCGTCCTTATTGTGAGGCGCTTAAAGAGCGGGGCTTGCTCTGCAAGGAGACACACGAGACGGTCATTCGACTCGCACCACCGCTTGTCATTACGAAAGAAGAACTCGATGAGGCGTTCACGGCAATCGAGGCTGTATTCGCACCGACTCCTATTTCATAATGCAAGAGGGCTTGTTATAATTTGAGAAGAAATGCAGACACCTGCCGGGCGATGTTTTCGCGGCAGGTGTCTTTTCGTAAGGAGGAACGGTCGTGCTCTACGTTTACGTTGGTTTAGCAGGAGCGCTTGGAGCGCTTGCAAGGTATGGGGTCGGTATAGGGATGCATACGTTGTGGACAGGTACATTTCCGCTAGGGACGCTCACCGTCAACTTGATTGGCAGTTTCGTGCTCGGTTGGCTCACCCATTACTTATTTCAGACCGGAAAGTTCTCACCGATGGTCATTACGGCGGTCGGTACAGGATTTATCGGTTCGTTCACGACGTTCTCGACGTTCAGTATCGAGACGATTGTGATGATTGAGTCAGGGGACCTGGTCGGAGCGCTCACCTATGTGACACTGAGCATCGTCCTCGGCCTGTTCAGCTCGTGGTTAGGCTATAAACTAGGAAGAAGACGATTCCGGCATTTTGTGAAGCGAGAGGGGGAGGCGTGATGACTGTTGTGACAGTGATGATCGGTGCCTTTTTCGGGGCGATGGCCCGTTTCGGCATTGGTCAGCTCGTTAAAGTATGGACGACGTCGGTCTTTCCTTGGGCGACTTTGTTCGTGAACGTGACCGGATCGTTTTGGCTCGGATATTTGTATGCGGCCCCTGTACCCTCAGTGGTGGGACTCGGGATCGGCGTCGGATTCCTCGGTTCGTTCACGACGTTCTCGACGTTCAAACTTGAAGTCATGCGGTTCGTGTCGAAAGATTGGGTTCGCTTTGGTTTATACTTACTGGCGACGTATGTCTTCGGTTTAATTGCCGCCTACCTCGGCTACCAATTTGGACAATAAACAATCCCTCGGAAACTCCGAGGGATTGTTTATTGTTCAGCGAGTTGAAGCTTTTCAGCACATGATGCGCATGTGTTTTCATAAGACTCACACTGCTCATCCATATGTTGTCCGCATTCTTGACACGTCTTATCTGGTAATTTCCGATAAAATTCGACTGACGATTCGAGTCGGCTTGCCCATTCATTCATATAAAGCGCCTCCTTTAAGTATGCGTGCGTTTGTTAAGTTGTATTCATTGTACTATAACAGTTATGTTTAAGTCAATTATAATCTATAACAGATTTTTCTTTTTGGATTTGCTAAAATGAAATTATACGAAATGAGGTGACACGGATGAAGGCACCACAATGCGAAACAATCGCCATCCAAAGTGAAGACGTGGCTGTATTGCAACAGGCGCTTGTGCGATTGGATGCGAACCGAGTCAGTCGGTTGTTTAAGGCGTTCGCTGATCCGACGAGACTGAAAGTGCTGTACGTCTTGACGCTCGAGCAAGAATTATGTGTCTGTGACGTCGCCGCCGTGATCGGACACTCGAACGCAACCGCATCGCATCATTTACGGACGCTTCTCGATCAAGGGCTCGTAAAATATCGTAAAGATGGGAAAGTTGTTTATTACTCATTAGATGACGAGCACGTCCGCCTTCTTGTCGAAATCGCGATGGCGCACAGTGCCGAACAGCAATCAGGTCTTTGAGAAGTGTCTACTGCGACAACACAGTAGACACTTCTTTTTATTGTGTTCTCTTCCAATCAGCGTTACGATATATTCAAATCGACGTTTGAATGAAATGGGAGGATGAGCTATGGAATTACGTGACGTCTTACCAGTCGAAGGTATAACTTGTACAAATTGTGCGGCGAAGATCGAGAAAAGCGTCTCGGATCAGACCGGTGTCGCATCCTGTCAAATCGACTTTGCGACGAGCCGAATGATCATCGAATGGATTGATCCGGCCGAGCGTGAAACGACGCTCCGTTCAATTGAAGAGACGATGGGGCGGATTGAACCGGGTGCGCATTTCGTGAAAACTGATCAAATCGAGCAAGCACCGAACCATTTGTTGTGGCGCTTTGGTATCGCCCTCAGCCTGCTTGTGCTCGCGCTCTTGACTGAATCACTGCCGTTATACGTGGTTGCTTATGCGGTCGCTGGCTATGATGTCGTCTATGCGGCAGTCCGAAACGTATGGCATCGCGAATGGTTTGATGAGAAGTTTTTAATGACGATTGCGACGATTGGGGCGTTCGCAATTCGAGAATATCCGGAAGCGGTCGCCGTCATGCTATTTTATCAACTCGGCGAATACTTCCAAGGACGCGCCGTCCATGCGTCGCGTCGATCGATTCAGTCATTATTGAATATGAAACCGACGATGGCACGTGTGCTCGGTCCGGACGGTGAGTTCGAGCGGCGTCCCGAAGAAGTGGCAATCGGCTCGGTCATCATCGTCCGTGCCGGCGAACAAGTTCCGATGGACGGGAGCGTCGTGACTGGATCGAGTTCACTCGATACGGCATCTTTGACGGGCGAATCGGTTCCTCGTCAAGTCGGACCGCACGATGAAGTGCTCGCCGGAATGGTCAATTTAGAAGGCCGGCTTGAAGTGCGCGTCAAACGCTCAGCGACGGAGTCGAGTTTGCAAAAGATGATTGCGCTTGTCGAACAGGCAAGCTCGAACAAAGCGAAGACAGAGCAGATGATCACACGCTTAGCCCGAGTGTATACGCCGATTGTCGTCGTTTTAGCAGCAATCGTTGCGTTCATCCCACCTCTTTTCGTTGGGAATTTAGAGGAGTGGGTGTATCGCGCCTTAATTTTCCTCGTCATCAGTTGCCCGTGCGCACTCGTCATTTCAATTCCGTTAGGTTATTTCGGCGGGATCGGGGCTGGTTCTAAACGAGGGATTTTGGTCAAAGGTGGCGAGTATTTAGACGTGCTCGCCGAAGTGAAGACGGTCATTTTTGACAAGACAGGAACGCTCACGACCGGTCGCTTTGAAGTGACGGACGTGACGACGAACGGAGACGTGACAGAAGCGGAGTTGTTAACGCTCGCTGCCCGTGTTGAGATGGCATCGACGCATCCGTTGGCAAAAGCAATCGTGGCGAAGGCGAGCAAGACGACCGCGTTTGCGAATATTACCGAAGACCCGGGCTACGGTCTGGCAGCGACAGATAGCACGGATACAATCTATGTCGGAAGTGCGCGATTCATGCGGAAGTTAGGACATTCGATTCAAGATGAACAAATGGGCACAAGCGTCCACGTCATGAGAAATGACCGCTGGCTCGGGCGGATTGAACTGATGGATACGGTGAAAGAGGATGCCGCAGCAGCCGTTGCCGCACTAAAACGCCTCGGCTACCACACGGTCATGTTGACAGGGGACCGGGATGAAGTTGCGACGTCGGTCGGTTTGAAAATCGGAATCGATGAAGTGAAAAGTGAGCTACTTCCCCACCAGAAAGTCGAGGAAGTTGAGAAGTTGGCTGCGCGAGGGAAAGTCGCGTTCGTAGGCGACGGTTTGAACGATGCGGCAGCGCTCGCCCGTGCGGATGTTGGACTCGTCATGGGTGGAATCGGGAGTGATGCCGCAGTGACGGCGGCAGATCTTGTGCTCATGAATGACGCCCCGAGCGATGTCGTTGCGGCGATTGAGCTAAGTCAGCGGACGAAGCGGATCGTGTGGCAAAATATCGTCCTCGCATTCGGGATGAAGGCGCTGTTCCTCCTGCTCGGCGTGCTCGGACTCGCATCGATGTGGGAAGCGGTGTTCGCAGACGTCGGCGTCGCGTTGCTCGCCATCGGCAATGCGACTCGCTTGATCCGTTCCAACTAAAAAAACTTCAAGCGAGCTTGAAGTTTGGCGAATGCTTGAGACCGGTCAGTTGTGATCGGTCTTTTTTTGACGTGTTTTGAAAATCATGAACACGAGGATGATGAGGACCGCTACGAGTAAGAAAACGATGGAGTACAGTGCTTGAATGACGATATCGATTTGATTTTGAGTGGATACGAGCTCTTTCCGGATATCGTTGTATTGCATCTGTTTCAAAGCTCTTAAATCTTCTAGTATCGTCTGCCGTTGATCGGTCATCGACTCGGCCGTCGCCGTCGCTTGTTCGATGTCACCGCTCTCGTACATGACGAGGACGCGGTCGGCTTCTTGTTCCCAAATGCCGTCCCGATGCAGTAAGTCGAGGAACGAACTTGGCGTTCTCGGATCACTCGTGATAGATTCCTTCAACTCTTTCGTACGTTGGGACATGCTGTAATAGGCTTCTAAAAAGCGGCGGTCCTCGTAGGCGAGGAGACCGCGGATAGCGTTGGCACGTTCGATATTGTAGTACATGATTTCTTCAATTGCTTCATATGAATCGAATCGTTTCTCGTGAATGGTATCGATTTGGTCAGTCGTATTTCGCAGTTGAACGATGAAACTGGCGATGACGAGGACGATTAATACGGACAATGAGGCGAGCAGCAACAGCCACTTTCGTTGGGACATGTTTATCTCTCCTTTATGAAGATAATCGTACAATATTTTTCGGGTTTCAGCATAAAATATTTTTTTGGAAAAGGAAAAACCGGGTAAAGAGTTAAATACATAGTATGGCGTTTCTTGTTATCGCTTACAATGGACAATGGAACGATTTCATTCATAAGGAGAGTAAATATGCCAGAGAACTCGTCGTTAAACAAGTTACATCAGGTCTTAAAAACAAAACGGACCAATCTTCAATATGAAATCCCGACCTTGTGGAACCGGATGCGATTTCCGGCAGAACCGGTGCGCGACGGTGTCGAGCGGGTGAACCCGTACGACTTTTTAATCGATACGATTGAACGAGGCATTCTTCCGCACGCTGTCAACGGGCGTGATTATCGTCAGTCGGTCGCACAAGCGGACGGGCACCTCGAGACAGGGGGAGACTGGATTAAGCGCTCCTCGGTTTACTCGATGCAAGTCCGGACCTCGACGTCGTGGGACCATGACGGGTCAGGCTACGTCGAGATGGACAACTCTCAAGGCATGAAAGATACCGGCACGTTCGTGAAAACGCTGGCTCTGTTGCCGCACTTGTTATACATGGGGATCGACACGTTATTTTTATTGCCGATCTCGCAGCACAGTCATAAAAATAAGAAAGGTGAGTTCGGTTCCCCATACGCTGTCCAAGATTTCTTTGCCATCGACGAAGAACTAAAAGAGACATTGACAGGGGACGGATTGACGGTCGAGGAAGAGTTCGCCGCTTTCGTCGAGGCGTGTCATATGGTGGGCATCCGTGTCGTCATCGATGTCATTCCTCGCACGTGCGCCCGCGATAACCGTCTCATTTTAGAAAATCCGGAATGGTTCTACTGGATCCCGGTTGCGGAACTCGATTACTATCACCCGCCTCACGTTCCGGGAATCGGAGAAAACGTGAAGCCTGAGCATGCATTCCTGCCGATGATCTATGGATCTGAGGACGTTTGGCACCATCTCCGCCGCTTTTCGATGGCGCCTAATCTCGTCGATGCTGCCAAGTGGGAGACGGTGAAAGCTTACTTGATCGAGCATCCAGAAGAAAACTTGCTTGCCGTCATCGAGCGTGAGTTCGGTTTGACGACCGCTCCGGCGTTCTCGGACTGTATCAACGATCCGCAACCGCCGTGGTCGGACGTCACGTACTTCCGCTTGTTCCTCGACCATCCGACAGCCGCTGCCCCTTATGTCGGCGAGGCTGGTCTGGCCCCATATATTTTGTTCGACTCGATCAAGTCGAACCAGTTCCGGGGTGACGAGATCAACGAACCGCTCTGGACGATGTTAGCCGACATCATTCCGCATTATCAACGCGAATATGGGATTGACGGTGCCCGAATCGACATGGGACACGCTTTGCCGGTCGATCTCGCCCAGCGCATCTTGACAGAGCCGCGTCAACTCGATTCGAACTTCAGTTTCATCGCCGAAGAACTGATCGAAGTCGGGGCTTTTGCGGCGCGTGAGGCCGGCTATAATATGATCATCGGATACGGGTTCTATAAAGAGCCGCGTTTTGACACGCATGACACCCATCAATTCATCTACGACTCACGTTTCTTGCCGTTGCCGGTATTTGCGGCTGGTGAGACAGCCGATACACGCCGGATTGCGACGCGAGACGGCGGACGCCAGGCGAGTCGCTTGCTCACCGTACTGAACGGCTTCATGCCGAACGGGGTGCCATTGACGAACTCGGGGCTTGAACTGTATGAGACGCAGCCGATGAATACCGGTCTCGATTGCCGACCGGAAGAGGCGTATCAGTTGTTCCCGACTGATCCATATTTCGGGAAACTTGCTTTCTTCGACGCGTATCAGTTCCATTGGGATCATCCTGAGCGGACTGAAATGGTCGAACTTATGCATCAAGTGGCGGAAGTTCGCCGCCGTTGGCTCGACGCTCTCGTCGACCCGAGTCACTTCGAACCGCTCACGATGACGGATAGGGGGGCGCCGTTCATCGGTCTGGCTTGGTTACGGGCAGATACGAACGAGACGTTGCTCATCGTCGCCAACACGAATATGCAAGAGCACCTGCAAGGTAAGGTGCCGCTCGATGGGGTGCGTCGCCGGAACTGGAACGCGAGTCGTTTCGCCGAGATGGTGTACTCACCGAACTCATGGCCGTACGCCGAGCATTCGTTCGACGACAACTGGGACCTTTGGGTCGATTTGATGCCGGGCGAAGTCAAAATCTATGAAATGAAATAAGCAACGCCTCGGATCCGTAAGTGGACCCGAGGCGTTTGTCTGTTCAAGCGTTTTGTTTCATGTAATAGATGACGAACTCGTCGAGCGGCATCGGTTTCGCGTAACGATACCCTTGCATCGAGTTGCAACCGATCCGACGAAGGAACGTCTCTTGGTATTCGGTCTCGACGCCTTCAGCGACGAGAGCCATCCCAAGTTGTCGTGCCATGGCGACGATGGTCGCGGTCACGGTTTGATACTCGCGATTTTCTTCTAGCTGCATCGTGAACTCCCGCGGGATCTTTAACTCGTCAATCGGATAGCGGACGAGATAGGCGAGTGAGCTGTAGCCGGTCCCGAAATCGTCGATCGATAGTTTGATACCGAGTGCCTTTAACTCGAGAATTCGATTTAAGACGCGGTCTGACTGGTGCGCCGCGACCGTTTCGGTCAACTCGAAGTTCAAGCGGCTCGGTTCGATCGGGAAGCGTTCGAACAACGTCGTCAAATAATCGATCAAGTGTTCATCGAACAATTGCCGGACCGACAAGTTGACCGATAGTTTTGGCAAATCGATGTCGCCTTGTTCAAACGCGTACATCAGTTGGAACGTCTCATGAATCATCCAACGACCGAGGTCATGAATATGACCGGTCTCTTCGGCAATCGGAATGAATTCGCTCGGCGGGATGAACTTGCCGTCGCGTTGCCAACGCATGAGTGCCTCGGCGCCGATGATCGCCTTCGTCGAGGCATCGACCTGTGGCTGGAGATAAAGTGAGATTTCACCTTTCTCGAGCGCCATATCAAGTCCTTCCATCAACAATTTTCGTTCTTCCTTATCGACGCGAAGCGCAGGAGCGAAAATAACGGTCTCATCGCGTCCTTTGTCTTTTGCCTTATACATGGCCAAATCAGCGTTCGATAAGAGGTGCTTCAGCGTCGTGCCGTGCTCCGGATAACGGACGATTCCGATTGAAGCATGAATTTCGACGAGGTTCCCGGCCATGAAATAAGGAGGACGATAAACGAGACGACGTAAACGTTCAACGAGAATTTCATCATCATTGTGTTCGGCGACGACGATGAATTCATCGCCTCCAAGTCGTCCGGCATATTCGTTTGGCAACAAGGCGCTGCGTAGACGTTTACCGATGTGCTGCAGCAACTGATCACCCATATGATGGCCGAACTGGTCATTGATTTCTTTGAACCCGTCGAGGTCGGAGAACATGAGTGTGAACGGTCGGCCGTCCGTGATCAGGCGCTCGATCTGTTCTTGCAGCGCGTAACGGTTATGCAGCCCGGTCAAGCTATCATGGTTAGCCTGATAAAGGATCTGTTCTTGTTGGACGATCATTTGCGTGATGTCTTTGACGATGGCATAGATGCCTTCGACTTCCCCATCAATGATCATCGGGATGTTCATCAATTGCCAAACGCGTGCCGAACCATCTTCTGTCACGACATTGACGTCTAATGTTTGTGGACGTCCGTTCGTAAGGTCACGTAACACGTTCGTATAGGCGGATCGATCCGTTTGTTCGATGATGTCTAAAATATTTGATCCGATGAGCGTCTCGGTGTCATGACCGAGGACAGAGCTCCCTGCTTCGTTGACAGACAACACTTCGCCGTCAAGGTCGAACAAAAAGATGGGTTCTGCGTGATACGCGAACAGTGAGCGGTACTGTTGTTCACGGAGTTCGAGCTCGTGGGCTTTCGTCGTGACCGCGACTTCGAGGTCTGTATTGACGGTATGTAACCGATGGCTAATGAGTGCGTTCTGCTTAGCAACAACGAATTGACGGATGAGCAACAGCAACACCGCGTTCGCAATCATCGAGTCGATGATCGAGGTGCCGAGCAGTCGGTCTGATGCGAGCATGTACAACATGACAATCGTACTGTAGATGACGTAATCAAGCACAGAATCATGGGCGAGGACGTCTTCTGTCGATTCATCAAACAAATAACTGATTGAAATGATGAGAATGCTGATGACTTGAAGTAAATGGAGAAGCTCATGGCCGATACCGGTGAACAACTGCAGCTCATTGATGATCGAGGCGATGGTAAAACCGAGAATCCCGATGAGGAGCATCACGCGGAAGCCTTGCCCGGATGTCACGATGCGATTCAAATATAAGAAACCGAGCACCATGTAAAGGCTGATCAGCACCATCTGTTCTTCAAAGCCGTTCAAATTCGTGACATACTGGCCGCCGTTCCTTGTGTAAAAGAAGATATGCAACGCACCGACAATCAAAAAGCTGAGCAGTGCGAACACATCAAACGTGCGCAACTTCAACGTTCTAATTTCAATCGATTGGGTGATGACGATGAGGGCCATAATCAAATAAAAGAAGTTTTGAACGAACAGCATCATGTCAATCGACATCGCCGTGGTAAAGCGGTGTCCCACCAAATAAGCGATGAAACAGACGTTGCCGGCGCTAATGAGAAGATAGATATAGCGGCGCATCCCGTGATGGCGCAATACGGCACTCCCGCTTACCACGGTGGCGACGAGTGCGATGATCATAAAGTAGACGAACAAGCTCGTCTCCCTTAACGCATAAGGGCTGAATAAGATAACGAATAAACCGATAAAAAACGTCCCGACGAGAAGCGCGGGGACTGATTGGCGCAAAGTGTGGCTAGACAACTCATGCACCTCCTTCTGTATATGTCTCTGAGGCTCATCCTTATTATCGGACCGTTCGAGTATTTATTACACAAAAAAATCGACAGCACGATGCTGTCGATCAAAGTGTATACGAATGTTCTTTAAAGTTACCGACAATCGAGTCGATTTCTGAGACAGTGACAAACGCCTCGGAATCAATGTCTGAGACGATTTGACGCAACTTTGGAATCTCGTTGTTTTGAACGACGACGTATAGCATTTTTTTCGCGTCGTTCGAATAGCCGCCGGTCGCATCCATGATGGTGACCCCACGCTTCAAGTTCTGTTTGATGACCAAGTTGATCTCGTCCGCTTTTTTACAGATGATGAAACACTGTTTTTGGGCGGAGAAGAAGCGATGGATCGTCAACAACGTCCGCGACCGGACAAAACTGAGGACGAGCGCATACATGACCGCTTTAATATCGAACGTGATGAACACGAGGATATAGACGATAATGTCTTGGGTCAAAAAGATTTTCGGGAGCGATAAGTTGCGGTTGTTCATGAAGATGACTTTCCCTAAAATATCGAGTCCGCCTGTCGACGCCCCGGCAAATAACAAAAGTGCCAAACCGAGTCCTGAGACGATACCGCTGAAGACGGACGCGACGAGCGGATCGTCGAGCGGCGTCGGTGGAATGAGGACAGGCAGCGCGTCGATTAAAATCGATGACAATATGACGACGAGTCCTGTCATGAGAATGAATCGTCTCCCGAGATATTTGATCCCGATGATGAAGAGCGGGATATTTAGCACTAGCTGGGTGAGTCCGATTGGTGTGCCGAACAGCTCGTTGACGATGAGCGTGATTCCGACAATCCCACCGGATCCGATTTCATTCGGTTTGAGTAACAGACCGACAAAGATAGATTGTAGGATTGTTCCGGCGATGATAAACAAGACAGTCTCGACGGCAATCCGTTTACGTGATTTTGCGTACATATGAGTGGCTAAGGCGCCATACGCCTCCTTTGAATGAACTCATGCAAGCGTACTCCGATGACGCCGGAATTTCAAGTCTTGAACGATTATAACTCGTTATGGAAACGGTCGATATCACTCGCTAGCTGTTCGTGGACGTAGTCGATGACTTGAGCGTCGTCAAACAGTCCGAGCGGGGCGTCGTCCGGGATTGCGTCGAACGGTGAGACGAAATAGAGCACGGCCGCGACGAGAGCGTGTTGCTTGTCGGGCTGCATCTCGAACTGGGCGTTGTAGACGGCACGCAGCATGTTAAGCAGTTGTTTCATTTGGAAGTATAGTGTGAGTTCCTCTTCTCGTTCGATGTCGCTGATTTCGTTTGAGGCGACGTCGACCGTGACTTTTGCTAGGGCGAGTTCTCCTTGGACTAATAAGTCACCTAGCTTTTCGTTCTCGGTGAAGTCGGTTTGGGCGTTGTTTAAAAAGTGTGAATAAGTCGTTTTCCAATCTGACATGTTTTTCTCCTCCTTCTCTCTACATCTACTAATATGCCCGTTTTTGCGATTTGGTTGCAACTTTTCCGAAAATTTAAGAAAATAGAAATAAGTGAAAAAGGAGGAACTGTACATATGTCTACTGTAACTTTACCGACCGAGGCAGAATTTGCCCGCTATGCCGAGCTTGCTGTCAAAAAAGGTGTCAACATTCAACCGGGTCAACAGCTCGAAGTCCGAGCCGATATTAGCCAAGCACCGCTCGTCCGCCAAATCGTGAAAGCAGCCTACGCGGCCGGAGCGAAACAAGTGTACGTCAACTGGAGCGATGAAGAGACGACGAAAGTGCGTTACTTCAACGCACCGACTGAAGCGTTCAAGGAGTTCCCAGAGTGGCTCAAAGCACGATTCGAGCAACTCGCGGAAGAGAAGACGGCATTCTTGTCGATCGTCAGCGACGATCCCGACGCGCTGAACGGTGTCGAATCATCACGCATCGCCGACTCGAACCGGGCGTCTGGTGTCGCGCTCGCAAAATGGCGTAAGTATGTCATGAGTGATAATGTCAGCTGGTCAATCGTGGCCGGTGCATCTGAAGCATGGGCGAAAAAAGTATTCCCAGACCGTGAAGATGCGGTTCCGGCCCTGTGGAGAGCGATTTTCGCAGCAACGCGAATGGACCAAGACGATGTCGTTGCCGCCTGGGACGAGCACGATCAAGCGTTGCGTTCACGGGCGCAGCTGTTGACGGACAAGAAATACGCGAAACTTCACTACAAAGCACCAGGCACGGAATTGACGATCGGTCTTCCGAAGAAGCACGTCTTCCTCGGTGGCGGTGGTCCGAACATGGACGGCGTCGACTTCATCGCCAACATGCCGACGGAGGAAGTGTTCACGCTCGCCGATAAAGATGCGGTCGAAGGACACGTGTCGAGCACGAAGCCGCTCAGCTACAGCGGGAACTTGATCGACGGGTTCACGCTTTGGTTCGAAGGCGGAAAAGTCGTGAAAGCGGAAGCGAAACAAGGGCAGGCAGCACTCGATGAACTGTTGAACCTTGATGAAGGGGCACGCCGCATCGGAGAAGTTGCGCTCGTGCCGGATGATTCGCCGATCTCGAACTCGGGACTCCTCTTCTACAACACGTTGTTCGATGAGAACGCATCGTGCCACTTGGCGCTCGGACGTGCCTACTCGACATGCCTTGAAGGCGGACCGACGATGTCGCCCGAAGAACTCGCTGAGAATGGCGCGAACGACTCGATGACACACGTCGACTTCATGATCGGTTCGGCCGAAATGAATATCGATGGTGAGCTCGAGGATGGAACACGCGAAGCGATCATGCGTGATGGGAACTGGGTCATCTAATAGAAAAAGATAGTTGAAAAGACGTAAAGGCGACCGCCTTTGCGTCTTTTCATGTCATGAGAGTTCATACAGGAATGCGAGCGCGTTCGGCAACCGCCGCCGCCACGCAATCTCGTTGTGGACCGCCCCGGGCTCGACTTCATAGCGGAAGGCGATACCGGTCCGAGCGATCGTCTCGACGAGTTTCGCGTTCGTATATAAATAGTCTTCCGGTGTGATCGGACCGCTCGTCTCGTTCGTGCCGATATCCATATAGAGTCGGGCGGACAGGTCGGCTTGTTTCAGTTCGCGAATGAGCGAGTCGAGGTTGGACCAGGCGGCCGTCGACAGCGAACCGACACGACGGATTGCCGGATACGTCGCCATCATATAGAGCGAGATGACGCCGCCCATCGAACTGCCCATCACACCGACATCATCCGGATCGGTCGCGTAGCGGGCGTCAATCCACGGCTTCAGCTCCTGCATGAGCCAGTCGGCATACAGGCGCCCCTTGCCGCCGAGTGTCGGTCGGGTCTTAGCGAGTTCAGGTCCGATGCGTTTATAAAGCATCTCGTCTTCATAAAATGAGTACTCATCGTATCGGTCGAGCCAATCGGGAGCGCTCGCGATGGCGACGACCATGAGCGGCAGTTGCAAATCGTCGAGATGGCGGTCGATTGCCCAACCTTCCCCGATTGTCGCGGTCTTGCCGTCGAAGACGTTTTGGCCGTCATGCATATAGAGCACGGGCAACACCTCGTCGGTACGAGCGAAGTCGGGGCGGTAGACGCGGACGATTCGTTTTCGGCCTCGTATCGTCTCGGTCGGCAAGGTGAAACTAAACTGTTCGATCATACAATCATTCCTTCCTCTGACGGTCTCTTCTCATTTTGGCGTTGTCCGTACAAAAACTCAATCCGGAAGTTTGACTACCTACCATTCGTTAGGTAAAGTGAGGGGAGATGAAAGGGGTAGATCGCAAATGACCACGAAACAACGGATTGAACAAGCTGCCAGACGCCGGTTCGCACTCGAAGGATATGAAGGACTGTCTTTGGCGGCGCTCGCCGAAGATGTCGGGATTAAGAAAGCATCTTTATATGCGCACATCGAAGGAAAAGAACAGCTGTTCAAACAAGTCGTCGAACAGATGGCCGAGCGTTACCAGCATGCTTGGTCACAAGCGCGGGACGAGTCAAATGATGCGGCACCGCTCGAACGGATCGAGGCAATCGTTGAAGCGCTGATTCATTTCTTCGAAGAAGAAGAGACGTGGATGTTGACGAAGCGAATGCTGCTCGTACCGCCTCCTGAGCTGCGCGTCTTCATCGAGACGACGATCGGGTCGGTCGAGACCGAGCTCCAGGCGTTTGAGAAAGAGCAGTTCCGTTTGGCGATGGAGCGTGGCGATTTACCGGAACAATCGCTCGACGACGTATATGACGCGTACTATTGCTTTTTGGACGGGGCGTTGCTTTCACTCTTTTCGTTTGCAACGAATCGAGCGCAACGACAGCATGCGGCATTTAAAATTTTCAAGAAAGGAGTCGGGTGGACATGAAAAAGGAACAAATGGCTTGGTTGTGGCTCGTGCTCGCCGGACTTCTTGAAATTGTTTGGGCGACGACGATGAAATTGTCGAACGGGTTTACCGTATTAGGACCGACCGTCGTGACCATCGTGTTATTGATTGTCAGTTTTGGCTTGTTGGCGATGTCGTTCCGTGTGTTGCCAGCTGGCACCGGGTACGCCGTTTTTACGGGTATTGGCGCCGTCGGGACGGTCATCGTTGGAAATATTTTATTTGATGAGACGATGACGGGAATGAAGCTGTTGTTTATCGCGACGCTCCTCATCGGGGTGGTCGGTTTGAAGCAAGTGACAGGAGGTGAGTCGGCATGAGTTGGACATTTTTAATCGGGGCTGGGCTCGCTGAGATGCTTGCTGTTTTCTTCATGGGAAAATCAAAAGGCTATCAGATTTTAAAATGGTCGCTTCTTTCGATCACGACGTTTGCACTAAGTTTTTATTTATTGTCACGTTCGCTCGAGACGTTGCCACTCGGGCTCGCCTACTCGATTTGGGTCGGGATCGGCGCGGCGGGTGGAGTGATTCTCGGTATGTTGTACTTGAACGAGTCAAGGGATCGCTGGCGTGTCTTCTTTTTAATTCTCATTATCGGGAGCGTTATCGGGTTGAAAGTCGTGGCGTGAATAGGATTGAAATGAGATAGAAACGGGAATTGAATAGTTCAGACTGTGAAAGAAAGGGGCGGGAAAGATGAATCTTGTCGAGTTGCAATCAGAACGTCTACGGCTTGAACCTTATACAATCTCCGATTTCTATTTCGTAAAATCGTTACTCCAAGATCCGCGGGTGATGCGCTTCATCAGTCCGGACGGCAAGCCATATACGGATGAACAGACAATCGAATGGTTCGAGAGACAGTTGGCCCGCTATACGACGGGCCGACAGACCGGACTCCTCAAGCTGATGACACATCAAAGCGATGAGCCGATCGGCCATGCCGGGACGCTCTTGCATGAACTTGATGGCAACATCGAGCTCGAGGTCGGTTATTGGCTGGCACCGAAGCACTGGCACATGGGCTACGGTCGGGAAGCGGCCGCGCGTCTCATGCAACATGCGTTCGAGGACGGCGAGAAAGACATCATCTCGCTCATTCACCCGGACAACGTGCCGTCACAGCGAGTCGCCAAAGCGAATGGGTTGCATTGGGACCGTGACACCGAACACGGAGGCATGATCGTGTCCGTGTATGCCGGCGATTTGGAACGTCTATGTCGTCACATGAAACGGGAAGAAATGACACGGTGAAAAAAATAAAAAAAGTTTTAAAAAACAGTTGCCAAGGCATTAGTTTCTTGATATATTAATAGTGTCCTAAAGAGAGGACACGACCTGATTCTGTAGCTCAGCTGGGAGAGCGCTACCTTGACAGGGTAGAGGTCGCTGGTTCGAGCCCAGTCAGAATCACTTGGGTGCCAAACCCGATGCGAAACCCATAGGAACGTGGGTTTCCGCGCAGCCACTTCTTACGAGAAGTGGCTTTTTTTGTGTATTCTTTTAATTGACAGCCCACATAAACAGTTGGTATATTCCTCTCAATACATACAGAAACGGGGAATTATACGATGGTATTAACCGGAACAATCGTCAATGCGGCCTTGATCGTGGTCGGCACATTACTCGGGTTGTTGTTTCACCGAATCCCCGAGCGGATGAAAGAGACGGTCACGGCTGCCATCGGTCTCGCCGTCGTCGTGCTTGGTGTGCAGATGGGCATGAAGAGTGAGAATTTTTTAATCGTCATCGGCAGTCTCGTCATCGGAGCCGCGCTCGGCGAATGGTGGAAGCTCGACGAGAAGTTGAACGAGATCGGCTATCAGTTGGAACGGCGTCTCGGTGGGAAAAGTAAGTCGAGCATCGCGGAAGGCTTCATCACGGCGACGCTCATCTTTGTGATCGGGGCGATGGCCGTCATCGGGGCGCTCGACAGTGGCCTGCGCGGGGACCATGACGTCCTCTATACAAAAGGGTTGATTGACGGTTTCACGGCGCTCGTGCTCAGTTCGACGCTCGGCATCGGCGTCATGTTCTCGGCCGTGCCGGTCTTGTTGTACCAAGGGGCAATCGCGTTGCTCGCCATCCAGATCATGAAGTTTATTCCGGAGTCGCTCATGGATGACTTTATTTTGGAGATGACGGCGACCGGCGGCGTCATGATCGTCGCCATCGGGTTAAACCTGGTCGGAATCACCCGGATTCGTGTCGCCAACTTGCTGCCCGGTATTTTGATGGTCGCGATCATTGTCACCACGTTACATATCCTCCAATGAAAAACGGACTAGCGCATTTTTTCGCGCTAATCCGTTTTTTTGTGGGCTGTGACTGGTTGATCAGGATGTAGTGCTTCCGCAATGATTTGATCCCAGTCTGCTGCGTCACAGGATGTCGTACAAGTCGGTGCGATTTCGCACGTGGCGCATTTACCAGCTTTTGCTTTACGGGTGTAGCGATGGAGCGAATAAGCGGCGTACCCGAATACGGCAAGACCGATCAATACATCAAATAAGGACATAAGTTTTCCTCCTTGTTAAGCCAATCCGAACAGACGACCGATTTGATAGATCATCAGTGATACGACGTACGCAACACCAAGCCCATAAAGGCTAGCAACCCACGTTAACTTGGCGCTGCCCACTTCACGCCGAATGACGGCGACGGTCGCTAGACAAGGGACGTACAAGAGGACGAACGCCATGAAGCTATATGCGCTCAACGGCGTAAACACGGGAAGCAACGAGGCGGACAAGTCTGATTCGCTGACCGCATAAATGATCGCCATCGTCGATACGACGACTTCTTTCGCTAAAAAACCTGTGATGAGCGAAGCACCGGCCTGCCACGTCCCGAAACCGAGTGGAACTAACAACGTCGCAACGACCCCGCCGATCATAGCGAGAAAACTCTCATTCATCGGGACGTCCATTCCGGCTGGACCGGAATAGGCGAGTAACCAAATGAAGACGGAACCGCCGAAGATGAACGTACCTGCTTTTCGGACGAACCCTTTCGCTTTTTGCCACGTGCTGCGCCAAAGCGTCAACCCTTGGGGGACACGATATGGAGGCTGTTCAACGATAAAGAGGCTGTTCCGATCTTCCGCCGCCAATACGGACGTGAATATTTTTGCAGCAATCAACGCCAGGACGATCCCGAGCATATAGAGCGACAAGACAACGAGCGCTTGGTTTGATGCGAAAAAACTGGCGGCGAAGACAGCATAAATTGGCAAACGCGCCGAGCACGACATGAACGGTGAAATGAAAATTGTGACGAGCCGCTCCCGCTCTTCCTCGACCGTCCGTGCCGCCATAATGCCCGGGACGTTACAACCAAATCCAATGATCATCGGAATGAAACTTTTCCCGTTCAGTCCGACGAGTTGCATAAATCGGTCCATGACAATGGCGACACGCGCCATATAGCCAGAATCCTCTAAAAACGAGATAAAGAAAAAGAGCACGAAAATCTGAGGGACGAAGACGAGGACGCCGCCGACACCGGCAATCACCCCATCAATCAGCAACGCCTGGATGAAAGAAGAGGTCCCGAGGAGTTGTAACAACGAGCTCGTTCCGGATGTGACCGGACCCGACAAAAATCCATCCAACAGATCGGACAACGGGGCACCGATCCAGTTGAACGTGATGTGGAACAGGGCGTAAAGTACTGTAAAGAAAATAGGTAAGCCCCAGATCGGATGTGTCACGACGGCATCGATGCGGTCGGTGACCGTGGCTTGGTGTACGCCTTGCTGATCGACGACGTGATGGCGAACGTCTTTCGTCCAGTCGCGTCTGCGTTCTGTAATATGGGCGTGGGCGAAGCGTCCGAGTTTCACTTCTAACGCTTTACGAATTTCATTGACGGTTCGCGACGACGATTCGAGCTGTTCTGAAATGACGCGATTTCCGGCCAAGTATTGAACGGCGATCCAGCGATCGCGCTCACTCAGTCCTGTCGCTTCAAGAATTTGTTGAATCGCCTGTTCGGTCTCTTCCCCGTAATCGAGTACGAAAGGTTCGCGTGGGGTTGTTCGCAGGGAGGACAGGAGGACTTCACAGCCGGCACCTGTACGCGCTGTGATCGGAAACACGTCCGCGTCCAAACGTTCTTTCAAGCGCTCTAAATTGATGTGGATGCCCCGTCCTTTGGCGACATCGACCATGTTCAAGCCGATTTGAAGCGGACGGCCCATTTCGAGCAATTGGAGCGTTAATTGTAAGTTGCGTTCGAACTGCGAGGCATCGATGATATTGATCATCCCATCGAACGGTTCCTGCAACAGGAATCGCGAGACGATTGCTTCGTCAGCCGATAGCGGGTCTAAATCATAGACACCGGGCAAGTCGATCAACTGTCCAAAGTTTCCATGCAGCTGCCCGATTTTCTGTTCGATCGTGACACCTGCCCAGTTACCGACGTGGGCGAAGGAGCCGGTCAATCGGTTAAATAGAGACGTTTTTCCGGTGTTCGGGTTTCCAATCAAGGCAATCCGTTGCGTCACGGGACGATCACCCCGATCTGTTCAGCGTCACAGCGACGGATGGCAATCATTTGTTGATGTTCAAGTTGTTCAATCGTGAGCGGTCCGGAAAAGATGGCCCGGCGCTTGATTCGTACGGAGCAACCTTCATAAAAACCTAAGGCAATCATGCGACGCCGCAAGCGGTCATCAATTCGCGTTAAATCAGATATGAGCACCGGTTGATGCAGCGGCATGGCAAGTAATGAATTCATTAAGATCTCTCCATTTTAGTCAAATGATAACTCTTCTCATTCGGTAGCATAACACGTACGTTGCTATCGGGAAGCAAGATTATTTGTGGATTTTATGACTTATGAAAAACAGTGGTCCGAGAACAAAAAAACCGCCCGATAGAAGTCAGAACTTAGCGTTCGACTTCTATCGGGCGGTTCAAGTACTTACGTTCTTTCAATCGTTGCGTCGACAGGGTCGTGGTCTTCCTTTGCGCTCTCACGCAGGGCGGACGACATCACGTCAGACAAGTCACGTGAGCGGAGCACGCCGACACCGCGGTCGGTCGGTCCATCAGGTGCGGCGACGTCTGCGATCAGCTCGTCGGTCGGACGTGTCTCATGCAACAATAACTCGGCTGATCCTTTCATCGCTTGAGCGACGATTTGGCGGGCCGTGTCTTCATCAAACCCAGCTTCTGTCAGCACCGGGGTCATCGAACCGACGATCTCGTAAAAGAACGCAGGACTGCACCCGGCCGCCGCCATGAAAGCCGACATCGTTTTCGCGTCCGTGACGGCCGTCCGACCGACCCGGTCGAACAGTGCCGTCGCCGTCTCGCGGTCGGTCGCATCTGTCTCAGGTCCGAACCAAAGTCCGGTCATCCCGGTTTGATGGGCGACCGGGGTGTTCGGCATCGCGCAGATGGCTGGGATGCCGGCTGCTTCTTCAAGCTCGCTCGGCTCGATATGCGCCGCAACGGATACGAGCAGCGGTGTTTTCCACGTCTGTGATTGAGCGTAAGCTAAGACGCCGTCTGGTTGCATCGCGAGCACGACGATTGTATAAGCGTTGACGTCTTCTGTTTCGACGATCTGTACGCCGAGTTCATCTTGCAGCTGCTCTAGACGTGCAAGGTCGCTCCGGTTTGTCATCGTAATCTGTTCAGGGGAGAGCCCGGAAGCGATCCAGCCTCGGACGAGTGCCTCGCTCATCGATCCTGCTCCTACCATTAATATGTTCATTTCCGTCACCTCTTCATTCATTTGATTCGGTCGTATATATGTTGCCTATCATAACAAATGTTCGAACAATTATCGCCTGCCACGCTTGAATTGTAAAAGAAAGGAAAAAACTCGTCGTTTTGTAACGAGAATCGATGAAGCGTTGCAGATGACAATTCACGCAGTCCAGGCTATCATTGCAGTAATCTGACTGAGCGAGGCGATTGAAGTGAAACGAGTATTAGTACGTGGGATTCAAGGATACCAGCGCTTTATTTCCCCTTTAAAGCCCCCGACATGCCGATTTTATCCGAGCTGTTCGCACTACGGGATTGAGGCGATTGAGAAGCATGGCGCTGTCAAAGGCGGGTATTTGACGACGCGGCGCCTGTTGCGATGCCAACCGTTTCATTCGGGCGGACTTGACTATGTGCCGGACGATTTTGATTGGAAAGCCCCTCTGCAACGCGAAAAGCCACCGTCACAGCGAGACGTCTAACCGACGGCTCGCTGTTTTAGATACAGAACGTTTATCCACGTCTTTGTTTTAGCACAACACTTTTGACAACGTTCCGAGTATTCTGAAAAAATAGAGGCGTATTTATTACATACGGGGAAAGGGGATTACAGCATGAGTCAATCGTTCAGCGAACTAATCGGTACGATTTCAGACTTTGTGTGGGGACCGCCGCTGTTAATTTTGCTTGTGGGGACAGGCGTTTATTTGACGGTGCGTCTCGGGGGGCTCCAAATCACGAAGTTGCCTTACGCGTTGAAACTCGCATTCTCTAAAAATCAAGACAAGACGTCACGAGGAGATATTAGCCACTTCCAAGCGCTCATGACAGCGCTCGCGGCGACCGTCGGTACGGGGAATATCGTCGGTGTCGCGACTGCGGTCGTCCTCGGGGGACCAGGCGCGATCGTTTGGATGTGGGTATCGGGCTTCTTCGGGATGGCAACAAAGTACGCCGAAGCCGTGCTCGCCGTCAAGTACCGAGTGACGGACGAACGTGGTCAAATGGCCGGAGGACCGATGTATTATTTGGAACGGGGCTTGAAGCAACGCTGGCTCGCGATCGCGTTTGCAGCGTTCGCCTCATTAGCCGCGTTCGGGATCGGGAACGGGGTTCAAACGAACTCGGTCGCGTTGGCGCTCAACTCGACGTTCGACGTCCCACTGTACGTGTCGGGCATCTTAATTATGATTTTTACCGGAATCGTCATTCTCGGCGGAGTCAAATCGATCGGTCGTGTCGTCAGTTACTTCGTTCCGGTCATGATCGTCTTTTATTTAGGAAGCGGTCTCTTGATCATGATCATGAACTACGCACTCATCCCCGATGCGATTGCGCTCATCTTCAGCAGCACGTTCAGCGCCGAAGCGATTGGCGGCGGGGCCATCGGGGCAGCCATCCGGTACGGGGTTGCGCGCGGCGTCTTCTCGAACGAAGCTGGTCTTGGTTCGGCTCCGATCGCTGCGGCCGCGGCCAAGACGGACATGCCAGGTCGTCAAGGCCTCGTCTCGATGACGCAGGTGTTTCTTGATACGTTGATCGTCTGTTCTGTCACCGGGATCACGCTCGTCATGGGCGGTCAAATCGGATCCGGACTTGAAGGGGTCGAATTGACGACGGCGACGTTCGAACAGTTCCTCGGGCCGTTCGGCAGTTATGTCGTCACGATCGGCCTCGTCATGTTCGCGTATTCGACCGTGCTTGGTTGGTCGTATTACGGTGAGCGATCGATTCATTACTTGTTCGGTCAAAAGTCGATCATACCGTATCGGATCGCCTTTGTACTCGTCGCTGGACTCGGGGCGATGACGACGAACTTGAACATGGTATGGGCTCTGTCTGACGTCTTTAACGGCTTGATGGCCATCCCGAACTTGATTGGGCTCTTGTTCTTGTCGGGTGTCGTCATCGCTGAGACGAAGCGCTTTAATCAGCAACTCGCGCTCGAGAATCGAAGTCGAAAAGCATCGTAACGAACGAACGCCGCTATCCTTAATCGGATGGCGGCATTTTTCGTTTGTTCTTGATCTCCTTGAGTCGTGCTTGCTGCAAATGATTGAATACTTGGGTGATGAACCCGACCATAATGCCGACGCCGGTGATGACGTAACCAATCGTGAACACTTTGCCGATATCGGTCGTCGGGACAAAATCACCGTAGCCGATCGTCGTGAGCGTGATGACGCTGAAATAGAGGGCGTCTAACCAACGCATATCTTCAAAACGGGAGTAAAACAGCGTACCTGACAAAATCGTGAGGAATGCTAGGCTGAACAGAACTTGAAATTCAGGTTCTTTCAAACCACGCCATATTCCACGAAACATGCGACGGAACGTCAAAATGAATGAGAGCATACGAATCCCTCCTTTCCTGATAGGTTTGTTCGGTAGAAACGAGGGAACATGCTTTGTAGCCAAAAGATGAGTCGACGAATTTGTCGACTCATTTTGTATGAAGTGTCAATCGTTTTGTGATTGGTTGAATCGTGATGTTCATGTCGACCATCCGATTGTCGCGTTTTGGTTCATCCGCTCGCTCGACGCGCCACGCGAGGTCATGCAACTCGTTTAACGAAGTGGCGATGTCGTAGAACGACAGGCTCGTATTGCCGTTCAATTGATATAGACCGGGACCGCGCTTCGTCAATATCTCGAACAATGCGTCGGCCGTGTCTTCTAAAAAGGAGCAGGATGGATACCAGTGGGTGCTCGCATTGATGACACCGTGCTGGTTCATTTCATTCGTAAAATAGTCCATCATATTATTCGAACCGGCAGCTTCGCCGATTTGCCAGCCGAGTCGGACGATTTGTGCACCAGGGTTGTTCCGAGCGATTGCTTCTTCGCAGGCGCGTTTGTAGGTGCCGTACTCGTCCGTCGCGTCAGGTGGTGTGTCCGGCGTGATCGGACCGGTCACATTGTCTGAGAATACTGAGACCGTGCTCGTGAACAAGAACGGGATGTTGTATTCTCCGCAAAGGCGGGCCAACGTTTCAGCCCATTCAACCGATCCCATACCGATATGAAGAAAATAATGAGGACGCACCGATTCGATAAATTCACGCATCGCCGCCTCGTCTGACGTCGAAACTTTTGTTCTGTCCCAAGCGACAGGTTCGATCCCATGTCGTTGTATTGTTTTGGCGACGACCGGTGCGACTGTACCGTTCATGCCCGTTAAAATAGCTTTCATTAAAATTCCTCCCTTCTGTTTCTATCATCCCACACTTCTAGATGTGACAAACCAACAGTTTCTAGCTTTATGCTAGACTAATTGGTGGAGGAGATAAATGATGAACATTCGACAGGCACAGTCAAACGAAAGTGGAGCAATCGCACCGCTCGTTTACGCAGCGATTCATGACATCGCGTATTCATTGACGGGGACGACAGACCAAAAGCAAGTGCTCGAACGCTTAGCGATGTGGATTGGTCGGCCGAACAACCGGTTAAGTCATGAAAACATTTGGGTGGCAGACATAGATGGCGTTATCGCAGGTATTATTATCGCCTATGAGGGCAAGCGCGTGATTGAGTTGGATGAGCCGATTAAGCAATGGCTCATCGAGCATGGGCAGCCTGGGCAACTTGACGTGGAGACGGAAGGAGACGTTTTGTATATCGATTCCGTGGCCGTCGACTCAGAATTTGGAGGACGCGGCATCGGTACGAACTTGATCCAGCGAGTGGTCGAACATGCTCGCGAAACGAACATCCCGGCCGTCACGCTCAACGTCGACCAGGACAATCCGGCGGCCGCGCGTCTGTACGAACGTCTTGGCTTCCGCAAACATAAAGAGATTGAGATTTCAGGAGGGCGTTTCGATTATATGATGCTCGGCTTGTGAAACATTGGCCGAAGTCTGAGTCTCGGTCTTGAAACCGATGCAAAACCCGAGCTTCTCGGATATACTAAGTGCTTGAAACGAATCAGATATAAAAGGAGATCGATTATGGAGTGGAAAAATATCCTGCGCGGTATCGCGATGGGGACGAGTGACTTGATTCCTGGCGTCAGCGGGGGGACAATCGCGGTCATTTTAGGTATTTACGATCGATTGATCGAAGCAATCAGCGGTGTATTCAGTCGGCAGTGGAAAAAGCATATTGGGTTTCTAATCCCGTTAGCAATCGGAATGGGAGCCGCGATTTTAGGACTGAGCCGTCTAATTGAATTTTTATTGTTAGAATACTATGCACCGACACAGTTCTTTTTCATCGGCTTGATTCTTGGGATCATCCCGCTGTTGATGTTTGAATTTAAATCGCGTGCGACGATGCGTCCCGTGCACATCGTGGCGATGGTGATCGGAGCGATTCTAGTAGCAAGTATGGCAATCATCAAACCGGCCGACACGGCCATTATTACTGAACTGTCGACCGGTACGGCGCTGTTGTTGTTCTTCTCGGGTTGGCTCGGCAGTATGGCGATGTTGCTCCCGGGGATCAGCGGTTCGTTCGTCTTGCTCTTGATCGGCGTGTACCCGACGGTCATCAGCGCCTTGTCAAACTTGAACGTGCTCATTATCGGGATCGTCGGACTCGGTGTAGCCGTCGGGTTTATCGTCAGCAGTAAAGTGATCCGTTATTTGCTCGGGAATTTCCCGGGCATGACGTTCTCGGTCATTTTAGGACTCGTCATCGGGTCCCTCGCCGTCGTCTTCCCGGGTCTTCCGGAGACGGCGACGATGTGGGTCTTGAGCGTTGTTTCGTTCGTTGCCGGTTTTTTGATCGTCCGACTACTCGGTCGATTTTCTGTATAAAAAATGCGATCCTGTCATTTGCTGACAGGATCGCATTTTTGTTGGGTCGAGGTTATCAATTCGTGTTTTTCGACGCTTGTTCAATAAATGAACGGAATCAATCGTTTTCGTGATTTCGCCCATGTTTGATAGGCGCTGCCGAAGTGTGAAGTCAACATCTGTTCTTCGATATGGATGCGCCAAAGCAAGGCGATTCCCATGGCGAACGTACCGACGAGCGCGATGCCCCAATGACTGAAATAGAGCGAAAATCCGAACGTGATAAATAATAGCCCGGTATAGAGCGGATGGCGCAAAAAGCGGTACGGTCCAGAGCTGACAATCTCATCAGCAGGACGGACGACGACGTGACGGGTGAATTGATGACGCAAATGCGCGATTCCCCAGTAACGAAGTGAAACACCGGCTATGTAACACCCGAGCCCGAGCCAACGGACTAGGAGCGGTTGGCGTGTTTCAGTGAAAATAGATAAACCGATCGAGACGGCGAACACGGTGACCATAATAAGTGAGACGATGTAAAAGCTCATGTGCTCACTGTTGCCATCGGTCGGTTCATCACGATTACGGTATCGCCTCATTTCATACAGCCATGCGGCCGATACGAGGATAAACAAACCATCGAGCCAATCCATAGTGTTTCCCCCTTTCTTCAATATCTTCCACTCATTACCCGCCTCTTCCTGCTGAAAAACGCCTCGCAATGTGCAAGGCGCTCCGTTTGCTTCATACTAACGAGAACTAGCAACGAGATCAGCACTCGAAGGGTCGAGCGCTTCACGTTGAATCTCATCTTTTATAAGTTGGTAGGTGAGGCACATCGGTTTTTCGGTCCGTGGGTCTCGTCCGATGATGGCATCGATGTGAAAGACTTGTCTAAGGACAAGTGGACAAATGACTTCCTCGGCGGAGCCCGTCGCGAGCACTTCTCCGTCTTTCATGGCGACGATATGGTCGGCAAACCGGGCGGCCTGATTCAAGTCGTGGAGGACCATGACGATCGTCCGGCCCTGCTCGCGGTTCAACGTTTCGAGTAGTTCGAGCACTTCGAGCTGATGCGCGAGGTCGAGATACGTCGTCGGCTCATCTAAAAAAATCAAGTCTGTCTCTTGGGCCAGCGCCATCGCAATCCACACACGCTGGCGTTGTCCGCCGGAAAGTGCGTCGACGTTTCGGTCTTTGAACTCGAGAGTGCCGGTCACGTCAAGCGCCCAATCAATCACTTCATGGTCATGTTTCGATAAACGACCAAACCCGGATTGATAAGGGAAGCGACCGTACGAGACGAGTTCTCCCACGGTCAAGCCGCCAGCTCCTTCAGGTGTTTGCGACAAAATCGCCATTTTTTGGGCGATTTCTTTCGTATTGCATTTAGCGATGTCCGCTCCGTCTAAATGGACCGAACCGTTAGACGGGGACAGAATCCGAGTCATGGCTTTCAAGAGTGTCGATTTCCCACAACCGTTAGGGCCAATGATGGTTGTGATTTGACGGTCCGGGATCGATAAACTCAATTGCTTCACAATTGTTTTGCCGCCGTAACCGACCTCGATATCTGCCGTATGGATCCGTGACATGTGGATTCCCCTCTCCTCGTAACAGTAGTTTTGATAATGATTCTCAATGTAACGTCAACTATAGCAGTCTACATGAAAAACTGTCAACGAATGTTTTGATATCAAAATAGATTGTCTGAACTAAAATTTAGATGTATATTAAATGAGAATGATAATCAGTGACGGTAAATGTTTAAGGAGGATGGAACGGATGAGTGAACAGGACGTGTACGACGTAACAATCATTGGTGGCGGTCCGGCGGGATTGTATGCCGCTTTTTATAGCGGGTTGCGCGGGATGAAGACGAAGTTGATCGAATTTCAACCGCATCTCGGTGGTAAGATCCATGTCTATCCGGAGAAGATGATATGGGACATCGGTGGCGTCACCCCGACGACGGGTGCCTGCCTCATCGAACAATTGATTGAGCAAGGTCTCACGTTCGATCCGACCGTCGTACTCGGAGAGAAAGTAGAATCGATGGCGAAAAATCACACTGGTCATTTCGTGCTCGATACGACGAACGGCCGGCACGTTTCAAAGACGGTCATCGTCGCGACGGGGAGCGGTATTTTACAACCTCAAAAAATTGAGATTAGTGGGGCGGAGCGGTTCGAAGTCTCGAACCTTCATTATACGGTTAAGTCGTTGATGCGTTTTAAAGGGAAGACGGTATTGATTTCCGGTGGCGGCAACAGCGCCATCGATTGGGCGAACGAACTTGAGCCGATTGCGGAGCGCGTGATTTTGACGTATCGAAAAGAAGCGCTTAAAGGACATGAATCGCAAGTCGATAAGCTCCTCTGCGGCCGAGTCGACTGTCGTCTTCATACAACGATCGAAGACTTGATTTCCAATGATGGCACGACAATCCATGCCGTCAAGCTCATCGATTGCGGGACCGGGGCAAGTGAATTGGTCGAGGTCGATGAAGTGGTCATCAACCACGGCTACGAACAGGACTCGGCTCTCCTCAACGAAAGCGAGTTAAAAGTCGAGATGGTGGATGGGTTCTATGTGAACGGGAACGCGAGCAGTGAATCGTCAGTACCTGGACTTTATGCGGCGGGCGATATTTTGACGCATGAAGGCAAGGTGCATCTGATTGCGGGAGCATTCCAAGATGCGGCTAACGCGGTCAACCGGGCCAAGACGTTCATCGATCCGGACGCGACGAAGTCGGCGATGGTGTCGTCGCACAACGAACGGTTGAAAGCGAAAAATCGTGATATTATCGAGCGGACAATAATGAAGCAGTGAGGGATGTCCCTCACTGCTTCATTATCGGATAATCACATAGTTCGACGATGACCCCGCCCGAGTGGCGTGGGTCCATATAGATGAGGCGTCGGCCTTTTGCCGTCGTTCGGAGCGTATCTTCTAAAAACGTGATGCCGTCGCGTTTCAAAGCGGCAATCGATGCTTCTAAATCATCGACCCGATAGGCGATGTGGTGAACGCCTTTGCCGCGTGCTTTCATGAATCGGGCGATCGGGCTCGTCGAACTTGTCGGCAAGAGCAACTCGATCACGTCTTCACCGACGTGAATCACGGCGAGCTCGGTTTCGACACCGGCTGCCGTATTCGTATAACGGTCGACAAGTTTTCCTTGTAACACGTTCGTGTAAAACGAGATCGCTTCGTCTAAGTCGCGAACAGCGATCCCGGTGTGGTCAATTTGCATACTAATCCCTCCTCTTGCTCTAGTTTGCCGAAACTTGAACAAAATGTCACTTCACAACGTTTTAGCAAAATCCGATATAGTAGAAGAGGGAGGGACGGCGACATGAACGGAAAGATCACTCTTGGATTGATCAGCGCGTTCGCGCTGGTATCATTTGTGTTTGGACTCTCACTTGCGACGTTTGTCGATTATCAGATCAATGAGGAGCAAGTCGTTCTTGAACGACTGACGACCCACAAAAAAATCGGCCCGGCAGAAATCCTTTCGACCGAAGTGGATTTTCATTTGAACGGTTCGAATTATGCGCTTCGCTTCACGGATGAACCTCACATCACGTATTGGTTCAGTGTCGCGGACCGTGAAATTCAATTCGATCGGATTGAATCGTTGGACCGACGTGATATCGGGCTTCGAACCGTGCTGTTCGAAGAGATGCCACCCCTAGCAATCGAATCGGCAAACGCTGCTGAATGAAGAAAAGACGCCAAACGAACGAATCCTTTCCGTGAAAAGGACGTGACGTTTAGCGTCTTTTTTTAATTGAGTGGAAACGATGGCGCGGAAGGCGCCACTTCTTTAATCATCGTGTAGGCTCCTGCTTGGGTTGGCGACCCGCCTTGTCGGATCAAAGCGTATCGCAGCTCTGGTTGGAGTGAAGTCAACGTGACCCGAATTTGTTCAAGCGACCTGAACCGGAAATAAAATTCTTGCTGAATAAAAGACACGGCCTCTTGAATCAATTCATCGTTGCCTGACACGTGGAATTCATATACGTCCAGACGTCCAGATCCAATTCTTGATCGCATGATGCCGACGATTTTCCCTTTCAATTTAAGGGAGTGGAAAACTTCCTGACGATGTTCATGTTCGAGCAGTCGTGATGCAGTCAGCGGCAACACATCAGTCAGCATATGCGCATATTGATTTCGGTAGGCGAGCCAGCTAGAGTGTGTCGCGAAATAATCAACGTGAAGCGACCAGTTCTCGTATGTATATTTTTGGAAAGGGATGAGCGGCAATGTGTAAGTGACGGTCTCGTGATACGGATCAAAACCGAGCACTTCAAACATTCGACGCTTATCTTGGTCGCGGTCTTGTTTGACGTGTAACAGCAACGTCGTGTCACGTATACTGTTTCGACATATCTCACGAATCAGTCGGTCGAGCAAACCTCGGAAGACATAGCGGTCCCGATACGCCTCGTGCGTGAGCCGGATTATCTGATCCGTTGCATAATCGGTATAGTCGGAGGCGATTGCTGCGACGGGAACATCTCCTTGCCAGGCCGTATGGACATATTGGTGCGGTCGGATGGCGAGGATGTGAGGCGACTCGCCCGGGTTGTACAATTGGTGAAGCAGTGAACGTTTTTTAGGTTGGATTTGACGACACTCTGCGAATATAAGCGTCCGTTTCATGAGGAATCCTTCTTTCTTCTAAAATAATCACTACCCTTAAATTGTAAGGGCTACCAATTGAAAAATGTCGTGTTCATTTTATGAACATTCATCATGTTTGATTACTGTTTTGACATGTGGAAAGTCAGATTTTTAAAGAGGAATGGTGAGGGAAATGGCTTTAGAATGAGCATTTTATCGAGGGGTATCTGTGTCGGAACGAGGAAGTTTAGAGCAACGAAGGGGCTGTGAGATTTGTTAAACTTTTCCGGTGGGAAGAGGAGAAACGAATGGGTCGAAGCGAGAGAGACGTGCTATACTGTCAGTGAGAAAAAACGACAGGAGTATGATATGCGATACGTAATAAGTTTATGCTTGGCGCTGCTATTGGTCGGCGTCCCGGCCACGGCTCTTGCCGAGACTGAACCGATTGTAGTCCATGACAATGTCATCGTTGAAGAACAGGTCGAGTTATACGAAGGCTTCCGGTCACCAAATGAGATGGTGTTTATTTTTGTTTTAATCGTTTTGTTGTCAGTGATCGGGTTGGGCATTATTAACGCGATTGATTAACGTGAAAACGTTCACAAAAATGCAATAACTATCCCGGAAGCGGTTTCAAATATCTTTTATACTAGGTATGTAGGAAGGAAGTTCTGCACCAACTTCCACTCCTCTTTTCAGATGAACACCCCTCGTTCATATCATGTTTTGGAGTCAACCGACGGCGTCGGTTGACTCCCTTTTTTTAAAATTGAATGCGTTTCTCTTTGGCTAGCCGGCGAAGTCGTTTCGTCTCATCAGAATGTCCACGGCTCTCGAGCATATTGACATAAACTTTGAACGGTTCTGAACGGTGTGAGAAGAAGGGGATGTACTCAGAAAACAACTTCCGTTCAGCTTCTGACAATTGTCCGCGCTCAACGAGGAGTTCGAGTTCAAGCATTTTAAGTGCTTGATAGTCCTCAAGTGCGCTGTCATCGGACGGGGCTTTGGCAAGTGTCCGTTCACAAAGTGTGATGATGCGTTGATGGAACAAATTCCATTCAAACGAAGTGTAGGGTTGCTCGAGAAGTGTAGAGAGTAAGTCGACCCGTGTCGAGTCAACATCTTTTGGGACGTGGAGCGCCGTGTACAAAGAACGATCGATCCACACGTCGGAGGTGGGGGCGTCGAGTTGATAGTAATGAATCAATTGAGTGAGCATCGTGGTTTGCGAGAGTTTCAACAGTCGAAACGGGTCACTTGTTGAAAATAGGGGCTCTTCCCCTGCCGAAGAGGACAAGAGTAAAAACATTTCCTCATACATCGTCCGTGCCTCTGCTTCATCTTCGGCGTAATACGATAAGTCACGAATGATTTTCTTGGCGTGTATATACCAATTCTTTTGATCGCGTTCGCTCATGATTTGATTTGGCAGCAAGTATAGGTGATCGTAAGCCAATTCTACGAAGCGTTCAGCGAGGATTACTGTCTGCGAGAGCGAATGCCGCTCGTCTGACGATTTTTGTTCTTTGTAACGAGTGAACTGACTAATCATGTAATCCATATCTTTTTCTTCGATAACGGCTTTAGGGGTGTTTCGGTACATTTCGACGACTAAATCGCGAAGAGTCGTCTCTCCGTACTGTTCAAGTAACATGCGGAGCTTCCCGATGCGCATTAGCTCTCCCTCCCTTCAAAAGGACATCGAACGGGCTGCTATGTCTCGTTTATAGGCAGACACCGATTATTATTCCTTTCCCGCTTTTCATTTAAAACAATCCTCACGTCTCATGCTTAAGACGGATTTTTGCGCTAACCGTTGTCAGAATAGAGTTTGTCGATGATAATGTAGGAAAATCTAAACTATAGAGGTACATCATATGAATGACGATCAACAACTCTCACGTGTCGAACGACGCAGACGTGAATTAGAACGCGAGCGGCTAGAAGAACTGTCTCGCGATGAACAAGTGAGTCCGGGTGAGGCGGAAGACGAAATGATTCGCCCTTCACCAGAGTCGAAGCAAGCGGAGGGACAAGACCATCCATTTTTAGATCGTTCCGATGAAAAACGGACCGAGACGAACAATAATCGAAAACGGAAGGTTCAAGCACCTAAACTGAAGATGCCGTTCGGGAAAAAAGCGAAGCGCCAAAAGCGTGAGGACAAGCGAGAACCTCGCTCTCATGACACGAAAGAGCGTGTTCCGAAGCAGCAAAGCAGCGTACCGCCGAAACAAAAGCCGCAAAAAGACAAGCGCAAGCGCCGAAGTTGGAAAGGAAAGCTCTTGCTCGTCTTGTTGCTCCTCGTGATTGGGGTCGGTTATATGGCATCAAACCCAGTTACGTTCTTAGTCATGGGCAGTGACGCCCGTGTCGGCGAATCGGTGTCCGGTTCACGAACCGATTCGCTCCAGCTGATGGAGTTCGTCCCGCGTTCGCGGACCGTTCAAAACGTATCGATTCCACGAGATACGTATACGGCGATCCCTTGTGAACCTGAGCGCGAAGGCGATAAGATTACCCATGCCTTCGCTTATGGAGGCGCGGAGTGTACGGTCGGTGCCGTCGAAGGATTGACCGAGACTTCGGTCGACGGTCAAGTCGTCATCACGTTCGAGACGTTCATGGAATTGATCGACGTCGTCGGCGGAGTGAACATCACGGCCACCCATTCGTTCAGCGAAAAGGGGTTTAATCAAACGTATGAATACACGGAAGGTGTATCGTATTCGATGGACGGGGATATGGCGCTCGCCTACGCGCGACATCGTAAAACGGATACAGACGGTGCCCGTTCAAGTCGCCAAACCGAGGTCATGTCGGCAGTGGCCGACAAGTTGGTAAGCCCGGCCGGATGGTCGAAGATCCCGGCCACGTACAGTTTTATGAAAGATGAGATGGGGCTCGAAATGAATCCGCTGCAAATGGCGTCGGTTGGCCTCACGATGATGCTTCAACCCGAAGTGAACAAACTTCAAGTCGACGGACAAGATGCTTACATTGACAACATCTACTATTACCAACCGAATGAAGAGAGCGTCCAATCGATTCGTGACGCGCTCGACTTAACGATGTGGGGAACTGTGAGATAATTTTGCGAAACGGGTTTGATTCCGTACGGAAAGAGGAATTTTAATCAAATGAACTACTCTTTTGAGGAGGGAAATTTGAATGAAAGTTTTAGTCATTGGAGCAACAGGAAAGATCGGTAGACGTGTCTTGAAAAGTTTAGCGAAAACGCATCAAGTGACCGCTTTAATTCGTTATCCTGAACTGCAAGCAGAGTACGAAAAAATGGGTGCGCGCGTGCTCACCGTCGATGTTGAAAAAGAGCTTGATAAAAAGATTCACGAGGCGACCGCCGGCCAAGACGCCGTCATCGTCGCTGCGACAGCAGGTGCTGAAGGCACGAGCAAAGAGATTGAACTGCTTGACCGGAACGTCGCGATGAAAGCGATTGACGCCGCTAAAAAAGAGCGCGTCCGTCACGTGGTCTTACTAAGCGCATACGGTGCCGATCGACCAGACGCGGGCCCGAAAGAACATTACAACTTCTTGTCTGCGAATAATGCGGCCGATGAGTATATCGAACATAGCGGCTTGAACTACACGATCATTTGCCCAGTGGCAATTATAGATGGACCTGGAAAAGGGTCGATCGAAGCTTCAGAAGACTTAAGTGACGCCTCAGGCGCCACGATTTCCGAGACGGACGTCGCGACAGTCATTGCTGCCTCGCTCGATAATCGGGGCTTGTACGGACGTCGGATTGAAATTAGATCAGGAAGTACACCGATCAACGATGCACTCGATTTTGATAGTCGAGGCGAAGCCGCGACAGCTGGAAGAACGACACTTCGTCGACCACAGCGATGACCGAAAAAATGAAGGAGAAGGTGTCTTGATGGAACGAAAACTGTACAAAGATCCGTCTGACCAAATGATAGCAGGCGTTTGCTCGGGGCTCGGGAAGTACCTCGGAGTAGACGTGACGTTGATGCGGATCATCTTCGTCGTACTCGCCTTATTCGGCGGACCGGGCTTGTTAATTTATATCGTGCTCGCAATCGTCATGAAAAAACCGCCTTCAGAGTATGAGGCGGAACAAGAAAGTCGCTTCTAACGAAAACGTGCTGACCAATGCGGTCAGCACGTTTTTTCATTCCGTATAGAGCGTGTAAGTCGCTTCGAACGTTTCGTTCGGTGCGAGCAACTGCATATCTTCTTTTTGCCGGATGTCTTTACGATGTCCTTTATAGTCGGCATGACCGAACCAAGGTTCGAGGCAGGCGAACGGGGCGTCAGACTGAGGCGGTGACCAAATCCCGAAATGTGTGAATGTCGGGCACTCCATGACGATGGCGCGACCGCTCGGTTGGTGGCGCAGTGCAGCATACTCGATATTTTCGAAAATTAAAGCGTCTTGGTCGAACAAGTGATGCGAGAGCGGGATGTAGCGGCGTTCGCCGAGCGGTTGATAGGCGCCGGTCAAATAAGGACCCTCTAACAATAAGCGATCAAGTGAGCGCGTCTCACCGAAATCGATTGTATACTCTTCGAACACCCCGCCCGCGAACGGGATATTGAAGGCAGGGTGTCCGCCGATGCTGAACGGTAACACCTCGTCGCCGCCGTTTCGGACGCGATATGTCACGTTCAATTCCTCGCCGATCAGTCGATAGTCCACGTGAAGTTCGAACGGGAACGGATAGTGTTTCTGTGTCTCGACCGAGTCACGGAGAACGAAGCGGACGTGTGTATCAGACGATTCTGCGACTTCGAACGTCTCATCGCGAGCGAATCCGTGTTGGCTCATCGTATACGTCAAGCCATCATATAAGTAACGGTCATCCAACAACCGTCCGACGAACGGGAATAAAATCGGGGCTTGTCGACCCCAATACGTAGGGTCGCCTTGCCAGAGTAGCTCGGTCCCGTCGACTTTCCAACTCGTCATTTCCGCGCCTTGCGCTTTCAAAGTGACACTGACTTTTTCATTGTGAAGTTGCACGATAGTTCCGCTCCTTTGAGTGAATGTGATAAGTTAAGTTTAGAAATGAATAGGACAGAGAACAAGGGGTAAATGATGCGATTTCATAAACTGGCTATTGGATTGATTATGGCGGGACTGATCGCCGGTCTGGGCTATAAAGGGTATGACGAATACAAGGCGAGTCAAGCGAGCGAACAGACTGAACGTGTCGCGACGGACGACACGGTTCTCGGTGGTCTCGAGATCGGTCAACGCGCGCCCGCCTTCGAACTGGAGACAATCGAAGGGGAAACGTTGGCACTTGATGCGTACGCAGGACAGCAAGTCGTCTTAAACTTCTGGGCATCGTGGTGCCCGCCTTGCCGAGAAGAACTGCCGGAATTGATCGAGTTCGGTGAAGAAACCGGGATTCCGGTGCTCGGGGTGAACGTCACGAAAAATGAGCGACGCGGGAAACAAGACGTCGAGGCGTTTTTGAAAGAAGTCCCGGTCAGCTTCCCGGTATTATTGGACGAAGCAGGCACGGTGGAGAAGACGTACCGCGTCGTCGCTTTGCCGACAACGTATGTCGTCGGTCCGGACGGTGTGATCACAGCCAAACAAGTCGGTCCGGTCGACTTTAACTGGTTACGCGAACAGACAAAATGAACGTACAAAGACAGACTGGAAGAGAACCGGTCTGTCTTTGTTTACTTTTTATAATGTTGTTTGATGAGCGCATCGAAATTCGGTGTCATGTCTTCTTCGAGATAATAATGGTGGTTATCTCGAATGATCGTATCGCCAACCCGTGCTTCTGATGGCAAGAATCGTCGTGGGATAAAACTTGAGCCGTTGTTCCAACGTAACACGGCGTATTTCCCCTCGACTCGCACCAACGTGCCATATTTGATCATGCCTCTTCCTCCTCAGCGAACAGCTTTCTGTCTCTTTTATTCTTATAGAGTGTATTCCCACATTCCATAAAACCTACACATATTTGAATGTTGCTACACAAACGAAGGAGAAGTAAACAACGAGCAGCAATTGTGAAGAAAGTTTGAAGAAAACGCTTTCTTTTTGAAATGTTTTCTTCTATAATGAAGGCACGGGGTGATTATGACGAATTTGTGAACAATGGGGGTATGGTCAATGTTTTCATCAGCTATGATCGGATTGCTCGCTCTTACCGGAGTGACGATTTATGGGATTGACCGTATGTTCACGGTCCGTTCAGAACGCATCACAAAGAAATAGGTTTACATAGGGGGATCGCAACGTCTTGGGGAGACGTTGCGATTTTTTGTGCGTCAATAGTCACGTTGGCGTGCCTCGCGCTCATGCTCTTTTTGTTCGACATATTTTCGATTGCGTTCGTGAACCCGGTTAAAAAAGGCGTGCTCAGGCCAAAGCGGGGACCAGACGCGTTCTTCAGGCAAAGCGAGGATATATTCTTCGGCAGCGCTCAGTCGCTCGATCATCTTACTGCGGTCATCGCATAGGTCGCCGTGGCCCGGGATGAGCCAACGGATCTCGTGTTCGTAGACGGCGGATTGAAGTTTTTGAAGCGATTCGAGATACGCTTCCGCGTCGTGCTCGATGAACGGTGGTTCGATGTTCGATCCGTAATCACCGCACACGAGCAGGCGCAACGGTTCGACAATGAGTGACATATGGGTCGCTTCATGTCCTGGCGTCAAGTAGAACGTGATCGGGGTAGCACCGAGATCGACCGTACTGTCTTCGGAGATGATGATGTCGACGACCGGCTTTTGAATCGGGCGGTCGATGTAATACTGTTCGTAGAACGTTTTAATCTCTTCAAGTTGAGCGCTGGCGTCTGTTTCGACGAACGCTTTTGAAGCAATCACGGTCGCATCAGGGAAAGCGTAAGCGCCGATGATATGGTCATAGTGCTGGTGCGTATAAATGACGTACAATTTCTTACCTTGTCGCTTCAACTCGATGTCGCGACGGATGGTCGCAACTTCTTCTGGCAACCAGTTCGGGTCGATTAAAATGAGGCTGTCTTCAGTGTCGATCAAAGTCGATGTGGTTCGCATTAAAGCACTCTCATAAACGGTAAATGGCTGTAGGCGGACTTGAATCATGGTGATCCCTCCTTCATATCTCCAATTCTTTTCCCGAATCGGTTGCGTTTAAGCATTACGTCAAAAAACAAAAGAGCAGGAAGTCGAATGACCTCCTGCTCGTTACATGGTGTGCACCATGTGGTTATGTGTGCGAGTTAAGCCTCGCGAATATGTCGGAAATTGGAGCGGGTGAAGAGAATCGAACTCTCGTCATCAGCTTGGAAGGCTGAGGTTTTACCATTAAACTACACCCGCACATTCAAGTATGAAATTTAAAATTGGAGCGGGTGAAGAGAATCGAACTCTCGTCATCAGCTTGGAAGGCTGAGGTTTTACCATTAAACTACACCCGCGAAACGCTTAACGTTACGGTAATATAATAGCACACGATTTAACCTTTGCAAACCCTTTTTCGAAAAAACATTAGTTGTGGCGGATAGGTGGTCTTGCTAAGATAATAGAAGAGGGGAGTGGGACGGGCATGAGCGAACGAAAATCTTATTTGAAGATGATGAGTGAAGGGTTTCGCATGATGAACCAGGCGAAACAAGTCGAACAAACTGTAACGCTCCGTCAATGGACGTTCTCGGTGCGGCATGAGTCGATGTGGCATGTGATTTTACGGACTGACCGGCTAAAATGGGTCAGTTCACCGACCGAGACGTTGGTCATCGAGCCGATGTTCGTTCAAATCGGAGCGTTGCATCTCACGCGCCACGTTGAAACGAACGAGGTACGTTTGAAAATCGAGGAAGAATGGGGAATTGAAAGTAAGATCGTCTGCGACGATCAAGAGTGGGAACGATTCGTCGAAGCGCTCAAACAATTGAAGGGGGAGTAGTCGTGAGTCGAGAACGACTGTATCGGATTGAAGCGGAAGCCCGTGGCAGCGCTTGGCGGGCCCGCGTATTGACCGGCATCCAACGGTTCCGCTTTTTTAAAGGGGAACTGCTCGCACCGACTGAACGACCCTATGTCGTCTTGAGCATCTCCCAAGACGCGGGGGCGTTACCCGATTTGATTGAGACGGATATGGGCGTCTTGCTCATCCATGAACGAATCGGACCCATCTTTATGAATTTATGTCCGTACGACATCCAGCTCGTCCGGGTTGAACTGCATACGAGTACCGGCAAGACCGACCACTATTGCGCGCTCAACGTCTTACGCCGATTTGAGATCGAGCACCTCGAGGATTCCGGTGAATATCGTCCGTTAAGCGAGGATCGTCTCTACTTTCTGTCCCGACAAACGGTTCGGATGGATTTATGCGGACATATGATCGCCCAAGATCGAAACAGCCAACGCCTTTACGTGACGGAGCGGCTCAAATATGCGCTGCAAGCCAAAATGGTCACCGGCCTGACATTCAAGAAAACGAAGGAGCAATTAGCATGAAAGAATACGAAATCGACGGGTGGCTTCGTTTATCCTACCCAGAGCACTATGAATACAATGAAGAAGAGGATCACGTCAGCTTCTATTCGGTGGAGGAAGATGCGCAAGGCACGCTTCAAATGTCTATCTATGAAGCAGAGGAGGCCCAGGCCCCTGAAGATGCGGCGCTGCAAGAACTGAATACCTTTTTAGGGGAGTTCCCGATCGACATTAAAGTCGCACCGAGCGTGACGGATCAATCGGGCGGCATGACGACGGCTTACGCGAGCGGGATTGAAGACGACATGTATTTGGACGTCTGGTCGCTCACGGACGGGAAGCGCCTGTTGTTTTTGACGTACGTCGCCGACAAGAAGACGGATGAAAAGTTAGAGATCGAAGCGATCGTCGATTCCATCGAATGGACATGAAAAGAGACACGAAGCCAAGTTGGCTCGTGTCTCTTGTTCGTTATTGGAACTTTGGTACGTCGAAGTGGAGCGTGTATGAATCGAGGTTTTGATAAATCTGGAAGATACGTGTCGTTTGTTTCGTCGCCCAACCGATATCTGTTGCGTACTGATGGTTGCCAGGGGCGGCCGGGTTGAAGCGCATCTTATAGAGTGTGTTTTGTTTATGTGTCGGATGATTGATATAACTTGCTCCGATCCAGTAAGCGCCCCCGACAATGGCAGCTTCCGGCGTGAACCATTTCTGTTCGAAAGCGAATTTGGCACCGGTCGTTAATGGACTGCTGTCGACTGCTTGGATGCCGTACATATTGTATACTTTCGCAACTTCTTCGCGATCTGGATAAATGCGTGTCCCATTCGAGTTAATCAACGCATTCCCGTCTTTATCGACCGGGACCCCTTGAGCGAGGACTGACTTACCGTGTCCTGTTTCGTGGACAGCATGCGCAAGTAAGTAGATTTCGTTGACGCCATACTGATTGGCTGCATTGATGAACGCTTGTCCTTGCTCCGTGAGTGTGCCGCTGTTCGTCAAAACGCTATTCAACGTCGTCGCGGTCGTTCCGGCACTCTTCGACAAGTCAAGGAATTGATAGAACGCCTGCGAGTCTTGGGACATATTGCTCGGATTGACGTACGGTTCAATGTCCGCCACTGAGGCACGGCGCCATGTGTTATCAAAAATACGAATGTTATGGCCAGACGGTCTACTGTAAGACACGGTGTAGTAATTTCCATCTTGTCCTGTGATCGTCACAGTTTCACCTGGATTGATTTGACCATACGCGTGTGACGTGAGACTAGCCCGGCTTAAAATATTGGCTTCTCCAACGACCGAGCTTGGTGTCACGTAACCAGTCATCGTCCCGTATTTGACACGGTACCAAATGGTTGTGCCGACCGTTTGCCGGCTCACATATTCAAGCGTCGTCCCGTTCGGAATCGTGGCGAGTGTCGCCGCACTAGAAGAAGCAGTCGTTTTAAGAGCGGCCCCAACACCTGAGATGACCCGGATGTTATTATTGACGATCGTCCCGGTACTTCCGTCAACTTTTACCCATGAACGTGGCAAATAAGCTTTGGCATAGCGATGCGCATCGGTCTGACCGAATTGAGCCATTTGTCGTTCTGCCATTGTGCGAACAGAGATTGGATAGCTTGTGTAGGATACGACGCGCTGGATCCCGTTCGCTGGTGGTGGTGTCGTGACGGCCGTCGTATATGCAAGGTGAATATAGCTCCCGGCAAATCCACCGTTCGTTATCAGTCCCCAATCGGTATTCAAGACGGGCTTCACTTTCACGATCGTGCCGCTTGGAAGTTCGCCAACTTTATCACTGCTCGTCGTCGCTTCTTCGCGGACGTTCAACGGTCCGTTGTTCTCGACAGAGATTCTGACCTCGCGTTCGGTCCCGTATTGTTCGGTCGAAGTCGACGGGGCTGTGAGCGAGAAGTTACGTGCTGCGACATACCCGGTCGTGTTCGCGTAACGGACTTTGAACCATGAACCCGTCGCGCCGTGCGCCGACAGTTGATCGACTTTTGCGCCGACTGGAATCGTTTGAAGGACGTTTCCACGCGTCGAAGTCGAAGAGTACATCGTTGCCGTCTGTTTAGCGTAGTAAGGTGTGACGGGTTCCGCGACTTGTGACTCAGATAAGTTTCGCATCGGTACGTAACCTGTTAACGAGCCGGCCGTAATTTTAGCCCATGACCCGGTTGCGCCGTGTGTCGAGATCAATTTAACGCTTGTCGCGATTGGTAGTGTGCCGACTACTTTTCCTGAAGTTGACATCGAACTGAAAAGACTTGATTTTGTTTTGACATACATCGTTGTCGGTTCGACCGTCACGAGCGGCTGCAAGTTCCGTTTCGCGACATAGCCCGTCTTCCCGCTGAATGTCACTTTGGCCCATGACCCGGTCGCGCCATGCTCCGAGAGGAACGTTACTTTCGCCCCTTTCGGGATTGCAATCAGGGTCGGGGACGTTGAAGTCATCGAGCTATGCATCGTCGTGTTTGTTGTCGTACTATGCGTCGGGTTCGCTTGGGGTGCCACGGTTCCGCCTCCTACTTGAGAGAAGTAGCGTTGAGCCACATAGCCAGTTTTCCCGCCGTATGTGACTTTGAACCATGATCCCGTCGCGCCGTGCGTCGATATGTAAGTGACGGTCGCACCTTTTGGGATCGTTGTAACGATTGAAGCGCTCGTTGTCATCGCAGAGCGCATATTGACGGTCGCATTAGCTGTATACGTTTTGGTTGTTGCCGCTTTCGTGACGGTAGACTTCAACGTTAAGTACGAGGAAGAAACGTAGCGTTTCTGACCTTGAAACTCGATTTGCGCCCAGTCGTTGCTTGTCGAATAAACTTGTACAGCAGTCCCTTTCGTCAACTTGCCGACAATTGCTGCCGAAGTCGACGTAGACGACCGGACGTTCAAAATAGAGGTATTCACCGTGCCTTCGTATGTTGCTGCATATGACTCGCTCGGTCCAATCATACTCAATACTGTGCTAGAGATGAGGACGGCCGCGCTCAATCGTGTAATAGTTGGTTTCAATGTGTTACCCCTTTCATTCCATATACTTCAATATATAAGTGTTCTTCGTAGTACGCGGTCTAAGTATAGCGCACTTAAAAAATGGAAAGAAGATGAAAAATTTCAAAAAAGGTAAATGAATTAGAAAGTCGTTGGCTTAAAATGTAAAAATAAAAAAACCTCCATTTAATAGGAGGTTTTTCCATGTATTAGATTAGAGGTTGCGCAAGAGCCAACTGCTTATATCGGTCCACACTTCGTCGCGTTGCCGTTCGCGGAGCACTTCGTGACGCGCATTGTCGTAAGACAACACCGTCAGTTCGACTTCTGCTGCCTGATAGTTTCGAACAATCCCTTTCAACCCTTCCCCGTCGTGTACGACCGGGTCGTCGGTCCCGGCGACGAAGAGGATTGGGAGCGTCTTCGGATGTTCATGGATACGGGCGAGGGATGTGACCTCTAGCGAAGCGCTAGCTACTTCATATAAGTAACCGAGTGTCGGGATACCGCCGCAGTCTGGGTCGCTGCGGTAAGAGGCCACTTCTTCCGGGACGCTAGAAATCCAATCGTTCTCCGTCTTCGCGGGGAAGAATTTTAAGTTGTAGCGCCCGAACAAGAGACGTTCGAACAGGCGAGAGTGGTAATCGCTCCCTTTCGTTCGAATTGCCGACCCGATGGCATAAAGCCCGAGCCGGCCGACGAAACCAGAGCCGGGAGGCGGTGAAATGGCGACGATGCCGGCTAGGTTATGACCCATGATTTGACCGAGACGACGGACGAGCAAAGAACCGAAACTATGTCCGACTACAAACGTCGGCAAATCATTTTGGTAGTGACCGATCAATGCGGTAGCGTCTTCGACCATTTGGTCAAATCCTTCTTTTGGAAGTAAGTGAGCGTATGTGGATTGAGCACGCGCCGATTTCCCAGCTCCGCGGAGATCGCAAACAAAAACGTTAAATCCAGTTGTTGCCATAAAGTCGGCGAATTCGACATACCTGCCGTGATGTTCGAGCATGCCGTGAAACAAGAAACAATTTCCAATCGGGTTCGTTGCCGGGACATGCAATACGTGCGTGCGGTACCCGTCTGCGTACGTGTGCTCAATGACGTCCAAAGTCATCCCTCCGTTGTCGTGTGGATTAAAACAATCCGATGGCCTTACCTGTCTCGTCGATGCCCATGTTGAGAGCGGCTGGATGTTTTGGCAGTCCTGGCATCGTCAAGACGTTACCCGTCAAGGCGACGAGGAAGCCGGCGCCGACCGACGGTTTCAACTCTCGTACGGTTACCGTGAATCCTTGAACGTATCCGAGTTTTGTCGGATCGTCGGATAGTGAGAACGGTGTTTTAGCCATACAGATCGGCAAATCGTCCCATCCGTTCGCTTTAATTTGAGCCATTTGCTTTTTCGCCGTAGCGGTGAACGTGACGCCGGCCGCTCCGTAAACTTCTCGGGCAATCGTCGTAATCTTCTGTTCGATCGAATCGGTCAGCTCGTAAAGTGGTGTGAGCATGGCTTCGTTCGACTCGACTGTCTCGATGACGGCCTCGGCAAGTGCTTGTCCGCCTTGTCCGCCGCTCGCCCAAACTTCGCTGAGGGCGACGCGGATTTGATGCGTTTCGCACCAGTCGAGCACAGTGTCGAGCTCTGCGATCGAATCTGAATTAAAGCGGTTCAAGGCAACGATGGTTGGCAAACCGAGCTTTGTCATCGTGTCGACATGTTTGGCGAGCAACTCCATGCCTTTTGTGACGGCCTCGACGTTTTCGATGTGGAGTTGGTCTTTGGCGACACCACCATGCATCTTCAACGCGCGGACTGTCGCCACGAGGACGACCGCATCAGGACTTAAGTTGCCGATACGCGATTTAATATGACAGAACTTCTCGGCGCCAAGATCAGCTCCGAAGCCGGCCTCGGTGACGACGTATTCGCCGAGCTTCAAGGCAGTCTTTGTCGCGATGAGCGAGTTACAGCCGTGCGCGATGTTCGCGAACGGGCCGCCGTGGACGAGAGCCGGGGTCTGTTCAAGTGTCTGGACCAAGTTTGGCTTGAACGCCTCTTTCAGTAAGAGTGTGGCCGCACCGGCCGCACCAATCTGTTCAGCCGTGACGGGTTCATTATCGAAGTCGTAGGCGACGACGATCCGCTTAATACGCGCCTCTAAATCGGCGAGCGAATCGGCGAGGCAAAGGATCGCCATAATTTCTGAGGCGACGGTGATGTCAAAACCGTCTTCGCGCGGGACACCGTGTGCGGCTCCGCCAAGTCCGACCGTCACGTGGCGAAGGGCACGGTCGTTCAAGTCGAGGACGCGCTTCCAGACGATTTTCCGAACGTCGATTTTTAGGTCGTTGCCTTGATGAAGGTGGTTGTCGAGCATGGCGCTGATCGTGTTGTGGGCTGACGTGATGGCGTGCATGTCACCCGTGAAGTGGAGGTTGATGTCTTCCATCGGCAAGACTTGGCTGAATCCGCCGCCGGCCGCTCCGCCTTTTAGCCCCATCGTCGGGCCGAGTGACGGCTCGCGGAGACAGACGATCGCTTGTTTATCGAGTCGGTTCAACGCTTGACCGAGTCCGACGGTGACCGTCGATTTTCCTTCTCCGGCGGGCGTCGGATTGATGGCTGTGACGAGGACGAGCTTGCCGTCTGCTCGGGTCTTCACTTGTTCGAGCAAATCGAACGACAGTTTTGCTTTGTATTTCCCGTAAAGGTCGAGATCATCTTCTTGTAGGCCGAGCTTTTCAGCGATTTGCTTGATGGGGAGCATGTCCGCTTGTTGGGCGATCGCTAAGTCAGATAACGGTTTGATTGTCGTCATGTATAAATTCCCTCCACTTTCGAACGTTTTACTAATATTATGTTTGATTCATTCGTGATTCGAGCCATAATTTGGATCGTTTCTCTAATATAAACTGGCTCGTTCGTATTGTCATTGACTTTATCATAACGCATCAGTTCTGCAAATTCACTAATTGAGTTCAATATATTCCACCCATTCCGTCAAATGTATCCGTTTTCATTTCATTTCATTGTAGGTAAATTGATAGTGGAGGCGATGAAGATGATTGAAACACCGAAGCGAAGCAAACAGAGACGGAATTGGAAGAAGCCGGCAAGCTTTATCGGATTTGTCGGTCCGGCCTTTTTGGCGTTCGTGGCCATTGTACTCATCCCGTTCTTTAACGGGATCTATTACAGTTTCACGGACTGGAACGGGGTGACCGGTCAGTTGAACTTTGTCGGATGGGATAACTATCATCGACTCTTGTTCGAGGACGCCCAGTTCCGTTCGTCGTTTTGGATCACGACGAAATACACGATCGTGGCCGTCATCATGACGAACATTGTCGGCTTTTCATTGGCGCTGTTGTTGACGATGAATATTAAGACGCGAAATATATTGCGAACGGTCTTCTTTATGCCGAACTTGATCGGCGGACTTATCCTTGGTTTCATCTGGCAATTCATTTACGTGAAAGGATTCGAGTCGATCGGATCATTGACCGGCTGGAGCCTGTTCGAGCTGCCTTGGCTCGGCGACGCCCAGACAGCGTTTTGGGGAATCGTCATCGTCGCGATCTGGCAAGGCGGGGGCTACGTGATGGTCATCTATATCGCGGCGCTGCAGAACGTGCCTACGGATTTGCTCGAGGCGGCCCGGATCGACGGGGCGAACCGGTTGAAAATGTTGCATCATATCACGCTCCCGATGATCATGCCATCGATTACGATCTGTCTGTTCTTGACGATCTCCTGGTCGTTCAAAGTATTCGATACGAACTTGTCGCTCACGAACGGAGGACCGTTCAAATCGACCGAGATGCTCGCCTTGAACATTTATACAGAGTCGTTCGTGAACAACAATTACGGTCTTGGCTCGGCGAAAGCGGTCATCTTCTTCCTCGTCGTCGCGGCGATCACCGTCACCCAAGTGTATTTGACGAAAAAACGGGAGGTGCAGGCATGACGACGGAAAAAATTGAACAGTTCGAACCAAAAATAGATCAGACGCCGAGACGGCAGTTGCCGCAAAAGCCGCTGCGGACGAGCGGATATACGACCGGCCTTGGCCTCATCGAATTGGTCGCTATTTTACTAGGACTGTTGTATCTCGTCCCGTTTTATTACGTCATCGTCAACTCGTTCAAGTCGATTGCTGAGATTTATACGAACACGTCCGCACTCCCGAACGTCTGGCTCGGATCGAACTATACGGAAGCGTGGGAGGCGATGAACTATGGCCGCGTCTTTTTGAACTCGCTTTTGATCACGGCCGGCGCGAACATCGTCATCGTCATCTTCACGTCGATGGCGGCATGGAAGCTCGTCCGTACGAAACATTGGATCTCGACCGTCATCTTCTTCTTGTTCGTCGCGGCGATGGTCATCCCGTTCCAATCGATCATGATTCCGCTCGTAAAAGTATCGAGCGTGCTCGGTCTATTGAACAGTCATTGGGGACTGATGGTCATGTATCTCGGGTTCGGGTCAGGTATTTCGGTGTTCTTATATCATGGCTTCATGAAATCGATCCCGGAAGAGATCGAAGAGGCGGCCATCATCGACGGTTGCTCGACATGGGGGCTGTTCTGGCGGATCGTGTTCCCGCTCTTGAAACCGATCACGGTAACGATCGTCATCTTGAACAGCCTATGGATTTGGAACGATTTTCTGTTACCTTCACTTGTCCTCCGAGACATTGAACTGCGGACGATCCCGCTCGCGACGTTCTATTTCTTCGGACAATATACGAAACAATGGGATTTGGCACTCGCTGGTTTAGTTCTTGGGATCGTTCCGCTCCTCATCTTCTTCTTTGGTATGCAACAGCATATCATCAAAGGGATTACGAGCGGTTCGATCAAATAACCCTTCCCAAGGGATCTCCCTCGTCCGCTACACGGGGGAGAATTTTTTTTAGAAAAGCTGTTGACATTCGTCTGAATATTTATAATAATAAGTTCAATTCAATTGTGAACGACATTGAAAGGACGAGTACACAGAAGACGTAAGCAAAGCGAGCCGGGGAAGGTGAGAGCCCGGACTGAAATCTCTGTCGAAGAACCTCCTGGAGTCGCTACCCGAACGCTTTGCAAGTAGACGTAGCCGGACCGTTCCCCGTTATCGGAACTACGAGATGTTCGTCTCGAAAAAGTGAGTAGATTCGTCTACTAATTTGGGTGGCACCGCGGAGCTTGAAGCCTTCCGTCCCATAGTCCATGGGATTGGAGGGCTTTTTTCTATTGCTCCGTCCCAAATCCCACAATTGGAGGAAGACAAAATGACAACGACAGCAACAAGCATGATGAAGGAAAAACAACAGGCAATCACGGCGGTAAAGGCAATGTTCGAGGACAAGTTCAGCACGGCGCTAGGTCTCACGCAAGTACAGGCACCGCTATTCGTCACATCGGCGAGCGGAGTCAACGATCACTTGAACGGCGTCGAGCGCATCATTCAGTTTGACACGCAATATCCGGGACATGAGCTTGAAATCGTCCAGTCGCTTGCGAAATGGAAGCGCGAAGCGCTCGGCCGGTACGGGTTCAAAGTTGGCGAAGGGTTGTATACACAGATGCGTGCGATCCGCCGCGACGAAGAACTCGACGCGACACACTCGCTTCATGTCGATCAATGGGACTGGGAACGCGTCATCGCCCGGGAACACCGGACGACCGACTATTTGAAAGCGACCGTCGAATCGATTTATGCGGCCTTGCTTGAAACGGAACGGTCGGTCGAGTCGGCATACGCGATCGAAGCGATTCTCCCTGAGTCGATTCACTTCTTGACGAGCCAAGAGCTAGAAGACCTGTATCCGACGCTGACGCCAAAAGAACGGGAACATGCGATTTGTAAAGAGCATGGCGCGGTCTTCCTCTCCCAAATCGGAGGCGCGCTCGCCTCAGGAGAGAAACATGATGGCCGAGCTGCTGACTATGACGACTGGTCGCTCAACGGCGATATTCTCGTCTGGCACCCAGAACTCGAGACGGCGTTCGAACTGTCGTCGATGGGGATCCGTGTCGATGAGACAGCGCTCGCTGAACAGTTGGTGACAGCTGGCGCGGAAGAGAAGCGGAAGTATCCGTTCCATCAAGCCGTGCTCGAAGGACGTCTCCCACTTACGGTCGGAGGCGGAATCGGCCAGTCACGTGTCGCCATGTATCTGCTCCGGGCCCGTCATATCGGTGAAGTCCAATCGTCGGTCTGGCCGAGCGAGATGGTCGCGGCGTGCGAAGAAGCTGGAATTAGCCTGTTGTAATTATATAGAAGCAAATGAGCCAGGACTTTCTTACGAGAAAGTCCTGGTTTTCTGTACAACATTTTCCACCCTACACGTCAATTTTGACACCTACATAATGGAAGCGTTTTCATTTAAAGTAAGGGTGTACTGATTGGATCGATTATTTTAGTCGACTTACACACCGAGGGAGGAAGCAAGATGAAACGCAAATGGAGATTATCGACAGCTGTGATGACGGCTGGCATGGTATTGACGCTCGCTGCCTGCGGGGGCGGATCGCTCACAGAAGGGGAAGGGTCGGCTGACGAGAACGCGGATAGCGGTGACTCAAAAGATGTGACGTTGAACGTCTTCCAATTTAAAGCTGAAATCGCTAAAGATCTCGAGGCGATGGCGAAAGAATATGAAGAAGAGACGGGCGTCAAAGTGACCGTTCAAACGGTCGGCGGCGGAGCCGACTACGGTGCCGCGCTCAAATCGCAATTCGCATCTGGCAATGAACCGGATATCTTTAACAACGGTGGCTTCACGGAAGCACAGACGTGGAAAGATAAGTTGGAAGATTTGTCGGATGAAAAGTGGGTCGGTGATTTGACGGAAGTGGCCAAAGAACCGATGACGATGGACGGGAAACTGTACGGTATGCCGATGAACCTTGAAGGCTACGGTTTCATCTACAATAAGGAGCTGTTTGAGAAAGCGGGCATCAGTGAACTGCCGAAGACGCTGTCTGAATTGACGGATGCGGCTGAAAAGTTGGACAAGGCGGGCATCACCCCGTTTTCGGTCGGCTACGCGGAGTTTTGGATTCTCGGCATCCACTTGCTCAACATCCCGATGGCACAACAAGATGATCCCGATGCGTTCATCCAAGCGCTCAACGACAACAAAGAGAAGTTCGAAGACAATGAGCAGTTCCAACAGTTCTTGAAACTGTTCGACCTGACCATCAAATACGGCAACAAGAACCCGCTCACGACAGACTACAACACGCAAGTCACACAGTTCGCCCAAGGCGAGACAGCGATGCTCCAGCAAGGCAACTGGGCCCAACAGATGATTCTCGACGTGAATCCGGACATCGAGATGGGCTTCGTACCGATTCCGATCAATGATGATAAAGAGAAGATGGACCGCTTGCCGGTCGGCGTCCCGAATAACTGGGTCGTCAACAAAAACTCACAATATAAAGAAGAAGCGAAAGACTTCCTCGAGTGGATGGCGACGTCAGACACAGGAAAAGACTACATGGTCAACAAGTTCAAGTTCATCCCGGCGTTCAAGTCGATCGAAGCGAACGACCTCGGACCACTCGCTGACGATATCCTTGCCTATTCGAACGAAGGCAAGACGATCTCATGGAACTGGTTCAAGTATCCGGACGGCGCGGTCAACGAGTATGGTGCCTTGATGCAAGCGTACGTCGGCGGTCAGAAGACCGGTGACGAGATGCTCCAAGACTTCACAAAAGTATGGATGGATAAAGCTAAATAAAGAAAACACAAGCAGCGAACTGACCCTTTCGCCGCTTGTGTTTTTTTTATGAAGAAACTGTCACAGGAATCCCATAAAAAGCACACACATACCCCCCTAGGTTTTCGTACAATATGTTTTGTAAGCGATTGATCAAGAGGAGGGGTTATGAGACAACTAAAACTTGGATTGCTCATCGGCTTGTTGTTCGCAGCCCCGTCTGTCCACGCGGAGTCCGATTTAGTGACGCTTGACGAACCGATCGTGGTCCGTTCGAATGAGACGTTTGACGGTGCGGGGAAACGCTTCGTCAGCTGCAATGAACCGGCGTTTCGGTTAGAAGGGACCGGGGCGGTGCTCGAGAATGTTTTGGTCGAACAGTGCCGGCAGACGGACGTGGCTGCCATACAAGTCTCAGGGCTTGGCCATCAGCTGATCGATGTGACCGTCGAAGCGTCCGGGACCGGTATCGTAGTGGAAGACAGCTACGGGGTAAGGCTCGTCCGTCCCGTCATCTCGGGGTCTAATCAACACGAGGGCATCTCGCTATTGAACAGCGAAGCGGCTTTGATCAAAGGGGCGGTCATCGACCGAGTCCGTGACGGGATCTACATCGAGAACGGGTCGGGTCACCAGCTGATTCGACCGAGCGTTGCTGATGCTAGATACGGTGTCCATCTCATGTTTCCGACAGACGTGTCGATCAATTTGCCGAACCTCCGGCGCAACGGAGCAGGTGCGATGATCATGGGGACAGAGCGCGTCGTCATCGAGAACGGACAAATCCATGACCAAGTCGGCGCGACGGCGACCGGGATCATGTTGTTTGAAGCAGTCGAGACGACGTTGCGTGCCAACGCGATCTTCGGCAATCGGATCGGGATTTATGCGGAAAAATCGGAGTGGACGACGATTCATGACAACGGTGTAAACGGCAATGATGTAGGACTGCGCTTGAAGTCGGCGAACGGGATGACGATGGCAGGGAATGACTTGACCGGCAATCGGTATCCGGTCGTCTCGTTTGAGTCGGCAGACAATGTGATTCAAGGAAACGATTGGGGCGGACAGACGCTCGATTTGACACGCGACGGGTTCAGTGAGATCCCGTTTCGGGCCGACCCGTACTTGTTTTTATTGGCCGATTCATATGAAGCGTTCGAGTTGCTGTACGGTGCCCCGGGGCTAACCGTGCTTGAACGTGTGCTCCGTAGCCCGGACGAGGTCACACTCACGGACGCAGGGCCAATTGTGTCCGCGTTTCGCATTGAGTGGAACGGGTCGTTCGGAGCGGTCGCTTTAACCGGAATGATGGTTTTACTATGGATATTTGGGAGGAAACGATATGACTACGTATAAGAAAATGGCAGGACTATTCGCCGCATCAAGTTTGACGCTCGCACTTGGGGCGTGTTCGAGCGCTGCGGCGGAACCGTTCGATATCGAATGGGGCGAGACCGAGTGTGAAGTGTGCAAGATGAAAGTGATGGATAAACAATTCGCTGCCGAAGCGATTATGGACAACGGGAAAGGCTATGCGTTCGACGATATCGGTTGTTTGATGCGTGACTGGTACCCTGAGCAAACGGAAGAGGACATCGCGGCGATGTATGTGAAAGACTACAATACGATGGACTGGGTCGATTTAGATGAAGGTACGTTTGTCTATAATAAAGAAGCGAAAACGCCGATGGCTTATAACATCGTCTCGTTCGCAAAAGCAGCGGACGCGGAGACGTATGCCGAAGAGAATGGCGGCATGGTGATGGATTTAGACGACTTGAAAGAACACACGTGGGAACGCGGCGAGATGAACGGTCATAAAAAAATGAACTCGGACGACGATGGCGAAGCGAGCGACATGAGTGACGCGCACGATTCGGATGAGTCATCTGACGGTCACGGGCAGTAAGCGATGTTATGGCGGATCGAATGGTCCCGTACGCTGCGTCAGAAAGAAAGTTACGTCTTCTTGCTTGCTTGGGTACTGACACTCGTCTTGCTGGGTGGTCTCGGCCAAGCGATCCCGGTGGCGACGGCGTATACGAACGTCAGCGCGACACTCGTCACGGTGATCGGGCTCGTGTTACCGCTCCTCGTCATGTTGACGACGGCACTGCAGTGGGGCAATGAGCGTGAATCAAAGCGGATGCGACTCGTCTCGACGTTCACGGTGTCGATGCGCCGCGTGGTCTGGATGCGTTACAGCGCATTCCTGGCGACGCAAGGACTCATCATCACGCTTGCGTTCGCGCTCGCCTCGTTCCTTGTTTCGATGCCGCTCGAGACGTGGTTCGTCCTATGGGTGTATGCGTTCGGGCTCACCGCATACGGTGCCGCGATCGGCACGTTCATCAGCGTCGTCGGACGGACGAGGCTTCGAGCCGTGCTCCTCTCGTTCATCGTCTGGGTCGTCCTCGTTTTACTTTGGCCGACGCTCCTCGTGGCAACGATTGCTTGGCTGCCTTACGGGTCGCAAGCGAGTGCGATGGTCGGGCTTCTGTTTTTGAACGGATTTGAGCTGCTGCGCGTCTGGGTGAGCTCGGTCTTGTCGGCACCTGACCTGTTTGGGGCCGTCTATGAAACGTTTATCGGCTGGCTCGGCGACCCACTCGGTAGTTTGACCGTCGGCATCGCAATCTTGAGTGTCGTGTTTGTGTTGTGGTTCGGGACAGCTTGGTTACTTCGACAGGAGGGACGACATGATTCAGCTTGAACAGGTCGGTAAATGTTATGGCGATGTATGGTCGCTCCATCCGCTTGACGGAGCGATTGCCGACGGTCGGGTCGTCGCCTTATGCGGAAGCAACGGGGCTGGGAAATCGACGCTACTGAACATGTTGAACGGTACGCTCGCACCGAGTGTCGGTCATGTCTCGTTGAACGGGGAGACGCGTGACCGTCGAAAATCGTATAATCAATCGTTTGGTTATATGCCTGATGATTTCGCATTCGATCCGTCGTGGACCGTCGGTGAGACGTTTGCGTATTACGCGTTGCTTCAAGGAGTCAAACCGGATGCGTCTCTATTGAACCGTGTCGGGCTTGACGCCAAGACCCGGCAACAGGTCGGGATGTTGTCGAAAGGGATGCGGCAACGTCTCCTGCTCGCTCAAGCGTTGGTCACGAAACCTGACATTTTACTGCTAGACGAGCCGACGAACGGTCTCGACCCGACGTGGATGCATGTATTGGGCCGACTGTTGCGGGAAGAGGCCGACCGCGGGACGACAATCGTGTTCTCGACACACCAGCTCGATGTGGCGGCGAGGCTTGCTGACGAAGTCTGGATGCTTGATGCCGGCCGGCTGGAAGGACGTGTCCTCGTTCAAGATGAACAGGCCGCTTACGCCGAAATTAAAAACTTCTTTTTCGAACCGGAAGTTGAGGCTTGTCAAACAGACGCCGCTCGCACAAAATAATAGACAGTTGAAGTGGTGGTCGGAGCCTTCCGGCGCCACTATTTTTGTGGGGAGATGGAACAGATGAGAAAGAATGTTACGGTCGCACTACTGCTTGCGACTTTTTTGGCAGCGATTGAAGGGACGGTCGTCTCGGTCGCGACGCCGGTCATTGCGAGCGAGTTGAATGGCGCGGCGCTCGTTAGTTGGGTATTTGCCGCCTTCTTACTATTTACCGCGGTGTCGACACCGATTTACGGGAAAGTCGCCGACTTGTTCGGTCGAAAGCGTGTCCTCTTGTTTGGGATCGGGCTGTTCACACTCGCCTCGCTCTTGTGCGGTCTAGCGACATCGATGGAGCAGTTGATCGTGTTTCGGGCGCTACAAGGTCTTGGTGCCGGTGCGGTCCTGCCGATCTCGATGACGATTATCGGGGACTTGTATAAGTATGAAGAGCGCGGCAAGATCCAAGGGATTTTAAGCGCGGTGTGGGGCGTGTCCGGTGTACTCGGACCGGTCATTGGAGGATTTTTGGTCGAGACGTTGTCTTGGCGCTACGTGTTCTTGTTGAACGTTCCGTTTGCGCTCTTATCGTTCATCATGATCGTCACATTTTATAAAGAGACGGTCGCCGAGACGACCGAACGGATCGATATAAAAGGGGCACTCCTGTTCGCCGGGGGGACGACCGCATTCTTGTACGCCTTGATCACGTTCAGTGAAACGAACATCTTGACGTTACCGGTCGTCGTCAGCGCTGTGCTCAGTCTTATCTTGCTCGTCAGCTTCTTCATGTCGGAGCGCCGGGCCAAGACACCACTCCTGCCGCTCGAGCTGTTGAAGCAGCCGATTATCGCGTCCATCAACGGGGCCGTCTTCTTTGCTGCTTGGGTGCTCGTCTCGATGTCAGCCTACATCCCGATTTGGGCGCAGGCTGTACTTGGTAAATCGGCGACGGAGGCGGGCTTTATGCTCATGCCGCTCTCGGTCGCATGGACGTTCACGTCGATTATCGGCGGACGGACGCTCGGAGCGGCATCACCGCGACGACGAGCTGTCTTCGGGATGGGCCTGCTCTTGATTGGGACGGTCATCTTGACGCTGATGACTCCATCGAGTTCGGACGTCTGGGTGTACCTCGCCGTCGCCATCATCGGCGTCGGATTCGGTTTGTCACAACCGATGTTCATCGTCGTGTTGCAGACGGTCGTGTCATACCGTCAGCGCGGGACAGCGACAGCGGCGAACTCGTTTTTAAGTACGGTCGGACAGACGCTCGGAGTCGCGGTGTTCGGGGCGATGTTCAACTTTATCGTCTTGAGCGGATTCCGGAACGACGAAACGTTGAGCAGTGCCTCGCTCGAATCGTTCTTCAACCAGGCGGCGAGTGCCACGCTTGACGAGGGTGTTCGCCTGCAAGGTGAGCAGTTGATCGCCTCGGGACTGAACAGTGTCTTCGTCGGAGCGGCGCTCGCGGCGTTCATCGCCTTGCTCATCGCGCTTCGGTTACCGGCCCGCCCACCCGAACCTTCACGCGACGCCTAAAAGCGCGGTATGATGGGGGAAAGGAGGCGGTCACGTTGAAACGATGGTTACTCATGTTGTCACTCGTCTTTGTTGCCGGTTGTGCGTCTGATCCGGCGGACGATGCGGTCCAAGAAGAGGAAACCCCGATCGAACAACCGGCTGAATCGACGGAAGTTGCGCCGAACGAAGATGACGCGTTATCGGTTGGGGCGAACGAATCGATTGCGCGACAGCTCGACGTCCCATGGTCGATTACACGAACCGAGGACGGTTGGCTCGTTTCAGAGCGCGGGGGAACGATTGCTGTCATTGATGCTGACGGTAACGTCTCGCGTCAACCGGTCGAACTGACTGAAGATGTGCTTGAAATCGGGGAAGGCGGACTACTTGGTCTTGCTCTCGCGGATGACTTTGCGACGTCGCGACAGCTGTACGCCTATCATACGTACGGGATACCTGGGGATGTGCGGAACCGGGTCGTCGAATTGACGTGGGACGGAGAACGATTTGAAGAGACGGACATCGTCTTGGAAGACATTCCTGGAGCGCAGTTTCATAACGGCGGACGCTTATTACTCGACGGTGACGTGATTTGGGTCACGACCGGAGACGCACTCGTCCCAGACCTCGCTCAAGATGAGACATCGATTGCCGGGAAAATCCTGCGCGTGCCGTTGTCCGGCGAAGGGGACCCGGTCGATTGGATTTATTCGTCCGGCCATCGGAATCCGCAAGGGTTGACCGTCATCGAAGACGTGCTCTATGCGAGCGAACATGGGGCATCCGGTCATGACGAAGTGAACATCATCGAGCCAGGAAACAATTACGGGTGGCCGATCATCGAGGCCGATGAGACGGAAGACGGTCTCGAGACGCCTTGGTTTGAGGTCGGAGGAACGTCATGGGCGCCATCTGGCGTCGTTGCCGACAATCAGTACGTCTATATGGCGACGTTGCGTGGGAATCGTTTGGTCGCGATCGACCGTGAGACGCGCGAAGTCATTCCGCTCGTCGAGGATCAAGGTCGCATCCGTGACGTCTGGTTAGAAGATGATCGCCTGTATTACATCACGAACAATACGGACGGCCGTGGAAATCCAGGAGCGGAAGACGATCAACTGTTCGTTCTCGAATTACGTTAGAAGCTGACATTTCGTCAGTTTCTATTTTTTTGTTGTTTTACGTGTGAGATTCCGTATAATAAAGACGGTAATTGGAAAATGAAGGAGTTAATGACATGAATCATTCAAAATTGGTACATAAGCACGAACAATTGTATTTCGGACTGCTTGTCGCGATGAGCATCCTGACAATTATTGTCGGAATCGTCTTGACGATTGCCTCACTCGGTATCTTCCTGTGGATCATCGGGCTAATCGTCTCGCTGTCGATGTTCGCACACTGGATTCAAATCGGCTATATTCGGACGAACGGGGTCAAAGTGACGGAGCTACAATTCGCCGACCTGCATGAGATGTATCAGCGCGTCGGACAAGGGATGGGTATCCGTTTGTTGCCAGACGTCTATATTTTACAGGCGGGCGGGGTCTTGAACGCGTTCGCGACCCGATTCTTCCAAAAGAATATGATCATCTTGTATTCGGACGTCGTGGAACTGTCGCGGAACGGTCAGACGAAAGAAGTCGAGTTCGTCATCGCGCATGAACTCGCGCACATCCGCCGCAATCACGTCCAAAAACAGTGGCTCGTCTTGCTCGGGAATATCGTTCCATTTTTAGGGACAGCGTATTCACGCGCTTGCGAATATACGTGCGACCGGATGGCCGCGCATTATATTCAAGACGAAGCGGCTTCAAAACGAGCGCTCACCATCCTCGCCGTCGGCGGAAAGCTCGCCAAAGAAGTGAACGAGTTCGACTATTTATATGAAGCAAGCCGTGAGAACGGGTTCATCGCCAAATATAGCGAACTGATTTCGACGCATCCGACATTGCCGAAACGGATCGCCGCTATTGCCACGCATGCCGGTGAGGCGAACGTGCCGATGTTCAAGACGGCTGGTTATGTCAAAGCCTCAATCATCGGAACGATTGTCGTCACCGTGCTCGTCAACGGGGCCATCATCGCGTGGCTCGTCATGAGTGACGGGTTCACGGGCCTTGCCGCTTCACCGTTCGGCGAAGGATTCGCCGATGAGATGGCTGTGGAGCCGCTCCAAGAATTGGCGTACGACAATGCCAGTTATGATGCGGTGGAAGAAGAGGTGATGAACGGAGCGGATGTGAACATGCAAGATGATTACGGGGACACGCCGCTCCATAATTTCCTTTATAGTGAGAACGTCGATGTAGAAACAATCACGTTATTACTTGATAGCGGGGCAGACGTATCGCTTGAAAACGAAGACGGAATGACGCCGGGTGAATTAGCAGCAAATATGGACCATTCCGACGAAGTGATTCAATTGATCAATTCATACGAGTGACAAGAAAGACTTGAGGCATCCTTTTTGGGGCTCAAGTCTTTTTTTACGACATGATTGCAAACGCTTGCATGACCCGTGATATAATCTTCAAGAGGAGGGGTGTCGGTGAGGAGCATCCGTACGAAATTGACCGGGATGATCGCATTGACGATCATCGTTCCGGTTATTTTAGCGACCGTCATATCATTTTGGTACGTCAAAGACCGGGAACGAGAGCGCGGTCTCGAGCTCACGGACTGGTCGCTCGAGCGCGGGACGTTGCAGATCGAACGCTACATCTCTGACTTGAGCCGCCTGCCGACGAGCCTATACGCCAATCGGGACGTCCTCGACATTCTTGAATACGGTCCCGGGCTGTCACTCGAGCAGACGGAGCTTGAAGTTCGGCGGGCACTCCTTGGTATGTACTTATCACGGGAGGATGTCGCACAGATTCAATTGCTCATGCTTGAAGACATGGACTCGTTCGCCGCCTATAAAATGAAAGTGTCACCACGTTCGAAAAAACAACCGAGTGCGATTCAACAACAATTGCTGAAGTATGAAGAGAGCCGTGTCTTGCTCGAGGCGTCGCATCCGCTCGTCCCGTACCATGACTTTGGACCGATCGTCTCGGCAGAAGAGGTCGTGACGCTTCATTTCCGGCTCGACAAGATCGAGACGGATAAACCGCTCGCGATTCTCTCGATCGATATACCGGAAGACGTGTTTGTCGGACAACTCGCGTCGTTGCAAAACAATCCGGAGGAAAGCCTTTGGTTCATCGGCGGGAACAATCAAGTGTTTGCCAAGCTCGGGGACGAGGACATCCCGGACACTGTGGCGGCGAAGTCGATGTCGGTCGACGGGAAACATCATCGGATCATTAAATCGTTCGAGTTTGAAAATCAAACGTTTTATGTCGGGAAATCGATTCCGGATCGGTTGTTGATTGAACCGGCATCCCGGACGTCATTCATCATCTTCGTCGTCGGGATGGTTTCGCTCGTTTTAGCGTTGATCGGGGCGACATACGCATCGATGCGTTTGACGACGCCGATTAAAACGCTCACGTCGAACATTTGGCGAATCGAGCAAGGGGACATGACCGTTTCGTTCGATTCCCTGGGAAATGATGAGTTCGGCGTCCTTGGTCGGCAGTTCAAACGGATGATCGAACGGATCGATGACTTGATTCAGCGCGAATATCGGTTGGCACTCGAAAATCGGACGAACGAACTGCGCGCCCTGCAGGCACAAACGAACCCGCATTTTTTATTCAATGCGCTGCAGTCGATCGGGACGCTCGCCCTAAAAGGGGACGGTAAAACGGTTTATCGCTTAATCACACAGTTATCCTCGATGATGCGGTACACGATGCACCCGGACGAGTCGATGGTGACGCTCAAGCGCGAAGTCGAGCATCTCAATTCGTACGTTCGGCTCCAACAGGTCCGCTTCCCCGATCAGTTCGACGTCGAGGTCGACGTCCCGGACGCGTTGCTCGACTTGATCGTTCCGAAGATGATCCTCCAACCGCTCGCGGAGAACTTTTTCAAACATGGGTTTGAGCGGGACGGGGCGACGGCGGCCAATCGATTCTGCTTAAACATCCGTCAAACGGGAGCCGACCTCATCATCCGTTGTGAGAACAGCGGGCGAGCGATCTCGGACTTTGAGCTGAACGCCCTGCAACAACGGATCGAACGGTCGACAGGACCGATTCATGGTGCGGAAGGCACCGGTTTAAAGAACATTCGCGATCGACTCATGTTAAACTATAATCGGGAGGCTGAGTTTATGTTGGCTACACCAGAGACCGGCGGATTCCGCATCGTCATGCGTTTCCCGGCCGTGAAGGAGGCGGGTGCGTCATGACGAAAGTATTGATCGTCGACGATGAGTCGCCGGTACGGGAAGCGGTCAAATTGCTTGGGGAGTGGGAACGTCTCGGCGTCACGAAAGTGTTCGAAGCGAGCGACGGCGAAGAAGCGAAACGGATTATCACGAAAGAGCGCCCGGCCTTGGTTTTATCGGATATTCAAATGCCGCGCTGCAACGGGATTGAGTTGATGGAATGGGTGCATCAAGAGGTGGAGTCGGTAAAGCTGATCGTGTTGACCGGGTACGATGAGTATTCGTATATGCGGCGCGCGATTCAGCTCGGCAGCTTCGATTACTTACTGAAACCGATTGATCCGGACGTGTTGAACGATACGCTCGAACGTGCCCTCGCGGACGTCTGTCCAGCCGAGGAAGACCCAATCTTCCAAATCGGTGCGTTTATCGAGCGTCATTATGCGGAAGAGCTCAGCTTGCAAGGGATGAGCGAGCGCTTTTACTTGAGCCGCGAATACATATCGCGTCGTTTTAAGCAGCAGTATGGCGTCAACTTATCCGAGTACTTGCTGTCGATCCGCATGCTCGAAGCCAAGCGTCTCCTTGAAACAAGTAGACAACGTATTTATGAAGTCGCCCAAGCGGTTGGTTTTTCGGACGACAAATACTTCCGAAAAGTCTTTAAAAAACAAGTTGGTGTTACCCCGAACGAATATCGGGAAGACTACCAACGACAACTTTAAAGGAGGAATTTTATCATGAGTGTACACATTGGGGCAAAAGAAGGACAAATCGCAGAAACGGTATTACTTCCAGGAGATCCGTTGCGCGCGAAATACATCGCTGAGACGTTCTTAGAGGATGTCGAACTGTATAACGAAGTGCGTGGCATGTACGGTTTCACAGGTACGTATAAAGGCAAACGCATCTCTGTTCAAGGGACAGGTATGGGTGTGCCGTCGATGTCGATTTACGTCAACGAATTGATCATGTCGTACGGTGCTAAAAACTTGATTCGTGTCGGTACAGCCGGCGGGATTCAAGAAGACGTCAAAGTGCGTGACGTTGTCATCGCGATGAGCGCATCGAGTGAGATGGGACAAAACCGTGTCCGGTTCGATGGCATGGACTACGCACCGACAGCGACGTTCGACCTCCTACATCGTGCGTATATGAACGCGGAGAAAGCGGGCATCCCGGTCAAAGTCGGTCAAATCTTCACGGCCGACCAGTTCTACCAAGATGACTTCCACCACTTCAAAAAGTGGGCGGACTTCGGTTGCCTCGCAATCGAGATGGAAGCAGCCGGCCTTTACACGCTCGCGGCGAAACATAAAGTCAACGCCTTGACGATCCTCACGATCTCTGACCACTTGTTGACGGGTGAAGAGACGACATCAGAAGAGCGTCAATCGACGTTCGACGAGATGATTCGTGTCGCCCTCGACACAGCAGTCGAAGTGACGAACTAAATCATAAGTCCCTACAGACGCAACGTTTGTAGGGACTTTTTGTGTCAGTGTGCCAACGTGTCTATACAAAGCGGAACCGGCAAGCTAGACTGAAGCTGAAAACTCAGTGTCCGTGGAGGTGCTGAGCTAAGGAGAGAATTCCGTGAATAAACCATCCGCTTTTGTGATTTATAGTATCGTCTTTTTTGCGTTTTTTGATCTGTTTGCCCAACTTCCCGTCATGAGCACGTTCGCGACCTCAGTCGGTGCGACGCCGTTCATCGCCGGTGTCGTCATTGCCATCTATTCATTGTCGAACACGTTCGGAAACATTTTGTCTGGCGTTTGGACGGACAAGTTCGGTCCGTTCCGAATCTTACTCGTCGGTTTAGTGTTATCGAGTGCGAGTCTGCTCATGTATCGCCTTGTCGATGATGCTTCGATGTTATTGGTGGTGCGTGTCGTTCACGGATTCGTGGCCGGCTTGATTGTACCGGCTGCGTTTACGCTATCCGCGAACTTGACCGCGGCCAATCGACAAGGGAAAAAAGTGGCGCTCACCGGGAGCTTCGTCGGGTTGGCAGCGATTCTAGGACCAGCGTTCAGCGGCATCATGGCCAGCCGCACATCGGTCCCGGTCGTATTTACGTACGTGGCGGCGTATGGCGTGCTTGTGGCTTTGCTTGCCCTCGTCGTGTTAAAGCGGTTGCGATTCGCTGTTAAACATGAGGACCGGCGCGAAGTGGTTGGCTCGAAAACGCTAGAGCGTGACGTCGTCAAAGCGTATGTCGGGGCGTTTTTATTAATGTTCTCGCAAGGAGCGCTCGCTTATTTATTACCGCTTTACGTGCAAGCGCTCGGTTACGACTCACGGCTCAGCGGGACGTTGCTCAGCACGTTTGGCGTTGCTGCCGTCCTCGTGTTCGTCTTGCCGACGAACCGTATCTTCGACCGGTTCGAACCGGCGCGCTTGGCTGCGCTCGGGATCGGCATCCTTGGGATTAGTCAAATTCTGATCGGTTTGTCGGGTAGCGCAAATCTGCTCTATCTCGTGCTCGGCTGTTATGGCGTCGGCTTCGCTATTTTGTTCCCGGCCATCAACACGATGTTGATCAAAGCGACGAACAGTGCCAATCGCGGCAAATCATACGGCTACTTCTATGCGTTCTTCTCGCTCGGTACGGTCGTGGGTTCGGCTCTCTTAGGGTGGCTGTCCGTCTCGTTAACGCAGAAATTCACGCTGACCGGGATTGTTTTGCTGCTAGCGGGCCTGCTTTTGATTGTGATCGAGCAGACAAGGAAACGTGTCGTTTCAAACAAGACCGAGTGAGATGGGCACGTATCAAGCAGCAACGGCTGAACGTTCAAAATGGTCGGGTCTGATTGGATAGTGATAAGATAAAGACAGCGTTATCACTCAAAGGGAGGCAGATTTATGCTCGCACCAATCGAACAGTTGACGATCGAAGAGCTCATCAGTAAGCAACGTCGTTTCTTTAAGACGCAAGCGACCAAATCGCTCGCATTCCGTCTCAGTATGTTGACGTTTTTGAAAGAATCGATCAAACATCATGAAACGGAAATTATTGAAGCGTTAAAAACAGATTTAAATAAATCAGAGCTCGATGCGTTCACGACGGAGATCGGCTTTATTTACGACGAGATCAGTCGGACGAATCGAGAGTTGAAGCGTTGGATGCGCCCGAAACGTGTCCGCGGTGCAGCGATCCACCTCGGGACAAAAAGTGAAGTCATGTATGAACCGTACGGCACCGTTCTCATTATCGCGCCTTGGAATTATCCGTTCCAATTGGCGATCGCACCGCTCATCGGAGCAATCGCGGCCGGGAACACGGCTGTCGTGAAACCGTCGGAATTGACGCCGAACGTGGCCCAAGTAATGACGAAAGTGCTCGAACGGGCGTTCACCGATCGTTACGTCGTCAGTATCGAAGGGGATAAAGACGTCGCTCAAGCTTTGCTCGCGCAAAAATGGGATCATATCTTCTTTACCGGTTCGACCCAAGTCGGAAAAATCGTCATGGAGGCTGCGGCCAAGCAATTGACGCCGGTCACGCTCGAACTAGGTGGGAAGTCACCGGCCATCGTCCATGAAGATGCCAATATTAACATTGCGGCGAAACGGATTGCGTGGGGGAAATGGATGAACGCCGGTCAGACATGTGTCGCCCCGGACTACGTGCTCGTCCACGAGTCGAAACGTGATGCGTTTCTTGAAGCAATCAAGCGGGAAGCGTTCCTGATGTTTGGGAACGGAATCGGGACAGAACGGTTCACCCGGATCGTCAGCGAGTCTCATTTTGATCGGTTGACGAGTTATTTGAGTCAAGGGGACGTCTTCTTCGGGGGAGCGACGGAGCGGGAAAGTTTGAAAATCGCCCCGACCGTCATGACGGATATTCATGATGGGGCTGCTGTCATGAAAGACGAGATTTTCGGACCGATTTTGCCGGTGCTGACGTATCGTCAACTCGATGAGGCGATCGAGTTTGTGTCCGACCGTCCGCATCCGCTCGCGCTCTATTTGTTCACGGAAACGAAAGCTGTCGAACAGACGGTGCTCAAGCATCTGACATTCGGCGGCGGTTGTGTCAACGATGTCCTCATGCATTTGACGAACCCGAACTTGCCATTTGGCGGTGTCGGGGAGAGTGGGATGGGGGCTTATCACGGACGCTATAGCTTTGAGGCGTTCAGCCATGCCAAATCAATATTACGCAACACGACAAAATTTGATGTGCCGATTCGTTATCCAAACTTTAAAGGTGCGGAGAAGCTGATCCGTCTCGTCTATCGCTGAGACTGATCTGAGACTGTAGACTTTCTACAGTCTTTTTTTTATGAGAACGAATTGAAAAATAGAAGATTGTTTGAAATGTCACATACTTTTGTGATCAGGGTGCTCACGCTACTGTATAATAAAGCCATAAATGAAACGTACGAGACATTCCAGGCACGAATGAATTGTGGAGGGAGCAGACGAACATGTCTACGAAATGTGGGACGACCGAACCGAACAGCTTTATCTTTTCAGCGGAGACGAAACAGTTATTGCTCGAAATGATGACACCTCAAGACTACCCGAAGGCTAGCATCGTCTGTTGGGAAGGTGAGAAGTGTGATAAATTCTTTTATTTGAAGAGCGGATCTGTCAAATTCACGAAGATCACGAAAAAAGGGAATCCAATCGTCATGTTCTTATATGGCGCCGACGATTTTTTTGGTGAGTTTGATATCGTCGACACGTTCCCGAGTTCTTACAGCATCGAGACGACGGAAGAAAGTGTCATTGGCGTTATTTCAAAGAAAGACATCGAGACCATCATGCAGCACGACGCCAAATTTGCCGGTGACGTGCTGCGCTGGACGTCGATGATGCGTAAGCATTCAGAGATGAAACTGCGTGATTTGCTATTGTACGGAAAGCCGGGAGCGCTCGCTTCGACGTTGCTTCGGATGGCGGCCATGCACGGCGTGGAGGAAGATGACGCGGTCGTCATCTCACGACATCCTTCCGATGGGGAGCTCGGTCAACTGATCGGGGCACCGCGTGAGACCGTCAACCGGATGATGAACCAGTGGCGAAAAGAAGGCGTCCTGACAACGACGGGAAACTCGATCGTCTTGCATGATATCGATTTCTTAAAAGAGCTGTGCCACTGTGAAGGCTGTCCGGCCGGGATTTGCCGATTATAATGAGGAACCGTCTCTTAGTGAGGCGGTTTTTTTGTCGTCTTGATTTGGTCAATTGTGAATTTTATGTGTGGAAACTACGCAAAATTGATGTGATTGTCACTTTTGGAGTGATAAAAGTCACATATTAAGTCGGGGTTAATTTCATACAATGAAAGAGGAAATTATAGCGAAAGGGGTCCTTCACGTGGATAAGAACGGTGGACAAGAACCGAATCTGAAAGGCACGTTTACATCGGTCATGATCGTCGCGGGTGTCATCATCGCCATGTGGTCGTCGGTCTTTTATTTATTTGTTACACGATAACGTCAAAAGGAGAAAACAAACATGCATATTCATAAGCTTGAAAAATATTGGTTGATCTTTGGCATCGTTCTATTAGGCGTGTTTTTGACAGTGCTCGGCATTTCGGCGTTTGCGGCCGGCAACCAGCCCGCATCGGACGCCGATTTGATCGACCCGGCGAAAGTGCATCAGACGGCGCCGTTCGATAAACCTGGACTTAATAAAATTGGTGATAACGAATACGAACTCGTCATGGTCGCGCAGGCGTTCACGTTCACACCGGGTAACGTTGAAATCCCGAAAGGTGCGAAAGTGACGTTTCTCGTCACGTCACCGGACGTCGTCCACGGTTTCCAGTTGACGGGGACACCGGTCAACATGATGGTCGTACCGGGACATATCAACTCGCTCACGTATACGTTTGAAGAAGCGGGCGAATTTTTAATCCTCTGTAACGAATATTGCGGTACGGGACATCACATGATGTCGACAAAAATTAAGGTGGTGGACTAAATGAACGACGTAGCCTCAAAACTGAAACAGTGGGAAATGGAGCGCGGCGTGCCGGTGCCGAGCATCGGTGTGAAAGAAGCGCGCCTCGCCTATGCCCACGTTGTCGTCTCGGTACTCGCCGTCTTGATTGGAGCGATCGCGGGACTCATGCAGACGCTCATTCGTACAGGAATCATTCCGGAAGTATTCGGTTACTATCAATTGTTGACGGCCCACGGTATCATGCTCGGTCTCGTCTTTACGACGATGTTTATCATCGGCTTACTTTACGCGCTGCTCGCCAAGTCGTTCGGACGGTTTGAATCGTTCCCGACACGTGTCGCTTGGCTCGGTTTTTGGATGATCATCGCCGGGGCGGTACTCGTGACGATCATGGTGCTCGCCAATAAAGCGACTGTACTTTACACGTTCTACGCTCCGCTCATGGCCGACCCGATCTTCTATGTCGGTCTCGTTCTCTTCGTCGTCGGTACATGGTTCTCGGCGTTCGCGATGTTCCGCATGTATGCGGACTATAAACGGGAACACCCTGGCGTCCATCCGCCACTCCCAGCGTACATGAGTATCATGACGATGTTGCTCTGGGTCATCGCGACACTCGGTGTTGCCGGGACGATTTTGTTCCAACTGCTCCCGCTCTCGCTCGGATGGAAAGACACGGTCGGGATTGAATTGAGCCGGACGTTGTTCTGGTACTTCGGTCACCCGCTCGTTTACTTCTGGCTCATGCCGGCCTATATCGTCTGGTATACGGTCGTGCCGAAAGTCATCGGTGGGAAGATCTTCTCGGACGCGCTCGCGCGGATGGCGTTCTTGTTGTTCCTCTTGTTCTCGTTCCCGGTCGGTTTCCACCACCAGTTGACAGAGCCGGGGATTGATCCGTTTTGGAAGTTCGTCCAAGTCATCTTGACGTTCCTCGTCGTCATTCCGTCGTTCATGACGGCGTTCTCGCTGTTCGCGACGTTCGAGCTGCGGGGACGCGCTCTCGGAGCACGCGGTCTGTTCGGTTGGGTCAAAAAGATGCCGTACGGCGATGTGCGTTTCCTCGCCCCGTTCGTCGGGATGTTGTTCTTCATTCCGGCTGGTGCCGGCGGTATCATCAACGCGTCGCACCAATTGAACGCGATGGTCCACAACACGCTTTGGGTCACCGGTCACTTCCATATCACGGTCGGAACGGCCGTCGCCTTGACGTTCTTTGGAACTGCCTATTGGCTCGTACCGGTACTACGCGGACGTACACTCACGAAATCAATGAACCGTCTCGGTTTGATTCAGACGGGGACGTGGGCGTTCGGGATGTCGATCATGTCGTATGCGATGCACATCTCAGGCCTTCAAGGTAACCCGCGTCGGACCGGTCCGGCGACGTATTTCTCAGACGCGTTGACGCGTGAATGGATCCCGTACCATATGGCGATGGCAATCGGCGGGACGATCCTTCTCGTCTCGGTGCTCATCTTCGTATATTCGATGTTCAACTTGTCATTCCTCGCACCAAAAGGTGAGGAAGAGTTCCCACTCGCAGAAACGGAAGAGGCGGCAATGGAGACGCCACGGTTCTTTGAGAACTGGAAGCTCTGGATCACGGTCACGTTCGTCTTGATCGCATTCGCCTACACGGTTCCGATTTGGCACTTGATTGAAAGCGCGCCTCCGGGAGCGAAAGGTTGGGTGCTCTGGTAAACTGAAGTCAGCCTCTAGGGCTGACTTTTTTGATTTGGGGGAGAACGTATGGAGACGTTACAGGAAGTGATTCGTGAAGCATACGCTAACCGTGTCCACGACCGACCGTTCATCGTCGCGATCGACGGCTTGAGCGGGGCCGGGAAGACGACGCTCGTCGAACAATTGAGTGGTATCGCGCCGAACGAACTGCTTCTACATATTGATGACTTCATCGTCGAACGGCATCGGCGCTATGAGACGGGGCAGCCTGAGGCGGTGGAATACTATGCGCTCCAATGGGACGTCGATCTGCTCGTGAAGATGTTGTTCGAGCCGTTGTCCCGAGGTGAGACGCGTCTGACGTTGCCATACTACGAGCGAGACGAGGACGCGATTGTCATGCGGACGATCGATGTGGCTCCGAATGCGCTCGTGTTGATTGAAGGCATCTTCTTATTGCGGGACGAGTGGCGGTCGTATTTCGACTACATCGTTTATCTTGACTGTCCACGCGAGACGCGTTACGAGCGTGTGCTAAATCGCGATACGTATATCGGCGATTTAGCGGCACGGCTCGCCAAATATGAGCGCCGCTACTGGCCGGGTGAAGCGCACTACATCAAGACGGTCAATCCAGTGATACGAGCCGACTATATCGTCCGCTCATCAAACTGACGTATCCTAATCAATGAGGATGCGTCTTTTGTTTTGGATTGTTTTGGGAAATTATTATTGACAGTCAAGTGTATTACGGTAATAATACAGTCAGATAGTGTATTAGTCGCATCATACACTTAGAGAGGTGACAACATGATCATTCAATTTAACACGAGATCCCCCGTCTACATCCAAGTCGTCGACTACTTCAAAAAGAAGATGGCGCTAGGCGAGTTGAAGGCGGGCGAAGAAATGCCGTCGCGGCGAGAGCTCGCGACCGAACTGAAAATCAATCCGAACACCGTCCAAAAGGCGTTCAAGGAAATGGAGGAACAGCAATTGATCACGACCGAACGCAATCGTCCAAGTCGGGTGACGACGGACGACCACGTATTGAAACGAATTCGGACCGAACTCGTCGATGAGGCGGTCGCTGTCTTCGTCGAATCGATTCAAGAGCTCGACGTCACGATGGACGAGCTCGTCAGCAAAATCAAACGGCAATACGGGGAGGGGAATCTCGATGATCGAGGTACTGGGAGTTAAGAAGCGTTACCGCAAAAAACAAGTCATCGAAGATGTGTCGTTCACGGCTAATAAAGGCGAGATCACATGCCTCATCGGTCTGAACGGGACCGGCAAGTCGACGATTTTAAAAGGCATCATGGGGCTGACCCCGTTTGACCAAGGCAACGTTTTGATTGACGGCAAGCCGATCGATTTGAACAACGTCGCGTTCGTACCGGACCATTCGACGTTTCCGATCCACTTTTCGATCGAGCAGTGCGAAGCGTTCATGCGCGATTTTTATCCGAAGTTCGACACGAAGTTGTTCGCTAGACTCGTCGACGAGTTCAAACTGTTTCCAGAAGACAAGTTGAGTGAACTGTCGAAAGGGACGCTCGCCAAGGTCAATTTGGCGCTCGGCATCGCCCAAGACCCGGACTACTTGCTACTCGACGAACCGTTCTCAGGTATCGATGTGTTTTCAAAAGAGCAAATCGTCGAGCTGTTTTCGAGTGACATCATGGAAGACCGCGGTGTCTTGATCACGACGCACGAGATTGACGACATCGAGTATTTGGTCGACAAAGCTGTCATGTTGAACCGGGGACGGATCGTCCGTGAATTCGACGTCGAGGACGTCCGCTTCATCCACGGGAAATCGATCGTCGATGTCATGAGAGAGGAGTACGGGGCATGAATCTATTGAAATTGATTGGCTGGGAACTCGATCGCGTCAAAAAGATGTACGGGTTGTTGCTAGGGGTATTGATGACGATTCAATTCGGTTGGTTGGCCGTGTTTATATGGCGGAATACAGTACTGAATGAAGAATACAGACGTGAAGGTCAAAGCTTGTTGGTAGTGTTTCATTCCTATCTCATGAGCACTCCTTACATTTTATCGATTGGGATTGGACTCATCGTGATGCTCGTCTTCAGTGGCTGGATTTGGTATCGAGAATTTTGGGGCCGTGGCACGTTCATGATGCGCTTACTGACGTTACCCACGAAACGGATTCAACTGTTCATCTCGAAATTCATCACGGTCATGATGATGATTTTAGGGCTGATTGCCGTGCAATGGTTCGCGCTCGTTATCGAATATCAGATTTTCACGACATGGTTGGACGGACAGGGGATACGACAACAAGATACGTTCGCAGACATTCGACAATTAGATGTGTTCTCCCTTTTATATCCGACATCATTCGTCAATTTTATCATCCATGTGATGCTTATCGCTTTCGTCGTCTTAACAGTCTTCACGTTCGTATTGGTGGAACGGAGCTTATGGCAACGAACAATCTTTTCTCCGCTCGTGTCCATCGCGCTCATCGGAGGCGTCCTCGCGATTCCGTCAACCATCTTTTATGTCATTGAACAATATTTGTTTATGGATGAGCTCGCACTCATCCTCGTTATAGGGTTTCTCTTCAGCGTTGCGACATTGACGATAATTGCGCGACAGTACTTACAAAAAAAAATAAGTGTGTGAGGTGAAGTGATATGAGACGTATACTGAATATCGTAGCTTTAGGCGCAATCATCGTAGCGGGAATCGGTACATATGCCGTCAGTGGGGAACAAAACCAGGACGACTGGATGTTACACGTCGATTCGAACGAGGCCGTATGGAAAAATCGCGCGGTACGCCTCTCGGCTACTGATATGGATCGATCGGGTCAAGATGTAGAGGTGTCTATTGATGGGAGTCGATTTGTCAATGGAAGTTATATTGACGAAGTCATGCAATATCGAAGCGATATCGGGGGACAAGACCGCTCGTTCGCTCGTGCTTTAAAGCAACTTAATTATGCGCAACAAATTAAAACGGAAGACGGCTATGTGGCTATCGGACAAAAAGGCCAAGACACGCTCGTATTATTGCAATCGAAAGACGGGAATATGGTCGAACGGACAGAGTTTCCTAACGTACAGTCGATTGTCGACAGTGGATGGGGCGGAATGTTTGTTTATGACGGTACTGTTCATATCGTGTATAACGAAAACTATGAACTGACGAATCAGCATGTAGCAGTGCTCGACGTAGCGACAACAACGATTGACACGAAAAAAATCGCACGTGATGGTGTGCTCATTGAATACGTGATGGGTGAAACGTGGGGATTCGCGTTAGGTGATGGTCAGCGAACGACAATCGGGAAAGACAATCGCTACATCCCGATTCAAGCGACACGCTTAGAGACGGTCGAGGCAGAAGATGGTGAAGCGTATTCAGAACATATGTCTTTATCTGGCTTATACGTCTACGACGTCGAAGAAAATCGGGTCGTTTCATTAGATGTTGAGCAAGAAGCGATTGCAACTAGCGTATTCGGGGATACGTATCAGGCCCTTCTCGCCGATGGGACGGAGACGAGTATCGACTTAAAAACGTTAACCGAAACGTCACGGACAATCATTCAAGGCGAAGTCGGGACAGCAAGTTATTACGATGGATTGCTTTACCATGTGAGTCCGACAAAAGACGGGGCAGAAGTCGATGTCTATGACGAAGCCGACCTCGTCTCAGAGGCGACCGTGACAGGGAAAGAGGTCAATCCCGACTCATTCCAATATTATGTCTATTAAAAAAGAGGCAGCGCGAGAGCTGCCTCTTTTTTACTTGGAAGGTTTTGGAATGATGACCCCTTCTTCTAAATCAAGCAACATATCGATCAGTTCCGCGCAAAACTCAGGGAATTGATCGAGGAACGCACCTGGACCGACCTCATCCATGAAGTCGATGTACAGATCTGCTACGTTGCCAGCCATCTTCGCTGGAAGTGCGAGGAAGGCCGACCCGAAGCGCCAGCTGCCACGGATGTCGAGCAGCTTGCCGAGCATGACGTCGCCTGGTTCGCGTACTTCCGGTAGCATTACCTTGTACGTCTCTTTCGTCTCCCAATCACGTAAGCCGTCTTCGGTCACTTCAAACACAGAGCACCGGGGGACGGCGAGACCGCGCAAGGCATGATAGAGAGCAGGTGACATGTCAGCTTTGTGGTCCGCCAAATAGCGGCCATGCGGTGTCATCCCATCCTCATCCGTCTCAAAGAAGACGCCCCAATCGATGAACAAATCGCGGAACAGTTCGGCGTCTTTCAAGTGCCACGTGCCTTCCGAAGCGATCTCTTGGATATAGTTCGTCCACTGCGTGCTGCGTGCGAGTGCCGCTTGCTCGTATAACTTTTTCAGTTCGGCCAGCAATTCGGACTCTTCGACGAGCAAAGGGAAGGGAATTACTTTCCGGTCTTTTTTCATCGCCGTGGTCCTCGCTTGTCTGCAGGACGTTTGACGACCGGCGGTTTGTCTTCGATCCGTTTCTCGATGACTTCGCCACGGTAAATCTCAAGCTCTTTCAATTCGACACCGAGCTGGCGGGCGAACGATTTCAAGTGCGTCAAATCTTCCGGAGTCACGATCGAGAGGACCGTCCCGGCCGCGTTACCGCGAGCGGTCCGTCCAGAGCGGTGGATGAAGTCATCGGTCGATTCAGGTAAATCGAAATGAACGACGTGCGTCACTTCATCGATGTCGAGTCCGCGCGCTGCGAGACCCGTCGTGATGAGGAGCGGATATTCGCCTTTACGGAATTCGCGGAGCGTCTCGACGCGGGCACGTTTCCCTTTCAAGCTATCGAGCATGCGATAGTTCACTTTCATCTTATCGAGCTCACCTTTGAGCGGCGGTAAGAACGAGCGGTTGTTAATAAAGGCGAGCACTTTGACGCCATCGACGTGTGACAGGCGACGAAGCAGTTCTGGCTTATAGCGACGTGTCGTCAACATATAGCCGTACGTCACTTGAGCACTGACAGTCCGTTCGACCTTCACGTGAATCGGTTCTTTCAAGAACGGGGCAGCCCATGCTTGAAGCGTGTCCGTCAATGTCGCCGAGACGAGTGAGATTTGATGCTCGTGCGCCGTATGGTTGATGATGCGCTCGGCCGCTTCCGTCAATCCGCTGTCGATGATTTGATCGGCTTCATCGAGCACGATCGTATGCGTTTCGTGCAGTTTGAGTTTTTTCTTCTCGATCAATTCAACGAGACGTCCTGGTGTCCCGACGATCAAATGCGGTTTTTTCTTCAAGCGATCGATTTGGCGCTTCAGTTCGACGCCGCCGATGAACGAGGCGATCCGGACGTCACCTTTTTCGGTGAAACGTTGCGCCACCGTTTGGATCTGCATGACGAGTTCGCGCGTCGGTGCGACGATGACGACTTGGATCCGGTCGTTCGAGGCATCGATTTTTTCAATAGCGGGTAAAAGATAAGCGAGTGTCTTACCTGTTCCTGTCGGCGCTTCAATCGTGACGTCTTTTCCTTCTAAAAGGGGCGGGAACGCTTCCGCTTGGACCGGCATCGGTTCGTTAAAGCCAAGGCGTTCCCAGGCTTCGTTAATGAATGGTTTTGTAAAGTTCATATCAGTTCTCCTTATCGTTGGGCAAAAACAAAGGAAGCATAAGCGCTCCCTGGTTCAAATATAGCGAACATGTTCAGTGTCTTGGTCAATTGATGAACGGAGCGTCTGTGTGTACACTTGTCCGTCCTCGACGAGTTTGATGTGCACGTCGATGTGCTCAGGCGAGGCTTCGACACCTTCGACCGTGAAGCCTTGATACACGCGGTATTCCAATTCTTTAAGCAATTTTGAATAGGCGTTTAGTTCTGGATACGTCGTCGCGACGTCGATTGGACGCGACACGAGTGCGACGATTAAATGGTCACGGAAATCAATGAAATCTTCATTCTCGATATCGTCATCAAAGCGAATCCAAAAGCCTTTTTCTTCAAATTCTGTGATAAATCCGTCGCGCTTGTCTCCAGCCTCTTCGACTTTAAGGGAGATGCGGTCACCGGCTTTTAAGTTATGCTCGGCTGTTAATGGTTCATACGTCATGGGAAGAACCCCTTCCTCTTCTACAATGTTCTGCTTCCATTGTGCTCGATATAAGGCAAAAATTCAAGTTCTATCCCGAACCTGTGAGTTAAGTCACTACAAAAACTGTATGATTTTTCACAACTCTTTAAAGATAATACAGGATTAACAAGAACGTGAACGGACAGGGATTCGTCTGTTTCTATGTAAGTTAAAAAATGACTATAACAGATAAAATAGCGCTTACAAAAACGGCATAACACCAATGTTCATGAGATTGTTACAACTTTCACAAGAATGTAAAACATATTGTTCACGTTTTCACGTACACTCATATTATAAGGAATCAGGCAGTTATCTCAACTATGAGGAGTGACCATAATGGCAACTGAAATTAAATCAGCCTGGTCAGGATTTGTTCCTGGACAGTGGACGAACGAAGTGAATGTCGGTGAATTTATCCGCTTGAACCGCCACGAGTATACAGGGGATGACCGTTTCTTAGTCGGACCGACAGAGGCGACGAATCGTCTTTGGGGACAAGTGATGGAATTGACGAAAGAAGAACGGGAACGCGGGGGCGTTTGGGATGTCGATCAAAACACGCCGTCGACAATCATCTCACACGGACCTGGGTACTTAAATAAAGACCTTGAAAAAGTCGTCGGTGTCCAAACGGACGAACCGTTCAAACGCTCGATTCATCCGAACGGCGGCATTCGCATGGTCGACGCCGCGCTCGAGTCATACGGCTTCGAACCAAATCCTGAAATCACAAAAATCTATTCAGACATTCGTAAAACACACAACCAAGGTGTTTTCGATGCCTACACACCAGAGATGCGGGCAGCACGTAAGTCAGGGATCATCACAGGTCTCCCAGACGCATACGGACGTGGTCGGATCATCGGTGACTACCGTCGCGTTGCCTTGTACGGTTTAGACTTCTTGATTGCCGAGCGTAAAAAAGATTTGGCGAACAATGGCGGTTTCCTCTCGGAAGCAGACATTCGGACGCGGGAAGAGATGTCTGAACAGCTTCGTGCCCTTCAAGAATTGAAACAACTCGGCGCTGCTTACGGATTCGACCTCGGTCGCCCGGCTGAAACGACGCAAGAAGCCTATCAATGGGTATATCTCGCTTACCTTGCAGCTGTCAAAGAACAAAACGGTGCGGCGATGTCTCTCGGACGCGTATCGACATTCCTTGACGTGTACGCTGAGCGTGACATGGCGGCGGGCCGTTTGACAGAGTCAGACGTCCAAGAAATCGTCGATCACTTCATCATGAAACTCCGCATCGTCAAATTCTTGCGGACGCCTGACTATAACGAATTGTTCTCTGGAGATCCAACGTGGGTCACGGAATCAATCGGTGGGATGAGTGAGGATGGCCGTTCGAACGTCACGAAGAGCTCGTTCCGTTTCCTTCACTCGCTCACAAACCTCGGCCCGGCACCAGAACCGAACTTGACGGTACTTTGGTCGACGAAATTACCGGAAGGATTCAAACAATATTGCGCGAAGATGTCAATTGAGACGTCGGCGATCCAATACGAGAACGACGACCTCATGCTTCCAGAGTTTGGTGACGATTACGGCATCGCCTGCTGTGTGTCACCGATGAAGATCGGCAAACAGATGCAGTTCTTCGGGGCCCGTGCCAATATGGCGAAAGCACTCCTCTACAGCATGAACGGTGGACGCGATGAGAAGAGCGGCGATCAAATCGCTCCGGCTTGGGACATGAACACAGAAGACGTCCTCACGTACGACAAAGTGTACGCTGACTTCGACCGGACGCTCGACTGGCTCGCAGAGCTTTACGTCAACACACTCAACGTCATTCACTTCATGCATGATAAATATGCATACGAACGGATTGAAATGGCGCTCCACGACCCTGAAATCTTACGGACGATGGCTTGTGGTATCGCTGGCCTTTCGGTGACGGCGGACAGCTTGTCAGCAATCAAATATGCGACGGTCAAACCGGTCCGAAATGAATTCGGCATCGCCGTCGACTTTGAAACAGAAGGCGACTTCCCGAAATTCGGGAACAACGATGACCGTGTCGACGCGATCGCTGTCGAACTTACGAAATCGTTCATGGAAAAAGTCCGAAAACACAAAACGTACCGCGACGCGCTTCATACGCAATCGGTCTTGACGATCACGTCGAACGTCGTCTACGGCAAGAAAACAGGAAATACACCGGACGGCCGTCGTGCTGGTGAGCCGTTCGCACCGGGTGCGAACCCGATGCACGGACGCGATACGAAAGGAGCGGCAGCGTCGCTCTCGTCAGTCGCTAAACTTCCGTTCGAACATGCGCAAGACGGTATCTCATACACGTTCTCGATCGTACCGAAAGCACTCGGTAAAGAAGACGTCGCACGTGAACTTAACTTGGCGGCACTTCTTGACGGCTATATGGGTGGCGAGCACAAAGGTCACCACTTGAACGTCAACGTCTTCAACCGTGAGACGTTGCTCGACGCCATGGAACATCCAGAAGAGTATCCGCAGCTCACGATCCGCGTATCAGGTTACGCCGTCAACTTCATCAAGTTGACACGCGAGCAACAGATCGACGTCATCAACCGGACGTTCCACGGTTCATTATAAGTAAAGGCTTGGCGGCCTTCGCTTGAAGGCCGCTCATTCGTTAGGAGGTCATCTCGATGACAATGGGATATGTACACTCGGTCGAATCGTTTGGAACCGTTGACGGCCCGGGAATTCGTTTTATCGTCTTTTTGCAAGGTTGTGCGCTTCGCTGCTTGTATTGCCACAACGCTGATACGTGGGATTTTAAAAAGAATAACCATCGTTCGGCCGAGGACGTCATTCAAGAAGCGCTCAGCTATCGTCCGTTCATGGAAGCATCAAAAGGCGGCATTACAATTTCAGGGGGCGATCCGCTCGCGCAGCCAGAGTTTTTAGAAGCGCTGTTGCGTGAAGCGAAAAAACATGGGCTCCACACGACGCTCGATACGTCGGGTGCACTCCGTCCCCCTAACCTTGACGCCATCTTAGACCATACCGACCTCGTCTTGCTCGATATTAAACACATCGATGACGACATGTGCAAGAAACTGACAGGACGGAGCAACGCCAACACGCTCGCGCTTGCTGAACACTTATCCGAGCGCGGAACGAAAATGTGGATTCGCCACGTCCTTGTCCCGGAATGGACGCTTGACGAAGGGTCGCTCCGGCGCACGGCGGCGTTCATTCAAAAACTCGACCACGTCGAGAAAGTCGAAATCTTGCCGTATCATGAGATGGGCGTCTATAAATGGGAGGCGCTCGGCCTCGACTATCCGTTAAAAGGCATCAAACCACCGACGACGGAAGAAGTCGAGTGGGCGGAAGGAATCTTACAAGGTACAGTCTAAAAAACTGCGCAGACCGTTATGGTCTGCGCAGTTTTTCGTGTTATAGCCGCTTATCACGTACGTGGCGGCGAATGGCGTCCTCGTCGAGCGGACGGTTGGCGACACCTGTCTCGACAGCAGTCTTCGCGACGGCGATTGCGACGGCCGGTGCGACCCGCTCGTCGAACGGGCTCGGGATGACGATGCCGTTCGCGAGATCGTCCTCTGTCAACAAGTCGGCAATCGCATGGACGGCCGCTTCTTTCATCTCTTCGTTGATCTCTGACGCCCGGACGTCGAGCGCCCCACGGAAAATACCGGGGAAGGCGAGGACGTTGTTCACTTGGTTGGCGAAGTCCGAGCGACCGGTCGCGACGATGCGGGCCCCTGCGGAAGTCGCGCGGTCCGGCATAATCTCCGGCACCGGGTTCGCGAGGGCGAAGATGATCGAATCTGTGGCCATCGAGCGGACCATGTCCTCGGTGACGGCACCTGCGGCCGAGACACCGATGAAGACGTCGGCCCCCTCGAGCACGTCTGAGAGCGTGCCGACGTGGAGCTTCCGGTTCGTCGCCTTGGCGATCTGGTCTTTGAACGGGTTCATGCCGTCGGCGCGTCCTTCATAGATCGCACCTTTCGTATCACAGATGACGAGGTCCTTTACGCCGAAGCGCTTGAGCAGCTTGGCGATGGCGATTCCGGCGGCCCCGGCTCCGTTCATGACGACACGCAGTTCAGGCATCGCTTTGTCGACTAAACGGAGTGCGTTGACGAGGCCGGCCAAGACGACGATGGCCGTCCCGTGTTGATCGTCGTGGAAGACCGGGATCGGGAGCGTCTGCTTCAACCGGGCCTCGATCTCAAAACATTCGGGTGCCTTGATGTCTTCTAAGTTGACGGCGCCGAACGTCGGGGCGAGCAGTTCGACCGTCCGCACGATCTCATCGACGTTGTGTGTGTCTAAACAAATCGGGAACGCATCGACCCCGGCGAAACTTTTGAACAGGACGGCCTTGCCTTCCATGACCGGCAACGCTGCTTCCGGACCGATGTTGCCGAGACCGAGTACGGCGCTTCCGTCCGAGACGACGGCGACAGTGTTGGCGCGCAACGTATATTCATAGGACAGCTCTTTATTGTCGGCGATTCGGCGGCACGGTTCGGCGACGCCCGGTGAGTAGGCGAGGCTGAGCGCTTCTGTCGTGTCGACGTCGACTTTTGGTGTCGTTTCCAATTTACCGTGGTGCAAAGCATGCATCTCGAGTGCGCGTTCGTTCAATGTTTTCATAACTCTCTCCCTGTGTGCGTACGATTTTTTGTCTGTCACAATCGACTACATTGTATCGAAGAAACCGCTTACTTTCGAGCGTTTTACCTGCTATGGACGCAATTATTTCTGAACGATTGTTCATATATGTAGAATTGGTCTTAACATTTGGTACTAATCATAAACGAAAACAAAAAGAGTCGCGGATATTCCGCAACTCCTTTGATTTCATGCTTTTGTTTTGCGCTGTTTCTTTTCTGCTAGTCGTGCCGCTTCGGCTTGGCGTTTTTCAGCGTAACGCAGCTCGCGTTCGAGTTTGACGTAACTCGCATACCGTTTTTTATCGAGCGCACCGGTCGCAATCGCGTCGCGAACGGCACAACCGGGTTCGGCTTGATGCGAGCAGTCACGGAACCGGCATCGTTCTGACAACTCCTCGATATCGCTGAACGTGTCGTCGAGATGATCGGCGCCGTCCCAAAGACCGAACTCACGCATGCCGGGCGTGTCGATGATGAAGAAGTCGTCGACGCGGAATAGTTCGCGGTGCGTCGTCGTATGCTTGCCGCGCTCGTCGCTTTCGCGGACGGCTTGCGTCTCGGCGAGTGTTTTCCCGGCAAGCGCGTTTGTCAGCGTCGACTTCCCGACACCGGACGAACCGACGAGGACGAGCGTGCTCCCGCTCGGCAGCGCAGTTCGCAATGCCTCGACCCCGTCGCCGGTGATCGAGCTGACCGGGAAGACGTCAATTCCTGGCGTCGTCAGTTGGATGTCTTGAACGAGTGGGGCCACATCAGGTACTTGATCAGCCTTCGTTAAGACGATAAGCGGTGTCGCCCCCGTCTCCCAGGCGGCGAGCGAGTAACGCTCGAGCCGGCGCAGGTTGAAGTCGTGACCGACCGCCATCGTGATTAAAATATAGTCGACGTTCGCGCAGATCAGTTGTTCGCGCGTCTCGTTGCCGGCGGCTGTCCGTGAAAGAACAGTCCGTCGTTCAAGGAGACGTCGAACCGTACCTTGACCGTGCTCGCGAACCGTGAACTCGACGAAGTCGCCGATGACCGGATAGTCGCGCTCGCTCATCGCCTCGTGGCGAAATTTGCCCGATATCCCGCATGTGAAAGCAGCGTCCGCTGTCGTTACGGTGTACATATGTTGGAACTGTGCCGTGACACGCCCCGTTGTTGTGTGATCCAAATCGAATCCTCCTTTTAATTGTGGAGGACAACTGCCCTCCTGTTGGCTGACAAGGTGTATACGGCTGTTTGTAAGGTGCTCATAAAACATCATCCTTTCATTGTTCGATACATTCACTGTACCACATTTTCTGATAACGCTATCATCTCAGTCTACAGACCGAGGGAAAACAAGCCTTCCGCTCGTCGCCATCTTTTAAATGGCGTATTATGATAAGAGTGTACTTAATGAGGAGGGATGACAGATGAATCGCCAAGTGAAGCAAGTGTTGTTCATCGTGGCGGCAATCTCTCTAGTTCTCGTCCTAATCGGCTTTTTACCAAATATGATCATGTTTGGTTTGGGGGCGCTCTTAGCACTTTGGGCTGGAGTCAGATTCATGGCCGTGACACATGTCGGCGCAAAAATCGGTTACGGCTTGCTCGCCGTGATCGGGATCATCACGATTTTGTCGAATATTTGGGCGTTAATCGGAATTGTGGTGGCATGGATGTTGTTTAAAGGGTATATGATGTATGCCAACCAAAAGCGGGACGTTGAGATTTTAAATGCGGACGGGTCGCGTGCTAGTCGTAGCAGCTTCCAATCGTTCGATCAAGTCTGGCAAAAGTTTGTAAACCGTCGCTAAGTTTTTAGAAGGAGGATTTTATGATGAAGACACCATTTGATCAGTTTCGTGATTTAGCTAACGAGTTGACGAAAGAATTTTCAAAAGAAATGAAAAAGTATCAAGAAAAAGAGGCGCCACGCTCGAGTGGGGAAGCCGAATTGAACCGCCATATCCGCGGTGCTGAAAAAGAAGCGTTGTCGGTCGAACGTCTCGTCGAGCGTCAGAAGGCGTTGCTCGGCGAACTCGCGACGAAGCGTGACGATGCCAAATTGATGGCTGACAAGCGCTACGAACAGACAGAGCTCGCGAAACAAGCCGGCGAAGAGAAACTGGCTGAACGCGCCGCTCTCGAGTCAAAACATTACGGTGAACAGTATCGCTACTTCGAAGGCTTGCTCGACGAAGGCGGTCGTGAACTTGACGCTCTTGAGCGCCGTGCCCTCGAGATGCGCCTAAAACTCGACGAGATGCAAAACAAACGTTACGAGTTCGCGATGCGTGAGAACCTTGATTTGTTGAAAGGTGCGCTCGATCAAATCTTCGGAGCGGACACATCGAAGTCGCATCCGTTCACAGAAGAAGAGAAGAAAGACGCAACGAAGGAAGAACCTGCGGCCGAAGAAAAAACCGACGCGGCGGACGAAGATGATTTCGAAGCAAAACTAAAAGAACTTGAGCGTCGCTTTAAACAAGACTGACGTAACAGTTCAGCGATGGTCCAGAGTATTTTCGGGCCATCGCTTCTTTGCTTCATTGTACATATCGTTAGGGAGGGGGAAGCAGAGTGGAACGTTGGAACACACGCCAAATTATCGGCTTCATGATTATTTTATTTGCCATCGGACTATTTATCGACATCGTGACGGGTGGGAACAGCGTCCTCTTCAGCATGATTGTGCCGCTCTTGTTGCTTTATATCGGGCGTCGCTTCAGCCGGAAAGGAAATCAGCCGATCAGTTATATCTTTTATGGAATTGGCGGCGTGATGCTCGTCGGACTCATCTTTTCTTCGGCCGCGTTCGGGTTCGTCTTGTCAGGATTGTTACTCATGTTCGGGTACCGTTTGTATAAAAATCGACCGCTTGAGTCGAGTCGGTTCCGGTCGCATATTCGTCAAGAACAGGCGTTTTCGTTCGGGACGAAAGAGTCGGGTCATTACGTCTTGCAAGACACGAATGAATTCTTTTTGCTGCGCGACGTCGAGATGGATTTATCGCGCGCCATCATTCCAGAAGGGGAGACGTTCTTGCTCTTGAACGGACTCGCCGGGGATATCCGTATCCTCATCCCAGCCGGTTACGATTACTCGATCGATGCCTCAATCGGTTTTGGCAAGATCCAAGTCGATGAATCGAACTATTCACCGGTGTTCAACCGCCGTTTTTATACGGCGTCTGATGAGTACCAAGCGGCGACGCGAAAAGTCCGGATTCATATCGTGCTCATGAGCGGAAGCGTCGAGGTGATGACCGTATGAAGAAGGATTCTTACCCAAGGACGGTCGTCTGGCACCAGTTATTCAGCAGCCTACTGACAGCGTTATTCGTGACGATTGCATTTCTAATAGGTGACTCGACTTCACTCCGAGATTTATTTACACGTGAAGAAGGGTTGCCTTTCGGTGTGTCTATCGTTGTCATCGCCGTCTTGATCGGCAGCATATTCGGAGTTGGGTCTTACTTTTACTTGCGCCGGGATTTCCGTGAAGTGGCGATTGCCCTATGGAAGCTCGAGAATCAAAAAGAGATCACGTTCCGGCCGTTATCGCCGTACCGCGATACGCTTGAACGGATTGTCCGCATCAGCAAACAACGTACGGAGATGATCGAGGTCGCCAAACGGGTCGGCGATCGGCCGGTCAGTGTCGAAGAGGCACGTAGCGAGGCGGTCGTCGAAGAACGTCGTCGTGTCGCCCGTGAGCTGCACGACTCGGTCAGTCAACAGCTCTATGCGATCTCGATGATGACGACAGCGGTCAAGCAGACGATCGAATCGAAACCGGAACTCGCCGCTAAACAGATCGGTCAAGTCGAAGTCATGGCACAGACCGCCCAGGCCGAGATGCGTTCGCTCTTGTTGCAGCTTCGTCCCGTCGAGTTAGAAGGGATGACCTTGAAGACGGGGATTGAACGTCTGTTAGAAGAACTGTCCCGCAAGCAATCGACCGAGCTCGTCTGGCGTCTCGAGGAAGTGAAATTGTCACGCCATACGGAAAATGAGTTGTTCCGTATCGTTCAAGAAGCGATCAGCAATACGCTCAGGCATGCCAAGGCGAAGCGGCTCGAAATCGAAATGCGGACCGTCCAACAGACGGTCATCTTGAAAATAAATGACGACGGGATCGGTTTTAACGTCGAGGATACACAAGTCGCCTCATATGGCTTACAATCGATAAGAGAGAGAACGGCCGAAGTCGGCGGGACGTTACGTCTCGTCAGCGTGCCTGGAGTCGGTACACAAATCGAAGTGCGTGTGAAACAACAAGTGGAGGGGTTAGAATGATTCGAGTCGTATTGATTGATGATCATGAAATGGTCCGGGCCGGTGTCTCGGCATTTCTGTCGACACAGCCGGACATTGAAGTAGTCGGGGAAGCGTCGGACGGGGCGACCGGAGCGGAGCTCGCCATCGCTGAAAAACCGGACGTCGTCTTGATGGACCTCGTGATGGAACCTGTGGACGGAGTCGAGTCGACGAAGCGTATTAAAGCGAGCTGGAAAGATGCGAAAATCTTAGTCGTGACGAGCTTTTTGGACGATGAAAAAGTGTATCCGGTCATCGAGGCCGGTGCGATGAGTTATGTCTTGAAGACGGCGAACGCGAATGAAATCGCCGACGCGATCCGTCAGACGGCAGCCGGTAATCCGGTCATGGCCGCACAAGTGACCGGCAAGATGCTCGAACGTCTGCGGCACCCGGAGACGACCCTTCATGAAAGTTTGACGGCACGGGAACGCGAGATTTTGCAACTGATGGCCGAAGGCAAGGCGAACCAAGTCATCGCCGATGAATTATACATTTCGTTGAAGACGGTGAAGACGCACGTCTCGAACATTTTGACGAAGCTTGACGTCTATGACCGGACGCAAGCGGTCGTCTATGCGTTTCAACATAATTTAGTGGACAAATAATCACTCGGACGGGGGGGAACGGGATGATTCCAACGATTGAAACGGAACGACTGCAGTTACGGCAGTTACAATCGACCGATGCGGAGCAGTTACACACGATTTTTTCAAACGTCGACGTGTTGCGCCATTATGGGATGGAGCCGCATCAATCGCTTGAGCAGACGGAACAAATGCTATTCGGGATGCTAGAAGGGATTGCCGACGGATCGATCATGCGCTGGGGCATTATGAGGAAAGGTCACCCCGAGTTGATGGGGACGATCGGATTCCACAATCGCGCCCCGCGCCATCGACGTGCCGAAATCGGTTATGAGATCCATCCGCGTTATTGGCGGAACGGCTACGCGACAGAGGCATTGCAGGCGGCATTGACGTTTGCTGCGTGTTCCGCAGATATCGAGCGAGTCGGGGCTATCGTCTATCCTGAAAATATCCCTTCGCAGCAACTGTTAGAACGCAACGGTTTCATTCGTGAAGGAACGCTGCGCCACTATATGCGCCAAGGCAATCAAACATACGACGTGTACGTATACGGCTACATAGCGAAAAAAGACGGACCACAATGTTAAATTGTGATCCGTCTTTTTTTTATTTTTTCTGAGCCTGAATTTGTTCATCGATTTCAGACAAGTACTCCCAGCGCTCCATTTTTTCTTCGAGTGTTTGCTTGAGGGTACTGATTTCATCGTAAAGATCGTTCACTTTCCCGAGATCGCTACCGGCATCGGCGAGTCGCGCTTCTGCGGCTTCGATTTTCTGTTCGGTTGTAGCGATCTCTTCCTCGATCGTCTCCCACTCTTTTTGTTCTTTAAAAGTGAACTTGACGACGTCGGCTTTGGCGCGTTCTTTCTTGTCTTTCGGTTCTTTTTTAAGCTGCCGTGCCTCGTCTTGAAGCTCGGCCAGATAGTCGCTATATTCGGCGTGGTAGACGTTGATCGTCCCCTCTTCGAAGGCGATCAGTTGCTCGGCGATACGGTCAAGGAAGTAACGGTCGTGACTGACGGCGATGACGGTTCCTGGGAACGACTCTAAGTAGTCCTCTAAAACCGACAACGTTTCCGTATCGAGATCGTTCGTCGGCTCATCTAAGAACAAGACATTCGGCTCATCCATCAAAATCCGCAGCAACACAAGACGACGCTTCTCGCCACCGGACAGTTTACTGATCGGTTTATATTGGGCGTCCGGTGTGAACAAGAAACGCTCGAGCATTTGACCGGCGGTGATCGTCTCGCCGTCCGGTGTGTAGATGACTTGGGCGATCCGTTCGATCTCGTTGATGACCCGTCGCGTCGTATCGTCAAATTCGACTTGTTGACCGTAGTAACCGATGTGAACCGTCTCACCGTGGACGACCGTGCCTGACGTCGGTTCGATGCGACCGGCGAGCAAGTTCATGAGCGTCGTCTTGCCGCTCCCGTTCGGTCCAACGATGCCGTATCGTTCTCGGCGTCCGAACAGCCAGCTGAAATCGTGAATGAGCGGCGTGTCCGCATACTGGAACGATAACTGTTCGACTTCGATGACTTTTTTTCCGAGCCGGCGTGAACCGACCGATACGTCGAGCGCATCGTCTTCGGCGAGTGCCTCTTGCTGCTTTAAGCCCTCGACACGTTGAATCCGGGCTCTCTGTTTCGTCGTCCGAGCTTTGGCACCGCGGCGTAGCCAAGCGAGCTCGCGTCGCAAGATGTTTTGCCGCTTTTGTTCCATCGACTGAGAGCGGGCTTTGCGTTCGGCCCGTTTCTCGAGGAACAGTTCATAGTTCCCGTCATAAAAGTAAGACGTGCCGTCGGCAATCTCGAGAATATGGTTCGTCACCCGGTTCAAGAAATAACGGTCGTGGGTGATGAGCAAGATCGCGCCTCGGTAGTCCGCGAGAACCGTCTCGAGCCAAGCGATCGTATCGGCGTCGAGTTCGTTCGTCGGCTCGTCGAGTAAGAGCAAGTCGGCTTCGTCGAGCAAGGCCGCAGCGAGCGCGACCCGTTTTTGTTGGCCCCCGGAGAGGGAACTGATCTCGGCCGACACGTCAGGTAACCCAAGCCGATTCAAGATCGACTTCAGCTTCGCTTCCGTTTCCCAAGCGTCAGCGGCATCGACCGCTTGCTGTGCTTTCATGAAACGTTCGAGCCATTGCTCGCTCGATGGGTTCGCCTCGAGTGCTTGGCGAGCGAGCTCGTATTGTTTTAACGCCATGACGGATGGGGTGTTGCTTGTGAACAAGGCGTCTAAAATTGTCTGACCGGGAGCGAAATCAACGGTTTGCGTCAAATAACGAATCCGATAGTCGTTCGGATGTTGCATCGTGCCTTTGTCGGCTGTTTCGACGCCGGCAATGATTTTTAAGAACGTCGATTTCCCAGAACCGTTGACGCCGATGACGCCAATCCGGTTACCGGGATGAATCGTCATCGTGACGTCGTCAAACAAGACTTTGTCGGCGAACTCTTTACGGATGCCTTCGATTGTTAATAAACTCATTTGGAACCTCCTTCAACGACTTGGCGAATCATCGCTTCTACTTTCGCTGTCAATTCTTTATTCGAGACGTCGGCCGGGTCGATGGCCGGTAAAAACGTCACATCGACGATACCCGGTCTAATCCGATTTTTCATTTCGAGCAGGTGATGGCTGCCGTTGATCGCCACCGGAACGATTTTTGCTCCGCTCGACGTAGCGAGCGTCAGGCTGCCGGCTTTAAACTCTTTCATCGGCCCACCTTTTGAACGAGTGCCTTCCGGGAAGATGATGATGGACTGTCCGGATTGGATCGTCTCGACACCGGCACGGATCGCTTTGACGGATTGGCGGCGGTCACTGCGATCGATAAAGATGCAACCCATCAATTCCATCCAACCCGCGATCATCGGAATTTTTTTGACTTCGATTTTTGAGATGAACGCTTTCGGGTGCTTTGTCGCCGTGATCATGATCGGGATGTCGAAGTTTCCTTGGTGGTTGGCGACGTAGACGACCGGTTCGTTCGGAATATGTTCTTGTCCGTGCACACGGACTCGGGCTCCGGCCACTTTCAATAAGAAGCCGGCCCAGTTGTAGGCGATTTTTTGAACGTAATCGTATCGTGCCGGTACGTCGAGTCGTTTTGCTTTCGGATAAAACGGAAGCAAGACGGGCAAGACGGCGAAGAACGAGAAAAACCAAATGGCGGTGCGTAACATAGTATCAATCTCCTTTTCAAAATAGAGCCAAACAGCAAGAAAGAGTCTTCTTCTCACACAGAGAATCTGACTCTTAGACATGAATCTTTATTCCCAGAAGCGAGAATCGGTTTCCTCTTCTTCTTCCTCGAGTTCGAACGTAATTCGTTTATTCACCGGGTCAACGACAAAGTAGGCACCGTCTTGCTCGATGCTCTTAAACTGCATCACGTGATCACTGCCAATTTCTAAGGTGAGGCGGATTCGATTGTCGTCATCGACGAGCAAAATGCCGTCTTCTTTCAGCCACAGCTCCATGACGGGTGAATAGCGTAACAGCCATTCGTTCGATAAAGGGATTTCATTCATTCGTGTTTGTGCCTCCTACGGTCCAAGTCCGTTGTGCTCTTCTATCTAGAATAGAATACCAAAAGTGGAGTGGGAACACGAGCGTTATGTAGAGCGTTTGCGTGAACTGGAGTGCATGCGAGCGACGATGCGATCGATGCGCTTTTGATTGCGCCTTTCTTTCAGGAGCACGTTCATTTGTGCGATAAGCTGTTTAAATGAAGATAGACCCATGGCGAGCAGTGCCGCGAACAAGAATGTGCCGATCGGATCTTTGAAAAAACCGGTTTGGAGCGAGACGGACAAACCGACGACTGAAAGAATCGTGGTGAGAAAATAAAATAGCATGAGTGACTCTCCCTTCCCAGATGATTCAATTGAAAAAACCGAACGTATTTCTCGTTCGACAAGTGAGCAAAAAATTCCTTTTTTTGTCGAACAAAACAAAAAAACGCCTTCTGACGAGCGAGAGGGCGCTTACTCTTGAACCATCGTGACGGAAGACGACACGTTCGTATCGACACCGTTTGAGAATATGAAACTCAGCGAAGCTAGAAGAGCGAAGAATGCAATCAAAAGGCCCTTCATGAAGCGTTTCGCAAATGAGCGAGATTGAACATCAAACATTTTATTTCCCCCGTTCGGACATTGCTGAAACCTGATTTATAAACAACACTCCTTTAATAATAACGTTTTCAAAAAGTGGATACTAGATGGAAAAACATTGTTCACAAAATTGTCACAAAATTCCGTCTGATACTCGGTCGATTTAGAAGCTTGACGGTTGGGTGGTTCATTGTCCTGTTCACAAATTGGACACAATTGACCTGAAGCAGGAAAAGGAACGTGATATGATTAAGAACGTGTGTAGGTAGGTATACTGACAGTAATAAGATGAAAAAGGATGTGTATAGAATGGTATTACGTGCAGGAGATGTAGTCGATCTAGTTGCGGAACGTTCAGCCGATTTTGGCGTATTTATTGGGAACGGCCGTGAAGAGGTATTACTTCATCGGAAAGAACAAACAGAAGAAGTCACAGTCGGTCAAACGGTGCGTGTCTTCCTATATCATGACTCGGAAGGCCGTCTCGCTTCGACGATGACGATTCCGAACGTATCGTTTGATGAATATGAATGGTTCGAGGTGACAGGCGTTCGCTACAATACGGGCGTCTTCGTCAACATCGGCATTCAAAAGGACGTGCTCGTCTCGCTCGACGACCTTCCTGAAAACCGGACATATTGGCCAAAAGAAGGCGATAAGCTATGCGTCCGTCTCAAGTACGATCAAAAAGGCCGTCTGCTCGGAGAACCGGCTCATTATGCGTATTTGAACTTGCTCGCCCGTCCCGCCAAAGAAGAGTGGGGCAATCAAGACGTTCAAGCGATCGTCGTCAATAAACGCGATGTCGGTGTCAACGTCTGGGTCGAGAACGAATCACTCGGTTTCTTACATGAAGCAGAGATGACGCGATGGCCGCGTCTCGGCGAACAGTTAGCAGTACGTGTGACGCAAGTGAAACAAGACGGCACCGTTCTTGTGTCGATGAAACCACGGGCGTACGAAGCAATCGACCCGGATGCAGAAAGCATTCGTTCTTACATCGAAGAACGCGGCGGTGAAATGCCTTACGGCGACAAGACAGCCCCGGACGTGATCGACCGTGAGTTTGGCATGAGCAAGGCGGCCTTCAAACGGGCGCTCGGGAAGCTCTTGAAAGAAAAGCAAGTTGAAAAACTCGACAACGGGTATAAATTGAAATAAGATTACTCATGTACAGGTGGCCGAAAAAAGTTTTAGAATGTATTTCTTTCATTTTAGAAACAAATGCGGTATAGTAATAAGAGTTGACTACGAGGAAACATTTAAAGAACGTCTGCAGAACCAACCTCAGACGTTTTTTGCATGAACAAAGGAGAATATAATTTGACAAAATTTCAAGATTTACAGTTAAGTGATGCATTAGTAAAAGGTGTACTCAAAATGGGCTTCGAGGAAGCGACACCGATCCAAGCTGAAACAATTCCAATCGCACTCACAGGAGTGGACGTATTAGGTCAAGCACAAACAGGTACAGGGAAAACAGCAGCTTTCGGTATTCCGACAATTGAGCGAATCGACACAAAGGCGCGTCAAGTCCAAGCACTTGTTCTTGCACCGACACGTGAACTTGCGATTCAAGTTGCAGAAGAATTGAACAAAATCGGGGAAGCGAAGCGTGTATACGCACTTCCTGTATATGGTGGTCAACAAATCGACCGTCAAATCCGCGGCTTGAAAAAGAACCCGCAAATCGTCGTTGCGACACCTGGACGTCTCATGGACCACATGAAACGTAAGACGATCAAACTCGATGAGATCCAAACAGTGATCTTGGATGAGGCGGATGAAATGCTCAACATGGGCTTCGTTGAAGATATCGAGATGATTTTGAAAGGCCTTCCGGCTGAACGTCAAACGCTTCTCTTCTCAGCGACAATGCCACCACAAATCAAGAAGATTGCTGAGCGCTTCATGAAGTCGCCAACGATCATCAAAGTAAAAGCGAAGGAAATGACAGTTGAAAACATCAACCAACAGTTCCTCGAATTGCGTGAAAACCAAAAATTCGATACGCTTTGCCGTTTGATCGACATCGACTCACCAGAACTCAGCATCATCTTCGCTCGTACGAAGAAACGTGTTGACGAAGTTACAGAAGCACTCATCAAACGTGGTTACACGGCTGATGGCCTTCACGGTGACTTGACGCAATCAAAACGTGACCAAGTCATCCGTCGTTTCAAAAACGGCACGATCGACATCTTGGTCGCAACAGATGTAGCGGCGCGTGGACTTGATATCACAGGTGTCACACACGTTTACAACTTTGACGTCCCACAAGATCCGGAAAGCTACGTGCACCGTATCGGACGTACAGGCCGTGCTGGTAAAACAGGTACTGCCCTTACGTTCATCACGCCACGTGAATTCGGTCAAGTGAAGTCAATCGAGCGTGTGACGAACAAGAAAATGAACCGTCGTCACGTACCGACGATCGCAGAAGTACTCGAAGGAAACCAAAAGCAATCAGCTGAAGATTTGATCGAACGCGTTCAAGCGGGCGATTTCAAAGCTTACACGCAACTTGCGACTGAGCTCCTTGAAGAGTACGAAGCAGTCGAGCTTCTCGCAGCAGCACTTCGTGGTTTGACGAAAGAGCCAGATTCAACACCTGTTGAAATCTCTTACGCAGAACCAGTTCGTGTGAAACGTCAAGGTGGACGCAACGACCGCGGTGGATACCGTGGTGGCGCACGCAGTGGTGGCGGAGACCGTCGCACTGGCGGCGGAGACCGTGGCGGACGCTCAGGCGAACGTAGCGGTGGCGGTGGATACCGTGGAAAACGCACTGGTGGGACCGACGATCGTCGTCGCTCATCAGAAGACCGTGGCCCACGTCGTCCGCGTGACTAATCGATAAAACGAAAACCGCATTTCCTTAAGTGGATTTGCGGTTTTTTTATTTGTCTCATGCTACACTGAACGAGTAGAGATTGAAGGATGAGGTGTCAACGGATGGTAGAACTAGGTTTAGGTCTCGTCATATTATTGGCGTGCGTCCTAGCATTGAAGCCGATTGTTATGCGGACAGCACGTCCGAATTTCCGATATATTCCGGTCGCCACACTTTTGTTTGGCGCGATGATTTGGTTAGTCATGGCCATCGGCGTCGGCGGGAAGATGGGAATCGGATACGGTGTGATGAGTATCGTGTATTTTATTGCTTGTTTCGGTGCCTATATGTATGTGCATACACGAGCGAGCTGAAACCGGCTCGTTTTCTTGTTTCAAAAATGAGGATGAGGTGATCCAATTGGACGCAGTGGATGTGATGATGAATCCAAATGAAGTCGAAGTGACATATGAACCGATCTTCGGGGCGGCCACGTTTCAAGTGGAAGGGTACATGGTACACGGCCATTTCAGGGGCGAGTCGCTCACCCCGTTCTTTTACGATGACGACGTACCGGTCGAGTATCAACTCGACATCGCCAAACGGATGGAACGATTGGCCGCCGAAGCGTTGCGTGACGAAAAGCAGTTCGTCACGTTCCGCTGCCGGTCGGAATGGATCCTTGAAGAAGGGGGCGAAGCATTTTTAGCACCGTTACGGGAATTGAACTTCCCGCTCCACCGGATATTTGTGACACTTCAAGGGACCGAGCTCGTTGATGTGTCTCGTCTGTCCCGCGTCGTTCAATATTATCGATCTTCTGGTGTGAGAGTCGCGCTCGACTTTGCGGAGTCGACGAGTATCGAGGACATCATGACGATTGCACCGGAGTTGTTGCTTGTCGATTTAGCAACGATGGTCGAGAAGAAGACGTTGTCGGTGACTTACCCCCAAATGCTCCAGACGATGGAATACATCGCTTCGAAACTCGGGGCCCCGCTGCTTTATAAGTCAATCGATCATCTCGGTCAGTTGCGTTACGCTTGGCAGCACGGTGGAAGTTACTACATGGGTGGCTTGTTAGGTCGTCAAGAGGATTTCCCGCCGCGTGAAGCAAAAGGAATGAGTGTGCTGACGCAAGAAGTTCCAGCGTTCTTCCTGCACGACCAAGAGCGATTGAAGCGGTTGTATGAGCTGGAATTCGAACTTCACGGAAAAGTCGCGGAGCTCGTCCAAACCGGGAAATGGTCACGGGATAAGAAGGATGAATGGCTGCTCCATATCGCCCCTAAATTAGAAGGGATGCTCGTTCGCTACTACTTGACCGACCAAACTGGCTTCCAGACGAGTGCGAACGTCTACCAAGAGCAACATGTTTGGAAAGTCGACAACACGTACCGGGGCTATAACTGGAGTTTTCGACCATACTTTATCAGAACGATGGCGGCGATGAGCGTTCGCGGACGGGGCTATTTGTCGGAAGACTATCGCGACTTCAGCTCTAACGAAGTGACGCGGACGTTCAGTTATCCGTTGCCGGACGGCATGTTTTTGTTCGCCGATCTATCAGAAGAATACTTATACCAAAACCGATTATTAGATTGAGAGGGATTATGATGTTTGATTACGATTATGATGCGTTGCGTGAGATTGGAAGAATTGTCGCCCGGGCAAGGGATGAGATGGCTCAGGCCGTCACGCCAGGAATGACGACGAAAGAGCTCGATGCGATCGGGCAACGTATTCTTGAAGAAGAGGGAGCGGCCTCGGCGCCGATTACGATGTATGAGTTTCCGGGCTATACGTGTATCTCCATCAATGAAGTGGCTGCCCACGGAATTCCAGGTAAAGAAGTCATTAAAGACGGGGACATCGTCAATGTCGATGTGTCTGCCGTGAAAGATGGCTATTATGCAGACACGGGACGGACGGTGATTGCCGGTACACCGAAATCGCCAGAACATGTTCGCTTAGTCGAGGTCTCGCTCACGTCGCTCGAAGCAGGTCTCAGCAAAGTGAAGGCCGGTACGAAAGTGAACCAGATCGGAAAAGCGATTTACGCGGATGTCCGCAAAAATGGCTTCACTGTCATTCGAAACTTGGCAGGTCATGGACTCGGCCGCACGCTCCACGGCGAACCGGAGACGATCTCGAACTACTATAGCCGGGAAGAGAATGACATCTTGAAAGTCGGTCAAGTCATCGCGGTCGAGACGTTCGTCTCGACGAAAGACGAGATCGTCTACCAGTCAGAAGAGGATGGCTGGGCGTTGTTCACACCGAACGACAGCCCCGTCTCGCAGTTTGAACACACGGTCATCGTGACCGAGGACGGCTATGAAGTGTTGACTGGCACGTTCCGAGAAGAATAATGTAATCAAACAAGGATACAGACCGCGGTCTGTATCCTTGTTTACGTTAACTGGATGATTTGTTCGCTTAACTGATGAATCTTTTTCCAATCCGGAGTGACGACGTCAGGGATCGAGAGCTGACCGTTTTCGACGTCGAGCTGCGTATCGAGCAAGTCAGTCTCGAAATAGGCGCTCGTTCCGGCCATGTCGGCCGGATAGGCGGCACCCGTTAACGAGGCGAATAAGAGCGTATGATAACGGCCGATCGATGATTCGTACATACCGCCGACCCAATACGGAGTACCGCTGTCACGGATTGCGAGCGCCTCGGTCAATCCCCCGACGCGGGCAGGTTTGATGTTGACGATGCGTCCGGCCTGAAGCCGATTCATCGTCTCGACGTCTTGCCGTGACGTGATGGACTCGTCAAGACAGATGGGCGTCTTGAGTTTTGATTGCAGGTCGGCCGAGTCGCCCCAGCAGTCGCTTGGATAAGGCTGCTCGATCATCAAGAGACGATGGGCGTCGAGTTGTTCGAACCAGTCGAGCGGCTGCTCGTGTGCACTGCCGTTCAAGTCGATCATGAGCGGAGCGTCCGGGAAAAAAGTTCGTACTTCTGCGAGCGCCGTCAATAGCTCATGGGGCGATGCTTTCAACTTGATCCGTTCGAACCCGGAATCGAGCGCTTGTTCGATCGCGTTCAACGTTTCGGTGAGCAGGCCGATCCCAATCGTCCGCCCACAAGCGACGTGATCTCCGGCTTGCAAAAGTTGTTTTAGCGTCATGCCAGCACGGGCGGCCTCGATTTCCCAGAGTGCACTCTCCCACATCGCTTTTGCCATCGGATGTCCGATGATCGAACGGACGTGGTCTGAAAATGTGGTCGCGCTGACCGTCTGTCCGTTCAGCAATCGATAGATCAGTTCAGACGTGTCGACGGTCGAGCGAACCGTCTCCGACGTATACCACGGCGTCTCAAAAGCGACACCTTCACCGTATCCGACTGCTCCATCGGTCGTTTCGAGACGGAGGATGACCGTCCGTCTCGTCGTCAAGACGGCATGGGCTGTCACGAGCGGGTGTTTGAACGTAAGTGGGACGATGTAAAGGTCAGCTCGTTGAATCATAATCGGTCTCCTTTAAGCGGTGTCTCATCAATTTTCCGTTGGCGTTTCGTGGGAGCTGAGTGACCGCGATCAACGCCTTCGGATGCTTATACTTAGCGAGGTGGTCGTTTAAAATTTGCGTAAGTTCGTGAGGGTCGTACGTCCCGACGATATATGCAATCGGGACGGCGCCCCATGTCGGGTCAGCCTTCCCGGTGACACCTGCGTCCTCGATACCGGGGCATCGCAACAGGACGCTCTCAATCTCCGCGGGATAGATGTTTTCTCCGCCCGAGATGATCAAGTCGCTCCGGCGATCCAAAACATATAAATAGCCGTCTTGGATCGTTCCGAGGTCGCCGGTTCGCCAGTACCTGTCCTCGGTCCAAGCGTTCGCTTCCGATTCGTTATAATAGCCGGGCGTGACGGTCGGGCCATTGACTTCAATCTCACCATCGCGACTGATACGGATGCGGGTCGGTGCGATCGCTTGACCGCTTGAACCGATGTGGTCCAGTGCTTCAGACGGTAATAGCGTCGCGACTTGAGAGCACGTCTCCGTCATCCCGTACGTCTGAGCGATCGGCAAGTGGCGGCGGTCTGCTTCTTCGAGCAACGTCCGTGGCACCGGTCCGCCTCCGACGAGGATGACGCGGAGATGGTGACTTGTCAATCCTGCGTCGAGCAGTCGCCCGAGCATGATGGCGACGAGGGAAAGATGGGTGATCCGTTCAGACGCGATCAATTGGATCGTACGCAAGACGTCAAACTTCGGTTCGACGTATAATGTCGAGCCGAACAAGGCGCAGCGGTACACTTGAGCGAGTCCGCTCATGTGGAACAGCGGTGTGACGACGAGCATGCGGTCGGTCGGCTCGTATCCGAGATGTTTTTTTGCGGCCTCGGCGCTCGCGCGATGATTTCCGTACGTCTGTTGCACCGCTTTGGCGTGTCCGGTCGTGCCGGACGTAAACATGAGCGACATGACCTCGTCACGCCCCCAGCGATGATGTCGGCGCAATGGCTCTTGATCGCGTACGCTCACGTCGATTTGAGGGACGTTGAGGTCGATTTCCTGATCGACGAGTAAGATGTCGATGTGGGCCTTGTCGAGTTGCATTGCGAGTTCGCTTGTGGTCAGTCGTGTATTCAATGGGACGAGTACTTTTCCGAGCGAATGGACGGCGTGGACTGCGACGACATAGTCTTTACTATTTGACGCATACAGTCCGATGTGACGAGCGTCCGGAACGGTCCGGCCTAAAAAGTGTGCCAAGCGCGAGCTCTCATCGATCAATTCGCCCCACGTCAGACGTTCCGTTGCGGTGACGAGGGCGATCGTGTCGACAGGATGTTGCTTAAAATCATAATCCATCACAATTACCTCCAAAAAAAGAGTAGCGAATTCGCTACTCTCTTACGATTTACGGGAAACGCGGGAATTGACCGAAGTCAGGGTCACGTTTTTCTTTGAAGGCGTCACGGCCTTCTTTTGCTTCATCTGTCGTGTAGTAAAGGAGCGTCGCGTCACCGGCGAGCTGTTGGATTCCGGCCAAGCCGTCCGTATCAGCGTTCATCGCAGCTTTCAAGAAGCGGAGTGCTGTCGGCGAGTGTTGCAAAATCTCTTGGCACCATTGGACCGTCTCGGCTTCAAGCTGTTCGAGCGGGACGACCGTGTTGATGAGCCCCATGTCGAGCGCTTGTTGTGCGTCGTATTGACGGCACAAGTACCAAATCTCACGAGCCTTTTTATGTCCGACGATACGTGCCAAGTAGCCTGAACCGTAACCGGCATCGAATGAACCGACTTTCGGTCCAGTTTGACCGAAACGAGCGTTGTCGGCCGCAATCGTCAAGTCACAGACGAGGTGCAAGACGTGTCCGCCACCGATGGCGTATCCAGCGACCATGGCGATGACCGGTTTCGGGATGACTCGGATCAAGCGCTGAAGATCAAGAACGTTCAAGCGCGGGATATCATCGTCACCGACGTAGCCGCCGTGACCGCGAACTTTTTGGTCGCCACCTGAGCAGAAGGCTTGATCGCCTTCACCTGTCAAGATGATGACGCCGACTTCTTTATCGTCACGGGCGCGCGCGAACGCGTCAATCAATTCGTTGACCGTGAGCGGACGGAACGCGTTCCGAACTTCCGGGCGGTTGATCGTGATTTTTGCGATCCCGTTCCACTTCTCATATTTAATGTCTTCATACGTACGGACCGATGTCCAGTTTGCTACTGATTCCATTTAAATTCCCCCTAAAATCAATTTCTCTATCATTGTACCAAATTGTTGGGTGTTCTCGATATGGGGAGCGTGGCCCGCACCCGAAATTTCGTGTATCCGAATGTCTGGACGACGTTCGCACATAGCGCGAGCAATCGTTTGAAACTTCACATCGTGCGCACCGACGATCAAATCGGTTCGAGGCAGGCGGTCAAGATGCGTCCATAGCGACGGCATACTGCCGGTCCCGATGGCGCGCAAACTGTTCGCGAGCGCTGACGGGTCTTGAGCGAGCCGCTCATGTCGAAGCGAGGCCCGCATCTCGTCCGTTTGGCGCCAAAGCGGGAGCATCTCCCATGCGGCGACGAACGCTTCGATTCCGTCCGTCTCGATTCGTCGCGCGAGCCGTTCATCGGCGTCGCGTCGCGCTCGTCGTTCTGAAGCGGTGAGACCGGGCGTCGTACTAATCCCGATGAAGTGGTCCACGCGCTCGTCACAGGCTGCGAGTGTCATCCCGATGCGGCCGCCGAGCGAATAGCCGATGACCGTCCACGGCCTTTCGTCCGTGTCGAGCAGCGTCGACAAATCCTTCACTTGTTGGCTCATCTTCGCGCGGGCGACCGAGCAACTGCCGGTCTGTCCATGTTGAAGCAGGGACGGGGCGACGAGGCGCACCGGCAAGTCAGGGAAATACGAGAGCCATCCGGCGTTGCTCGTGAAGCCGTGCAACAAGAGGACCGGTCTTCCGGACCCGTGCTCGATTACTTCATACGACACGTCACGGACAGTACGTCTCACGTCCCGTTCTCCAACGTGAGACGCGTGCAGATCGATTCCGTCCAGTTCCGGTGGGATAAGACGTTGTCGGCACGGTCAGACGGGAATTCGATCAACTGAATCCCGGCCTCGATCGCTGCTGTCACGTCTTCTGGACGTTCGAGCAGTTGATAGCTAAGCCCGTATGTGTCGGCGAAGCCACGGATGTTCAAGTCGAGCGGTGTACCGAACAAGTCTTCGAACATCTGTGGCTCGATTGATGCTTGCGGTAAGAAGGAGAAGATACCGCCGCCGTTGTTGTTGGCGACGATGATCGAGAACGAGCCAGGATGCGTCTTTAGTAACTGCAGGGCGTTGCTGTCGTGATAGAACGCCAAGTCACCGATCAGTAACGCGGCTCGTTCTGTGTCGTGGCAAGCGCCGAGCGCGCTCGAGATGATTCCGTCGATTCCGTTCGCGCCTCGGTTGGCGAAGACGGATACGGCTTGTCCGGCGCCGAGCGTCGTGTCGACGTCACGGATCGGCATGCTGTTGCTGACGAACAAGCGGTCGATCTGAGCGTTCAAGACGTGACGCGTCAAGGCGCTCTCACCGCTCAGACTTGGTTTGGCCGATTCGGCGACTTGTTCGAATAAGGAAAAACGAGCGCGGTAGACGTCGTCAAACGGGACGTCGATGACATCCAAATAATCATTCGCGTCGCCGTAGACGACAGTCGCACGACTCGATGGGTCGCGAAACGAGCCAGGCTGTTCAATCAAGATTTGGTGGGTCTGTTTGAGCCATTCATTCAACCGTTTCGATACAGGAGCCGCACCGAAGCGAACGACCGCATTCGGCGTCCATTCTGGGCTATGCTCACTTGCGAGCCACGTGTCATAATTCGTCAAAACGCCGTCAAAGCAACGCATGCCACTTAGCGGATCGGCGAACACCGGAATTCGGTGAGTGTTTGCTACGTTGTAGATGGTTTCGAGCCAAGGCGTCGGCGTGCCAGGTCCGACGACGAAAGCGAGCCGTTCGACGGCCGTCTCTTGTTTGAAGCGAGCCAAGTCGTCGGTGACGGGACGAATGTACGAGGTCTCGCTCCGTCTCGAAGTGGCGGTCAATTGTGACTTCAGACGGTCGATATCGGGCAGTAACGGTTCTCGGAACGGAATGTTAATATGGACCGGTCCGAGCGGGGCCTGCGCACTCAAGCGTACGAGACGTCCGACGGCTTGTTCCATATAGCGCAGACTCTCTGGCTCGGGCACCGGTAGATCGAGGCTCGTCTTCACATGTTCACCGTAGAGACGGACTTGATCGATTGCTTGCGGGGCCCCGACGTTACGCAACTCATGCGGCCGATCTGTCGTCAAGACGACGAGCGGGAGCTGGGAAATCGTTGCCTCGGCGACAGCTGAAAAATAGTTGGTAGCGGCTGTGCCGCTCGTACAAATTAATGCGACCGGCCGAACGTCTTCGCCAGCGCGGGTCAGTCCGAGCGCGAAGAAAGCGGCTGAACGCTCATCGACGACGACGTGATGGCGTATATTCGGGTGCAAATACGCGGCCATCGCCAGCGGTGTCGAACGCGAACCGGGACTGATGACGACGTCATAAATCCCAGTTTCGACGAGTCGATTCATCATATGGGATACCCAATTCGTTAACATATCGTTCATTCGTGATTGCCTCCTGAAATGACTTGGTCTAACCCGAGCGCTTGCTTGATCGGGCTCAATTTGACTTCTGTCTCGGCTAGCTCTGATTCGAGTTCAGACTCTTGGACGATTCCACAGCCTGCGTATAATGCCACGAACTGATGCTGGACGAGGGCCGAACGGATGGAGACGACAAATTCACCTTCTCCGTCGGTGTTCAACCAGCCGAACGGTGAGCCGTACCAGCCGCGATCGAACCGTTCGATGTCGCGCAGCAAGCGGACGGCCGTCCGCTTCGGAGAACCGCCGAGTGCGGGTGTCGGGTGCAACGATTCAATGATGGAGAGGAGAGACGCGTTCGTGTCCAAAGTCGCTTTGATCGGTGTGTGTAAATGAAATACCGAGCGGTTCTCTAAAATCGTCGGGGACGGTGCGACATGAATGGTCGCTGCATAAGGCGTGAGAGCGTTTTGAATGTCTTTGACGACGATTTGGTGCTCTTCTAAATTTTTACGGTCATGCAACAACTGCTGTTTCGCCGTCTCGGTTTCCGCGTCCGTATCCGGGCGTTTGATCGTGCCGGCGATGGCCGCAGTCTCGATATGCGGCCCTTGTTTACGGACGAGCCGCTCCGGTGTGGCCCCGAAAAATCCGATTTCCCGTTTCGGTTGATATAAGAACACATAACTGCCTTCTTGATGTTCAGACAAGTGCCGTAGCGTCTTCGCGAACGGGAACGCTTCATCTGACGTCTGGTAAATCTCTTCCCGGGCGATGACGAGTTTCTCGACTTTTTCTTCGGCGATATATCCTTTCGCCTGTTGAAAACTTGATTTAAAGTGATCGACGCCGTCTTTTACTTTCGAATACGTCGGTGTCGACTCATCGGGCGCGTGCAGGGCGTTGAACTGGGCCAATTGGTCGGCTAGTTGAATTAAATATTGTTCAACGGTCTGGTTTGAAGAAACAAGGGTCGACACCGTCAACGTGTGCCTGTCACCGGAACGACGGTATAAAAATTTAGGGACGACTAAAGCCGCCTCGCCGAATGAGTCCCACATGTTTTTTTGAGGTCGGACGAACGTATCGAACGAAAATCCTGAGAACGCATAGATGACGGCATCGACATCTCGGCGATGCAGGCTCCAGTCGTATTGCAGACGTTGGAACCGTTCGGGTCCGGACGCCGTCAAGACGAGCGCGTCGGCACAACCGAGCATTTCAAGTGAGCGATCGGGTGTCGAAAAATAATAGTGTGATGTTTCTGTATTTTGAATGATATGAAACGCGTCGAACGAAGGGATCTCCCACGTGTATGAGGCAAGGACAGGTCGTTGCCATGCGCGTGCGCGTTTATGCGCTTGTTCGATTCGTTGTTTAATGTGTGTTTGAGTATCTGGCATATAAGAAAAGCCTCCTCAATCCGATAGAATATTCATCTTTTAGTGTATCATGACTTAACGGCTGTACTGCCCGTCAAATGCTCGAGAAACATGACTTCAGACGATTGAGGGGCGGGCATTGACAGATTTTTTTGTGGAGACGTAAACTAACGAAGGGAGGGAAGTAGATGAAGAAGAGAGAGAAAGGTGCTTATTGGCGCATGATTCGTCCGCACACACTGACGGCGAGCTTTATTCCGGTGCTGTTAGGAACGTTTATCGTCGTCGGTCAAACCGATTTGAAATGGGGTCTGTTCTTGGCGATGCTCATCGCCTCGGTCTTGATTCAAATCGCGACGAATTTATTTAATGAATACTATGACTACAAACGCGGGCTCGACCACGAGGGCTCGATTGGAATTGGCGGCTCGATCGTGCGAGACGGGTTCACGCCGGGTCAAGTGCTCGGCATCGCGCTCGGGATGTATGGCGTCGCGGGAATTCTCGGCCTATACATTGCCGCTTCGACGAGCTGGCATTTGCTTTGGATCGGAGCGTTGTCGATGGTGGTCGGCTATCTGTATACGGGTGGCCCGCTTCCGATCGCGTATACGCCGTTCGGTGAACTCGTCGCCGGATTGTTCATGGGCTACGTCATCATCGGGATTTCAGGATATATTCAAATCGGCACGGTGACGACTGAGTTGTTGCTCGTGTCGTTCCCGATGGCGCTCTTGATCGGGGCGATTTTACTGGCCAACAATATTCGAGACTTGGATAACGATAAGGTGAACGGACGACGCACAATCGCGTGTCTCGTCGGACATCGCCGAGCAGTGCTCGTTTTGGCCGGATTCTTTATCGTTGCGCTGATTGGTATCCTCGTCGCCGTATTCGTTTACGGGGTGACGCCTTGGGTATTGCTTTCGCTATTGACCGTTCCGATCATGATTCGTGCGGTGAAGCGTTTCTGGGTGAAACGCGAGCCGGCCGACTTGATGCCGGCGATGGCGATGACGGCGAAGGTCAACACGTTGTTCGGGGCTTGGATGGTCATCGGGTTGATCGTCGCACGCGTTATCGCATAAACATAGAGGAGGGAAACGATATGTCAGTCGTCAAAGACATGCTTGCGTTCAATGAACGGTTCGTGACAGAGAAGCGGTATGAGCAGTATGTGTCAGATAAATTTCCCGATAAGAAAATTGTCATTTTAACTTGTATGGACACACGGTTGACGTCGCTATTGCCACATGCGCTCGGTTTGAAGAACGGCGACGCGAAAATCATCAAAAACGCGGGCGCGGTATTGTCGCATCCGTTCGGATCGGTCATGCGTTCGATTCTCGTCGCCTTATACGCTCTCGGTGCGGAAGAAGTGGTCGTCATCGGGCACTACGATTGTGGCATGGCCGCTATCGACCCGAACGCGGTCATCGGCGAGATGGAGCGGCGCGGAATTGAGCCGCAGACGTTACAGACGCTCAAAGCCTCAGGCATGAACTTGGAGAAGTGGTTGCACGGCTTTGACTCGGTCGAGGCGAACGTCGTCAACTCGGTCAGTCTGATCAAAAACCATCCGCTCCTGCCACCGGCCACGAACGTCTACGGATTTGTCATCGATCCAGGGACGGGTCGACTCGATGTCGTAGAGGCATAATCATCCATGCAAAAGGCGAGCTCTCTCAACGGAGCTCGCCTTTTGTCATCCGTACGTGTTGACCGGAATATCTTTGTAGTCATCTTCGTCCGAGTCTTTCGACTTGGACTTTTTGTTTTTCTTATAGTTTTTCTCATACTCCTGCTCGCTCGGGGTTTTGAAGAAGCATTGCCACGTGGCGTTGATCTCAGAGCCGATCAAAATGATCATGCCGGTCAACTGCAGCCAAAGCAACGTGACGATGATGCCTCCTAGTGACCCGTACGTCGAATCGTAGTTGCCAAAGTTCGAGACGTACAGGCTAAAACCGAGTGAGACGAGCTGCCAAGCGATGACGCCGAAGATGGCGCCGGGGACGGTGCTTTTCCAAAATACGTGTTGTTGCGGTGCGATCTTATAAAAGATCGACAGCGTCAAGATTAAGATGACCGTCGTCAGCACGTAACGGAACACGTTGATCAAGACGACTTCGGCACCGGAAATCGGGAGGTAGTCTGAAATGAATCCGATGATCTGTGAGCCGAACACGTTCGAAATGATGAGCAGCAAGACGCCGACGCCGAGGAGGAACGTCAAGCCGAGGGCGATGCCTTTACTGACGAAGAAGTTGCGTTCGTTGTCCTCACCGTACGCGTGGATTGCCATATTGATCAACCGTTCGACCCCTTTAGAGGCCGACCAAATCGCTAAAATCGCACCAATCGAGAGCAGTCCGCCTCGTGGCTCGCCGATCGCCTCAAAGATCCCTGATAAAAAATCGGTCGCCGCCGAACCTGGCGCTAGGTTATTTAGCTGTTCTTGAAACGACGCTTGCGTGATATCGAAGAACGAGAGCAACGCTAAAATAAAAATGATTCCCGGGAAAATCGATAAGAACCAAAAAAAAGCGAGCGTTGCGCCGTAATCTTGAACGTCATGCTCTTTAAAACGACGAAACAACTCTTTCCCGAAGGAGAGCCAATTCTTTTTTTCTTTCACTTCTGTAGTGTCCATGCACATATCCTCCTGAACGTTATCGTTAGAAACTATCTTTCCCGATTTGTCAGCAGGTTACACATTGATTCAGTCTTCGGCTAACGTTTTGTCAAAGAATCGTTCTGGAGTGGTGGTGAGCAGCTCGGCTAAAGAAGGGGGTCTGACCGGCAGGCGGCTCAATGCGCTCCGCTTCACCCAAATCGGTGTGTACGAGCCGTTCGTCTGTTCAGCTTGGAACTCTTCGCCTGTACCGGTTCCGAATTCGCCACTTGTGACGCGGGCCCAAAAATAAGGATTCAATTCACCGTTGAAGGCGACGTAGGCGGCGACTCCTTCAAGCTCGACGTGGACGCCGAGTTCTTCATAAGCTTCACGGACGGCAGTTTCTTCAGCCGTATGGCCAAACTCGACACCGCCGCCAGGGAAGACGTAATAGAGTGCGTTTTCTTTTTCGCGTCGAATGAGCGCGACCTCGTCGTGTTCGTTCGTGAGGATGATGGCGCTGCGTAATTTTGTTCTGACCAATGGGATCGTTCCTTTCGGTAGCTTATAGTGAACAAAACGCATCGACTCACCGTCGATGCGCTTTGTTAATCTGTCGTCGTTTGTTCTAGCGATTCGTACATATCAGAAGTCAAACCGTTCTCGTGAGAACCGATGACTTTTGCGGCGACGCGCATGCCGAGGCGGAGCGCGTCTTCGATCGAATGATGTTTCATCAATTCAGAGATGACGGCCGAGAAGAATGAATCACCGGCGCCTGTTGAATCGGCAACTTTGACTTTCGTCGTCGGGACGTGTCCTTGCTCGTTCGTCCGGAGATCGACGTAGACGGCACCGAGCTCGCTCATCGTGACGATTGTGAGCGGCGCACCTTTCATCGCGAGCACTTCGGCGACGCGCAATGCGTCATCGACGGTGACGATTGACATATCAGACAGGATTTCGGCTTCTTCACGGCTACAGATGAAGCCGGTGAAGCCTTGAAGCAAGTGGCGATTTCGCTCGATGACGGACAAATGACCGCACACCCCGTAAAGCGGGAGCTTCATCTCGCGACAAAGTTCAATCGTCTCATTCAAGACGTTGACCGACAGATCGAGGTCGATGGCGACGGCTTCGCTTTCGGCGAACACCGTATCGATTCGGCGGAGGATACATTGTTCCATCATCGCTTCATCTGGTTGTTTCGAGATCGAGGTCTGGAGGTCGCCGTTATTGTCCATGACGGCGAGCCACATGCCCATACCGTTATCTTCAAGCAGGTCGACATGATCGACGTTGACGTTTAAGTCGCGAAGCTCTTGAAGGACACCCATCCCGATTTGGTCGTTTGTGACGGTTGACACGAACCGGACGTCGTTACCGAGGATGCCTAAGTTTTGCGCGACGTTACGGCCGGTTCCGCCGTTCGAGAACGCGATGTCTCCGACGTTTTTCGCATCTTTATGAAGCGGGGCGAACGATGTTCCTTTAATATCGACAAACACTTTGCCGATCACTGCAATCGTATTCATATGCTGTACCACCTTTAGCCAATCATCTATCTGTTATCGGTCTGTTAGACACACTGTTTCCATTATAGCGAAACCGTCATTCGCTTTCAATGACGGTTTCAAACGTTGTCGAAATTTGTCAGTCCCATGAAGAACTGAGCAAGCGCAGTCCGTTCAAAATGACGAGAATCGTTGACCCTTCATGACCGACGACGGCGAACGGCATGACGAGCAGCTCGAAGATGTTCGTCGCGATCAAAACGAGGATGACACCGAGGGCGAACACGACGTTCTGCAAGACGATCCGGTTCAATTTACGAGATTGCTCGATTGCTGAACTCAAGCGGACGAGGTCGTTTTTCATGAGGACGACGTCAGCCGTCTCGAGTGCGGCGTCGGTTCCTTCGCCCATGGCGATCCCGACATCTGCTGTCGCGAGGGCCGGGGCGTCGTTGATGCCGTCGCCAATCATCCCAATCGTGCCGTACTCTTGTTTTAACAGCTTGATTTGTTCAACTTTCTCTTCTGGGAGGCATTCGGCGATGTAGCGGGTCAAGCCCGCTTCCGTCGCGATGGCGCGTGCCGTTGCTTCATTGTCGCCTGTGATCATGATCGTCGCGATCCCGAGATGGTTCAAGCGCTCAATCGCTTGTTTGGCTTCCGGGCGTAACGTGTCACGCAGTGCGAATGCACCGATCGTCTGCTTATCGTCACTGACGAAGACGAGTGTGTGTCCGGCGGCTTTTAACCGTTCGACATCTTCGCGGTAGAAGTCACCGCTCCGGTCGGCGAACTTTTGTTTACCGACCCGGTAGGAAGTGCCGTCAATCGTCGCCTCGATGCCTGAACCGGTGATGTCTTTAAAGTGATCCATGTCTCCCGTGTGTTTGCCTGTGAACTTGACGAGCGCCTCGGCGAGCGGGTGCATCGAATGTTCTTCGATCAAACTGACGACGCGGTAAACGTCTTCTGCTGCCATATCAGGATGAACCAACGCCGTTTGGACGACCGGCTTACCGATTGTGAGCGTCCCTGTCTTATCGAATGCGATCGCTTTGAGACGTCCCATGTTTTCAATGTGGACACCGCCTTTGAACAAAATCCCGTGTTTAGCAGACGAGGCGATGGCGGCAAGCGCGGCTGGTGTGATCGCTGCTACGAGGGCACACGGTGAGGCGACGACGAGCAGGATCATCCCGCGGTATATGCTCGTCTCGAGCGACCACGAAGTGAGGACGGGACCGAGCAAGATGATGGCCGTGACCGAGATGAGCACGATTTGGACGTATCGTCCCTCGTAGCGGTCGATGAACTGGGCCGACGGCGATTTTTCTTCTTGGGCTTGCTGCACCATTTGAATGATTTTTTGGAACAACGTCTCGGTAGCGAGTTTCGTCACCGATAACGTGAGCACCCCGTTCAAGTTAACACTTGAACCGAACACTTCATCGCCGACGGTCCGATCAACCGGAATCGATTCCCCGGTGATGGCGGCTTCTTCGATAGAGGCGGTCCCGCTCAAAATGCGCCCGTCGACCGGGATACGTTCGCCCGGCCGGACGTAAATCCGGTCGCCGACTTTTAAATCATCGATGTGCACAACTTCGAGACCGCCGGCTGCATCAAAACGGGTCGCTTGTTCCGGTTGGAGTTCCATTAACGATTCGAGCGCACGCTCGTTTTTGTTCAGCGTGTAAGTCTCGAGCGCTCCGGATAAGGCGAAGATGAAGATGAGGATCGCGCCCTCCATCCAATAGCCGATCGAGGCGGCGCCGATCGCCGCGATGATCATGAGTAGCTCGACGTTCAATGAATGGGTTTCCCACGTATCGGTCAGTCCTTCTTTGGCTTTGGCATAACCGCCGATCAAGAAGGCGCTCAAGTAGAGTGTGACGTAAATCGAAGGGGCTCCGCCTTGTCTTTCTGTGAAATATGCGAGTACAATCAATACACCGCTGATGAGCGCCATGATGAGCTCGATATGTTCGAACCAGTTTGCCCGTTTGAAGACGTGGCTTTTTTCTTGTGCAGTAGTTGCGTGTACGTTCATAGTAGACACCTCTTTCTAATTGAGAATATATATCAGTTAAATGATAATGAATGAGGATGATTATCATTATCTTTCTTTGTTTAAAGGGCTTATCATCCATTTTTGAAATTCCCTTGTTTATAATGATTATCATGTAAGTCTATTTTAACACCATTCATAACAACTCACAAACTAAAAGATTAAGGAGATTTCGTGTCATGCAAAATATTTTTCAACGCTCTTGGAGCGTCACGCTGTTGGCGTTGTTCAACACGTTTTTATGGGGGAGTGCTTTCCCGTTCATTAAATTAAGTTATGAGGCGTTAGACATCGGAGCAGGCGAGTACGGCCAACAACTGTTCTTTGCCGGCGAACGGTTTTTACTGGCCGGTATTCTGTTGCTCGTGATCAGCCGGCTCGTCTTCAAGCGGCCGATTCGATTAAATCGGGAAAAGTTGAAGGCATACGCACATTTAGGGGCGTTCTTGACGTTTTTGCAATATCTGTTCTTCTATATCGGATTGTCCATCTCGACCGGGGTACAAGGGTCGATCATCGCCGGCTCGACATCATTCTTTCAAATGGCGCTTGCCCACTTCCGTTATGAAGATGATCGGTTGAACCGGTTGAAAGGCATCGCGCTCACTCTCGGCTTCTCAGGAATCGTCATCGCGAACTGGCCAACAGCAAGCTCGGAAATCGGTTTTGGAATCGGTGAAATTCTTCTCATCTTGGCGATGGTGTCTGGCGCGTTCGGAAACTTGGTCGCGAAAGATTACTCGCGACATCATGACGTCGCCCCGATGACCGCTTGGGCGATGGTGATCGGTTCGCTCGGTCTGTTGATTGTCGGATTTATCCTTGACCCAGGAGGCGTGTTCTTGCCTTACACGGTGAAGACACTATTGTTCCTGTTATACCTCGCATTGTTATCAGCGATTGGTTTCACGTTGTGGAACACGCTCATGAAACACAACCCGGTGAGCCGGGTGTCGCTCTATATGTTCTTTGTTCCCTTGTTCGGCGTCTTGTTATCGAGTTTACTGCTCGGTGAGACGATTCCTTGGAACGCGCTCGTCGGGTTGCTATTCGTCATCGCCGGCATCTACTTGTCAACGTATTTTCAAGGTCGTCGTCGGCCGGGCGGCTCTGCCGCGAAATGAGTTCGAGGTACAGTTGACGGAAGTTTATTCTCATGGCAAAATATATTAAAAATTCTGAAAATTTTCAGTTGTGAATCAGTCTTCGTTGTAAAGACTTGCGTACGACAAGTTAACAGAAGGGAGGGTTTGTGCCATGACGAGAAATTTGATTGTCCGAAACATCCTCGTGTCACGCCAGCCGCGAGATGAGTACGTCAAGTACGTGATGAAGTGCGTGAGTCGCGGATTGAAAGAACATCACGACCAAGTCGATGTGCGCGCCGTTAGGCAAGGCGACGATATCCAGACGAAGTGGCAAATCAATGACCGCGTCATCGAGGTGACGCTCAAGTCCGACGTATTGGCATCACTCGATACGGAGCCATTCGCTCTTGATGAGGTGTTCATCCGAGCGTTCGAACGAAACGATGTCAGAGTCGGGCCACCAAACGAATGACAAACGAAAAGGATGAATCTCCGCGGAGGTTCATCCTTTACTTATGCTTCGATTGGTTTAGCTTTTGACGTGAATAGGCTGATCGACAGGATGCCGAGGATTAAGGCGTACATGAGGAAATATACTTCTTTAGGCAACGCGACCCAAAACGCACCGATCATCGGACCGCTGATCGACCCGACACTGAACGAGATGCTGTACAGCATGTTGCCGGTCGGTAAGAGTGAGCGGGGCAACACTTCCGTCATATGGGCGAGGCCGAGCGAATACGTGGAACCGAGTCCGGCACCGGCCAAGGCGAACAAGACGAGCAGCCACAAATAGTTGTCGACGGCGAGGTTCGCGAGGGCGAACAAGAGCGTACCGAGCGTCAAGACGATTTGCAGGACGCGTTTCTTCCCGAAGTGGTCGGCGAGCCGTCCGAGCGGCAACTGGACGATGATGGACGCGACGATGAACGTCGTGATGAGCGTGCTCGTCTGCGCGAGCCCGATGTCGTTACGGACCGTGAAGATCGGCAAGTTCGCATTCAGGCTCGCTTCAAGAAAGCCGTATGTAAAAGCCGGAAGCAGCGTGTACCCGGCACCGATCAAGACGAGGCGGATGCGTCCGGTCGAGTCCGTCTTCACTTTCTCCGCCTCGGGGTACTCGTTGTCGACCTTGAAGATAAGGAAGAGTGATCCGAGACAGAAGAAGATCAAAACGAGGAACGGGAGCCAAAAGTGAATATCGACGAGCGGGGCGATCAACGGACCGACCGCGAACCCGAGACTGAACGACATCCCGTAATACGCCATCGCCCGGCCGAGACTCCGTTTCTCGCTCACCGACGTGACCCACACTTGCGAGCCGTAGTGAAGCGCCGAGTCCCCGAATCCGATGACGAAGCGCATGACGGCCCACATGAGCAGTGACGGCCAAAGCGGTAAAAAGAACGTGGCGAGCGCCGTCAACACGATGCCGAGGACGATCGTCGGGCGGAATCCGTATTTGCGGACGAACCGTTCGAGTAGCGGTGCCGAGACGATGATGCCCAAATAGAGCATCGTCGCGTTCAGTCCGTTCAGCCAGGCCGGGTTGCCGTCACGTTCGATTAATGTGGATAGTAAAGGGATGAGCGCCCCTTGAATCAAGCCCGAAATAAAAACGACGAGCAATAAGATCGAAAAACGAAACCGTTCCATAGGTCACCTCACATACAAAAATAAAAAGCTGAGAGGTCTCAGCTTTTTGGTTCATCAATCGGTTGAGGAGTATGATTTATTTGTAACAACTCATCGTCCCAACTGCCTTGACTGAACACTTCATCATGGTCTACTTTGTCCGAAACGAATGCGGCTGTCAATAAGATGCTGAGCACGCCTCCGAAAATGATGATTCCCATGACGGTAACGATGAACACATAGATCGCTGTCATCATCGAACACCTCGATTCGTTTTATATACTAAATATTTCCCGAATCGAAATAATTAAAACGAGTGGGCGACACGTTGTCTAAAGTCGACTGTCGGATAGTACGCTTGTTTGACGAGTGCGTTCGGTCCGAGGCATTTGACGGCGGGACAATGGCACGACAGTGTGGCGTTCAACGCGCTGTTCGTCCATTGATCGTACGCGTCTTGGAACGACGTATCGTACAACGTGCCGAGTGTGCCGAGTTCGTCGCCGAAGTCGGTGACGATGATCTGACCGTCAAAAATGTTCGTGTTCAACCGGGAGCGTCCGTCCGGGTCGTTGCGGACCGTCACGTTTTTCGCAGTCGAGAGTCGCCGCAGTAAGGCGCGGTCGGCTTCTGAGTCCGAGCAGGCGTAAAACGGCAACGTTCCAAACAGCATCCAGACGTTCTCGTCCCGAATGTCGAGTACGTCATGGATAGCTTGACGGATCTCGTCGAGAGAGGCTGACTCGAGCGCGCTAGCGAAGTCTGCGGGGTACATTGGGTGCAATTCGTGGCGTTGACAACCGAGCGAGACGATTTCCTCGTGAATCTCTTTTAAATGGGGGATCGTCCGCTTGTTGATCATCGTCTCGGCCGATACGATGACCCCTTCGGCCGTGAGGGCTCGGGCATTGTCCTTCATCGTCTGAAGCATCTTGAGCCGAGCGGATTCGCTCGGCTTGCGGTCCATCATCGCGAAACCGCCCTCTAAGAAATCGGCGTCCGTTCCCCAATTATGAGAAATGTGCAAAACGTCGAGGTAAGGGGTAATAAGATGATAGCGAGATAACGGCAACGTCAAGTTCGAGTTGATCTGTGTGCGGGCACCGCGCTCCTTAGCGTAGCGTAGAAGCGGGACGACATAGTTTCGAACTGACTTCATCGACAGCATCGGCTCACCGCCCGTGATCGAGAAGGCGCGCAAGTGCTCGATCTCGTCGAGGCGCGAAATCAACAGTTCGAGCGGGACCTCGGGTTCTTCCGTTTGATCGAGCATATAGCCGACCGCACAATGCTCGCAGCGCATATTGCATAGTTTCGTCGTCGTCACTTCGACGTTCGAGAGAACGAGTCGACCGAACTCGGTTTGATCGAGATACGCTTCCCACGGATCGAACGTCGTCGAGATGTTTTGCATGTGGATTCCACCTTTTTATCAAGTTACACGAAATAGTATGCTATAATAACAACTCTTTGTCACTAAGCGAAGGAGCGATCATGAGATGGGTAAATCACGAACAGATACGGCAGGAAAAATGAACGTGTTAAAATCGAGAACGGAGTTACTGTGCTTATCAGTCAACACGTTAGACGAATTCACGACGCCAGAGGATTTGCATCGATTGTTAGCTGATATTGATTCCTTACGTGCGAAAGTCGTACGTTACGCCAAAGATTTAGAACAAGTATCTCGAAAGGATGAAACACATTGAAATTGATCGTAGGAGAACGTGCAAGCACGAAAGCAGAACGGTTAGGCATTAACGGGGAGGGCATCGCGATGATCAATCGGATGGTCATCTTTATCCCGAACCTGTTACCAGGGGAACGAGCCGATATCGAAATCACGCGCATCGAACGAAACTATGCCGAGGCGCGGGTCACGAAGCGACACAACGACTCGCCGGACCGGGTCAAACCGCCGTGTCCAATTTATGACGAATGTGGCGGTTGCCAGATTCAACATATGAGTTCACGTCTGCAAATGGACTATAAAGAAGACATCGTCCGCAACGCGTTCCGTCAGAAGACGAAGTTGAACGTCGATAAGTCCGATATCCGTCCGACGAAAGGGATGGAAAACCCTTGGTACTATCGTAATAAGTCCCAATTCCCGTTGTCAGTCCAACGCGGCGAAATCGTCTCAGGCCTCTACAAGCCGAATTCGAACGACCTCGTGCCGATCGAGCACTGCATGGTGCAACAACGTGATACGACGAACGTCAACAACGCCATCGTCCGTATTTTGAACGAGCTCGACATCCCGGTCTATGACGCGAGACGTGACGTCGGTTTTGCCCGGACGATCGTCGTCCGTTCAGGTTACAAGACGAACGACGTTCAAGTCGTTCTCGTCGTCGGGAGTGAGGACGTACCGAACTTGGATACGCTCAGCGACCGCATCATGGAATTGCCGAACGTCGTCTCGTTCCATATCAACATCAACTCGAACCGGTCGGGCGTCATCTTCGGTTACCGAACGGTCCACATCGCCGGTCAAGATAAGATGGACGAGCAGCTAGACGACGTGCATTACCACTTGTCGCCACGTGCTTTCTTCCAACTCAATCCGGCCCAAACCGAAGTCATGTACCGTGAAGTCGTCGAGGCGGCCGGTCTGACTGGTGAAGAACGCGTCATCGATGCGTACGCCGGTGTCGGTTCAATCGGACTTTGGCTCGCACCGCACGCGAAAGAGATTCGCGGGATGGAAGTCGTACCTGAAGCGGTTGAAGACGCAAATGCTCACATGCGTGAGAACGGCTACAATCATGCGACATACGTCGAGGGGCGCGCTGAACATTGGATTCCGCGCTGGGTGAAAGACGGGTGGATTCCTGACGTCATCGTCGTCGACCCGCCGCGAACAGGTGTGGACCATCAGCTCCTAAACGCGATGATTTCTTCGAAAGCGAAACGGATCGTCTACGTGTCATGTAACCCGCAGACGCTCGTGCGCGACGCGGATCAACTCATGAAAGCCGATTATAAGGTCAACTACGTCCAACCGTACGATATGTTCCCGCAAACGGCTCACGTCGAATCGATTGTCGTCTTCGAGAAAAAGAAGAAGAAAAAATATTGACGGGACCATGAAAACGCTTGTCAAGAAAACGTTTTCACGTTATAGTTCAGATGTCAGACTTCTTTTTTAAATTCAAGAAGCGGAGGAACATTCAATGATTCCACATGAAAAAGTTCAAGAGCTCGTTCATAAGGCGATTGACGCGCGGTCGCGCGCATATACACCTTACTCGAAGTTCAACGTCGGTGCCGTCGTCATCGATGAGACGGGTAAGGAAATCTTAGGTTGTAACGTCGAGAACGCGTCGTACGGTTTGTCGATGTGTGCGGAACGGACTGCCATCTTCAAGGCGGTGTCGGAAGGCAGCAAGTCAATCGACACGGTCGTCGTCGTCGGAGACACGGACGGCCCGATCTCGCCATGTGGCGCTTGTCGTCAAGTCATCGCCGAGTTTGCGAGTGACGACTTCACGTTGATCTTGGCCAACATGGCCGGTGAGACGAAAGTGATGACAAAAGAAGAGATGCTGCCATACGGCTTCTCGCCAAAAGACTTAACATGAAAATAAGGATGCGGACAACTTTGTCCGCATCCGCAGCTTGTTGACTAACATCAATAGAATCGCTCGTCCTTCCGGCGCCCACGCTTTCCGCAGGCAATCCCGGAGCCGCATCGCGACTTATGTCGCTGCTGGGTCTCCGTTGGATTGCTTTCCTGCAGGA
>NZ_SJVA01000007.1:0-113472 GCF_004337195.1 Exiguobacterium sp. SH0S7
ATATCGTTCTACAACCATGATCGTCTCCAGAAACGACTAAACGGCTTGAGCCCTGTCGAATACAGGGCTCAAGCCGCCTAGGCTGGTTTTCATTATTTACCCTGTCTACTTGACGGGGAGCAGTTCAGTTCAGCCAGGTCTCTATTTGTATTGCGTCACATCGCACCGCCAGATTTTATGAGGGGCACCGAGTCCCCAGTAATGGTCGATCGTGAGTACAGGTGGACCCATCCGTTTTTCCCAGTACGTTTGCGCGGTCGGAAATCCCGCATCGAGATAAAAAATCGGCTGTCCCCTGCTCAACAGCTCGTCCATCATGTTTTTAAGCAAGAAATGACCGACCCCTTGCCGCTGCTCACTCGGCGTCACATAGATGCATCCGACTTCCGGTACGTCCGGCTCGACATCGAGATGTGCCGTGATAATCTCGTTCGGAGGAAGGATAGCCGCTGTTCCAACAATGACGTCGTCTTTTAGCACGACAAACAATTGGACAGTCTCATCATCCAAACTATCTTGAACGGTCGTATTCAAGCGCGCCACTTCCTCGTCCAACAAATCAGCGTCTTCAAACTGTTCCCGGCGGATCAAATCGCTCAGACTCTCCATAAACAAACGCTGGAGCGGTTTGACATCATCTCGTTCAAGCGGACGAAAGTTCAATATTTCCACTTCCCTCTATCCATAATCATACGTTTCCTTCTTTACCCGTGTCTCTGCCTAACGTAACGTTCGGTTGATGCGACCCTTCCACCGCCTCGAGCTGTTCGAGATGGTCATACCCGAGATGCCCGTGCGTCTTCCAGACGAGCACGATTGCCGTCGTGAACAACAAAAGCGTCAAATAAAGAAAACCGATTGAGACCTGCCCCGGCTCGATCAAGGGGACGAGGGCAAACGAGACGTTAAACGTCGTATGCAGTAAAAAGGCCGCCCATAAGTTCATCGTCGTGACGTTATATAACCACGAGATGATTAACGTAAACGATAGAATGGCGACGGCATAAGCCCAAAATGGGAGGGATGCCTGTCCGGTGCCTGTCATCAAGAAGAGCGGAATATGCCAAACCGCCCACACCACGCCGACGAACAGGCTCGCCTGGAGCGGCGTCTTGTTGAGTTGCAGCGCGTCGAGCAAATACCCGCGCCAACCATACTCTTGTTGAACCGTTCCCCCGATAAATAACATGTAGAGGAAGTACGGGATGACGAGCCAAGGTTCGTTCAGCAGTAACGCACCGCTCGCATCGGTCAGCCAGTACGAGAGTACAAACAAGAACGGGATGAGCAACAGCCCGAACGCATAGTACTTACCGGCCATCCGCCACTCGAAGCCTCGCTTCAACAGTGTCTGCACCCCGCTCCATCCGTTTTCTCGAAACGCCATATAACTGCCGGCCACGCTCGGTCCGAACGAACCGATCAAGACGGTCGCTAGAATCGGCAAACTTGTCCACGTATAGAGCCCCCACCAGCTTAACCATGAGAACGCGAACGCGATGACGATAAACGTTATGACTTCTTTTCGTGTCGGAATCATGCGCTCCGCCTCCTTTTATATGTAGTTTACCCACTCTAGAAGCGACTTGCCTACTTCACCGGCAAAATATTTTTACCATATGAAGCAAAATGATAGGTCGGCTACTATTTACCGAGGTATAATCAGAGTTACAACAAAATCACATTTACTAGCGAGGTACACATGGAACCAGTAGTCGAACACTCGATGAATCACAATTACTTTCTCGTGATTCTTTCTTATATTATCGCCGCTGTTTCCGCTTATGCTGCCATCGAACTGGCACGCCGCGTGAACGCGACGAATCGCTCCACTCAAAATATGTGGATTTTGGCGGGGGGCGCCACCCTCGGACTCGGGATTTGGTCGATGCATTTCATCGCCATGCTCGCTCACGAGGCGTTGCGCCCCGTCACGTATTCGATCCCGCTCGTTTTACTGTCTGTCATCATTGCGATGGCCGGCTGTATCTTCGGCTTCTTGATCGTCTCGCGCCGGACGACTCATCCCGTATTGATCGGTGCAGGACTGTTGATGGGAACCAGTATCGCCAGCATGCATTACGTCGGCATGGCCGCGATTCAAGGCGTCGCGATTTCGTATGATCCATGGTTGGCCATGTTGTCGATCATTATCGCCATCGCGGCCTCACTTATCGCCTTATGGATCGGCTTCTACTCAAAGTATGCCAAACAAAAAATCGACCTCGAGCTGAAAGTGTTCTTTTCACTGCTCATGGGCGTCGCCATCTTCGGGATGCATTTCGTCGGCATGGCCGCGTCATCGTTCGCGTTCATCGAAGCGAACAGCCCGTTCGCTAATGCCGTCGAACCGTCGCTTCTCGCCTGGCTCGTCACGGCGATCACGGTCATCTTGTTTGCCATCTTCTTCTTGTCGCTCACGCTCGACCGTCACCTCAAAAAACGAGAACTCATCCAAGCGACGATTCTCGATTCGACGACGGATGCGGTCGTCACGACGACGAAAGATGGTATGATCCAGTACGCCAACACCGCGTTTTATCGTTTGTTCGACAAAACGGACGATACTTTTTTCCAAGACTACCACTCGTCCTTGACGATCAATCAACAGTTCTATGACCCAAGACGGGTCGAAATCGACGATAAGACGATTGAAGTGACGAGTTACCCGCTCAAAGGTGAAGCGATGGACCAAGTGCTCTGGTTTTTACGGGACGTCTCGGAGGCGATCGCCTCACAACGTCTCGTCGAACATATGGCGTATCACGATACGCTCACCGATTTGCCGAACCGCCACAAGCTCGAACGCATCCTTGCGGAACATATTCAAATCGAGGACCCGGTCGCTTGTCTTTACATCGACATCGACCGCTGGCGTTTCTTGAGTGATATGCTCGGACATCACGGTACGGACGAATTGACGATGCAAATCGCCGAACGTCTTCGCGTCACGATTCATCCAGATGACATTTTGACACGAGTCGGTGCTTCGGAATTCATTATCTTACTGTTCGATAAGCGCAGCACACTCGCCAAACAAAAAGCGGAGAAGTGTATTAAAGCGATCTCACAACCGTTCAATATCGACGGGACGACCGTCGAACTCACGATGAGCGCCGGCGTTAGCCATTATCCGAAAGACACGACGTCCGCGGACGAACTCGTCCAATACGCGCGACTCACCGTCCACGAATCGAAACGGATCGGGAAAAACCAAATCAAAGAGTTCGAAGACGAATCGAAGCATCAAATTTTACGCACGGTTGAGATCGAGAAAGCGCTCATCCACGCACTGGATCGTCACGAGTTCACGCTCGTCTATCAACCGAAAGTATCGCTCACGAAAAATCGACTCGAAGGCGTCGAGGCGCTCTTGCGTTGGAATCATTTCGAACTCGGCGATGTCACACCGACCGAATTCATCCCAATCGCAGAAAACACCGGACTGATCCACCAGATCGGCAACTGGGTCATGCGCGAGTCGTGTCTCGCTTGGGTACGGTGGAACAAGTCCGGCGTCAAGCCGTTCACGCTCTCAGTCAACGTGTCACCGCTCCAGTTCGCGCGTGAAGACTTCGTCGAGACGCTGCAAACCATCTTACAAGAGACCGGCATGGACCCGATGTTCCTCGAACTCGAAGTGACGGAATCATCGATGCTGTCGTACGAGGCATCGACGCGCGATAAGCTCACCCAACTTCATCAGTACGGGATTTTGATCTCGCTCGATGATTTCGGGACTGGTTACTCGTCGTTCCGCCAACTGCGCGAACTTCCGGTCCAAGTGCTCAAGATTGATCGCTCGTTCATCGTCAACTTGTTCACAGACCGCAACCAAGAAGCAATCGTCCGCTCGATGATCCAACTCGGTCATAACCTCAACATGAAAGTGTTGATGGAAGGCGTCGAAACGTCTGACCAACTCGAATGGTTGCTCAATGAGCAGTGCGACTACGTCCAAGGCTTTTACTTCAGCCGTCCGCTTCGCGAGAAAGACGTCGTGAAGCACGTCAAATCGGTCACGACCTATATCGAGTTCGGAAAGACCCGGGCTTAAAAAGACTGCAGTTCGCTGCAGTCTTTTTGTATGCAAAAATCTCCTATGCCAAGGAGACATAGGAGATCAACTTTACGATACGCGTGCTTTTTCTTGCTCGCGGATCAAATGGTACTGCTCGAGAATGAGTTTCGTCAACGTGTCATCTTCATGCAACTGAAGGTACTTTTCCACTGTCGACAAGATACCGTCTTCTGCGATCGATAAATAAAGTTCAGAAGATTCTGAATCCTCAGGGTTGTAATAATTCAAGGCGGCGGCGATCCCGTAGGCAAGTTCGTTCGGCTCGATACCGTTGGCGATGAGTTCTCGTGCCGGTTTGACGAGACGGTCACTCGGCCCAAGCTTACGAATTGGCGAACGGGCGACACGCGAGATTTCATCTTTCAGCTTCGGATTCTCGAAACGTTTGATGATTTTTTGAATGTATTGGCTGTGCTCTTTCGCTTCGAAACCGTATTTCTCTAAGAGCAGCCAGCCTGTCTCGTAAAGGGCGCCTTGGACGACTTGACGGACGCGGCGATCTTTTAACGCCTCGTCGATTGTACCTTTCTCAAACAAAGAGCCGATGTATGACGCGACGGCGTGACCAGTGTTGACCGTGAACAGCTTCCGCTCGATATAAGGTCCAATCTCGTCGACCCACGTCACACCATTAAGCGGGGGCCGCTCGGCCAATCCGTGCGTCTCAATGACCCATTCATAGAACGTCTCGACTTCGACGTAGAGCGAATCTTCGTGCTGTTGGAGCGGGACAATCCGGTCGACAGCCGCATTCGGGAACGAGACGTTCGCCGTACCGACACCGCCTGATACTTCAATCGCTTGTTGCAACGACGCACTGCCCCCGATCATGTTCTCACAAGCAATCACATAGACCGGTGATTCCGTGTCCCGGTCACGCAATCCTTCACTGATAAGTGGAGCGACTTTTGGTAACAGTGTCGGTCCGATCGCTGTCGTGACTAAATCCGCATCGGCGATGAGTGATTTGACGCGTTCCGGATCGGTCAAGCTGTTGACGCCGCGTACCCGGTCGACGAAGACGTTATCGACGCCGTCTTCAGCAAAACCGACCTCGTAATACCGTTTGTCTTCAAGCGCTTGGATGACGGTATCGTTAATGTCGACGAACGTGACCTCGTATCCGCTCTGATTTAATAGTAATCCGATAAATCCACGACCGATGTTCCCGGCCCCGAAATGTACAGCTTTCATGACGCCACCTCTTCCATAAATAGCGACAAGATCTCTTCTTTCGTTTTCGCTTGTACTAAACGCTCAACGTTATCCTCATCCGAACAGATGACCGCGATTTGAGATAGGAGTTCTAAATGTTCATCATCCACCCCAGCGATCCCGATGACGAGCTTCGCAGTTTGTCCGCCAAAGTCGACTCCTTCCGGTACTTGTAAAAAAGAGATTCCCGTCTTCTGAACGGCGGATTTCGCTGATTCCGTCCCGTGTGGAATCGCGACTTGATTCCCGATATAGACGTTTGAGAGCGCTTGGCGTTCATGCATCGCTTCTACGTAGGCCGGTGACACACAGCCGGCTGCTTGTAATACCGAGCCTGCCGCATTTATCGCGTCGGCCGTCGTGTTAAACGATTGATTAAGTCGAATCATCTCTGTCTGAATGAATGGCATTTTAGTTCCTCCTATAGCTCAAATCTGTTCTCTATCTACTGTTTTATGAAATTTTGCTGCGTTCTGCTTTGATTTCTTCAATCAATTGATCGTAGTATTCTGCGTTCAAGAAGTTCGTGACCGAACGGTGAATCGCATTCGGCACTTGCGCTTCGGCCCGGTCCGTCAAATCCTGATGGGTGATGACGAATTGAGCATCTTTTGGCAATTGGCTGACTGACGTGTTCGTCACTTTGATTGGCAAGTTCGACTTGTTCACTTTATTGCGAAGAACCGACGCTCCCATCGCACTCGAGCCCATACCGGCGTCACATGCGAAGATGATGTGGTCGATTTTGTCGAGGCTCTCCGTGTTCACGAGAGCAGATGCATAAGTCTGCTTCCCTTTCATCGCGCTGACATTTTGTGTCGCTTCTTCGAGTGACACTTCTTCGGTCGCACTTGATTTCAAGATGACACTTGCCACGGCAAACGTGACGGCTGCTGACAAGAGAATCCCAGCGACAAGTCCGACGTACGAACCGCGTGACGCCATCGCGAGAATCGCGAAGATACTACCTGGCGACGCTGGTGCGACAAGACCGACATCGAACAGGACGAACGTGAACACGCCTGTTGCGCCCCCTGCGATCATCGCAAGGATCAAAATTGGCTTCATCAAGACGTAAGGGAAGTAGATTTCGTGGATCCCACCAAGGAAGTGAATGATGGCCGCCCCTGGCGCTGTCCGTTTGGCTGCACCTTTCGCGAATACCATATAGGCAAGCAACAGACCGAGACCTGGTCCTGGGTTCGCTTCTAGTAAGAAAAGCACCGATTTCCCGGCGTCAGCGACTTGATCGACACCGAGCGGGCTTAAGATCCCGTGATTGATTGCGTTGTTCAAGAACAAAATTTTCGCAGGTTCGATGAACAAGCTAGCGATTGGCAGCAATTTTGCGCCGACGATCCAGTCAACACCTGCAGCCATGACTTTATCGAGCCCGCTCATAATTGGACCGAACACTTCGAAGCCACCGATCATAAGGAGACCACCGATGATCCCGACCGAGAAGTTGTTGACGAGCATTTCAAATCCAGCTTTGACTTTGCCTTCGATGAGGCGATCAAACTGTTTGATAACATAGCCACCGAGTGGGCCCATGATCATCGCCCCGAGGAACATCGGAATGTCCGTCCCGACGATGACTCCCATCGTGGCGAGCACCCCAACGACTCCACCTCGGACGTCGTGAATCAACTTCCCGCCTGTGAACCCGATTAAGAGCGGTAACAGATACGTGATCGTCGGACCGACGAGCTCAGCTAATTTTTCGTTCGGCCACCAGCCCGTTGGAATGAACAGGGCTGTGATAATCCCCCAAGCGATGAAGGCGCCAATGTTCGGCATGACCATCCCGCTCAGGAAACTCCCGAACCGTTGTACTTTGACTCGGACTCCGCCCGAGCCAGCTTGCGTATTCGCCATGGATAAAACCTCCAGTCGTAAATTGTGAATGCGTAATCGTGTTGTGTAGCTAACCGGTTTGTGCTCTACACCTGTATTGTAGACTCGAGGTAAGCGCTTACTCAATTCAATCCAGTTCGTTCTTTGGCAACGTTTCATGCCAAACAAAAAAATGACCGCGAGTGGGTCATTTTTCATATAGCGTGTCTTGAATCAGTTTCTTCATACATTCATGAAGCAAGAGACGCAGTTGTTTCTGTGAACCGGTACTATATAAGTTCATATGGTCTTCGCTCTCAATCAGCGACCCGCTAACGGCACTGAGAAACTGCAGTTCGACGTCGCTCGCTTCTTCCGGCGCCAGCAGGACGAGTAGACGGGACACCGGTTCGGTCGACTGGTCCATCATGAGGAGCGGGATCGACTGCTTCAAATCGAAGGCGAATACGCTCGCACGCTCGATTGACGAATGGCGACCATGGAACAAGGCGAGCTTCGTCCCCGGGATACCAAGCCCCGCGACTTCGTGACGTCGCAGCAATTGCGCGGACAGTTGGATGCCGCTTTGGACGAGATCACGTTCTTCTAACCGCGTGCCGATGTCGAGCAAGATGTCCTCGAGCCGTTCGCTATTGTCGAGCGTGACGAGATCGAATTGTTCATCCATCCGTTCGAACGTCTCGACGAGTTCTCCGAGCTCCGTGAAGTCGAGCATCGTTGAATGATGTTTTTCTTTCGTTTGAAACGACTGTGGGAGTGACAAAAGCAAGTGACGGACGCGCTGGACTTCCTCGTTCGTCAAGAGCGGGTTAACAATAAGTGTGGGCACCGCGAGCGGTGGGAGTGGAATCGTCGACAAGATGACGTCATAATCGTCGAGCCGGTGCTGCTCGAGCCCGAACAACGACGAGTTGACGACGTCTTGCATCTCAGGAAACTCCTGCTTGACCCGATTGACGAGCATCTTCGATGAGCCGAGTCCGGCCGAACAGACGACGAGCGCCCGGTATTCGCGGCGCCGCACCGGTTTGACAAGAGCGGCCGCGAAGTGCATTGCCCAAAACACCGTTTCGTCTTCTGTGAACGTATTCGTCCCAAAGACGATGTCGGCCGCTTGTTGGATAGCAGACCGTAAGTTCGGATAATCGCGGTCGATGTGCGGACGGACCGTATCCGTATCCGGGAGTGCTTGCGTATTCATGCTCGACAAGATGTGGGCAATTAGCCCTTTCTCGAGGGCGGCATCGTCTGCGAACGCGAAACCGTGGATGAGTGAGACGTGATGAATCAGCTTGTGGACTCGAATTTGCATGACCCAGCGCTCTTCCTCATCTTCTTTCATCTGTTCCTTCAACGAGCGCAACCGGTTGGCCTCTTCGGCGAACCAGACCCGTTCCGCCATCGAGAACGGCGTCCCGAGTGCCGTCTCCATGGCGTGGGCGACTTTCAAGTAGTCGTCCGAGCGTCCTTTCGTATACATCTCTAAGAAGAAACCGGCATCCAGCCGGGCTTGCTGTACCCCGTAGGCGAACGTGACACGCATGATGGTGCGGTCGTCCATCCGCTCATACGGATGTTCCTTCAAATAATCATAGCCGTCGCGGAGTGCTTCGAGCATCGCTTCACACGGGACCGTCTTCAAAAATGCCGGAATATAGTCGTCCTCACCACGGACGAACCGATAGAACGCGAGCGTGTCCCAATGAGCGAGGAGCGCATTGATCATCAGCTTCCGCTTTTCCGCTTCAAGCCCGAGCACTTTCGCACCGACGCCTTTCTTGCGTTCGACTTCGAGATGGTACTCGTCAAACCAACGATCGAGTTTTTCTAAGTCTTGCGTCAGCGTGCTTGGTGACACGTGCATCTGTTTCGCGACCGCCTGCAGTTTGAGCATGTCTTTCTCAAACAACAGTCGCCACGCCAGTTCAAAGATTCGGTCCTCGGCTGTTGGGATTGCCTCGGCCGAGAGAATCAAATCTTCCCGTAGTTGTTGTTTTGCATCCGAGCGGCCGATTAGACTGAGTCCGTGACCTCGTTGCCACGCCAGCTCCAACTCGAATTCTTTTAAGACGCCTTCGAGTAATTGACGCTCACGCTGAATCGTCCGCTCAGACAAATGAACCGCTTGCGCGATCTCCGCGAGCGGTGTCGATGTTTCAGTTGCTAATAGATGTAGTAAAATCGAGCGCTCCCGGGCGCTCCACTCATGCTTCATATTCATTCACCCATTCCTCGACGACTTGTCGGTATTCCTCGAGCGACAGCATATGGTTGACCGAACGAACGTATGCCGTCGGATGTGTCATCACTTCTGTACCTTGTTGATAGATGATTAAATCAACCGCCGCAGGCACATCTTCATAAGTTCCATGTGTGACGTGACACGTCATACGCCCCGAAGACGCCTGAGCAAACAACTTTGCTGCCATCGCACTCGTCACGAACCCACATGGACAGGCAATGTATACGTTCATGTCCAACCTTCTTTCGTCGCTTATCTTTATCTAACCATACGATGGAACCGCTTACTTCACCTACTATTTTGCTCTTTGTCAAAATTATCGGCAAGCAGTAAAAAGCATCTCTCCTCAATCGGAAAGATGCTTTATCTAAAGTTAAGCGGTCTTCAGGCGTTTTCGTGTATGAATCGACTTCATGACGGCACGTGCAATCGGTTGGGCGAACAACAGCTCGATCCAAAACGCGATGCCGAAATTACGGAACCACGTCGGGAAAAAGTGTTCGAGCGTACCGAAGTTGATCTCGCCCATACCGATCCATGGTCCGATGATGGTCATGACGAACGAGATCATCGAGACGTTTAGGACGATGTTCAACAAGATCCGTGCGTTGAAGCCGTCCGTCTGACCGGCAAACCGGTTAAACAGTATGCCGGCTAGCGGCTTCACGATGAAACGGATCAACACGATGAGCGCAATCCAAGCGAACGGGATGATTTTGAGCGTATCGACGTAATGAGCGACACTAAAGCCACGCTCCATGCCGACGATGATCGGGGCAATCGTGTTCACAGATAAAATCGAGATAATCAACATGAACAAAACGCCTTCTTTTGGGTTTTGAGGTAACCGGTCTTCCAAGTGCATAATAAAGCCTCCGTACACATATGATTTCAGATGGTAGACGTATCTTGCGACATATATTTTCGGTACGAAACCGATATCTCTACAAACTGATTTTCATAGTGTAGCAAATCGGAGACTAGCTTCGTAAGCATTATTTTTTATTTTTATTCTACCGTCACCGATTTTGCCAAGTTACGCGGTTTGTCGACGTCACAACCTCGGGCGAGCGCGGTGTAATACGCCATCAGTTGGACAGGGAGCACGGTGATGAGTGGCGCGAGAATCGGTTCCACGTGCGGTAAGATGAACTCATCATTCTCGTGCTCGACGCCTTGCATCGAGATGATACACGCATTGGCACCACGGGCGACGACTTCTTTGACGTTGCCGCGGATGTTCAAGTTCGTCTTCGGTTGCGAGATGAGCGCGATGACTGGCGTCCCGTCTTCAATCAAGGCAATCGACCCGTGCTTGAGTTCTCCACCCGGGTAGCCTTCCGCTTGAATGTACGAGATCTCTTTTACTTTGAGTGCACCTTCGATACAGACCGAGGCGTCGAGTCCGCGACCGATAAAGAACGTATTCGGTGTTGTCTTTAAGTAACGTTCCGCCAAGTCTTCGAACAGCTCTTTTTGTGACATGACCGAGTCCATGATCGTCGCGACACGTGCGAGTTCCGGCATCAAATCGAACGGCAGCTCTTTCCCGTTCGCACGAGCGATGTCATAAGCGAGGATCGCGAGCACCGCGATTTGCGCCGTGTACGCTTTCGTCGACGCGACCGCAATCTCGGGGCCGGCGTGGAGGAGCATCGTCTCGTTTGCTTCACGGGAGAGCGTTGATCCTGGCACGTTCGTCATCGTGAGTGCTTTGTAGCCGCGCTTTTTCACTTCGACGAGGACGGCACGGCTGTCGGCTGTCTCTCCAGACTGTGACAAGAAGACGAACAGCGGACGGTTGCTTAAGAGCGGCATATTGTAGCCAAATTCAGACGAGACGTGCACCTCGGTCGGGATACCGGCAATCCGTTCTAAAATGTCTTTCCCGACGAGTCCGGCGTTGTAGCTCGTGCCACAGGCGACGATGTAGATGCGGTCCGCTTCCGAGACGAGCGAACGGACGCCTTCTGTCAGCTCGATGTCGCCGTTCTCGTTCTGGTAGTGTCGGATGATGTTGCGGATGACGGCCGGTTGCTCGTCCATCTCCTTCAACATGTAGTGCGCGTACGTTCCCTTCTCGATGTCTGACGCATCGATCTCGGCCGTGTACGGCGCACGTTCAAGGATTTCGCCATCGAGCGTCTTGATCGTCGCCGACTCACGCGTCAAGATGACGATCTCGCCGTCATGGAGCTCGAGGTACTGGTCCGTCACTTGGAGCATCGCCATCGCGTCCGACGCGACGACGTTGAACGTGCCATCACCAAGTCCGACGAGGAGCGGCGACTTGTTCTTCCCGATATAGAGGCGCTCACTGTCCTCTGAGTCGATCATCGCGATCGCGTACGAGCCGTGGAGCTCTGAGAGCGTCTTACGGAACGCCGCCTCGACGTCATTTAGCACGACGAAGTTCTTCTCCATCAACTGGACGATGACTTCCGTATCCGTCTTTGACAGGAACGGTGCGTCGATCGTAGCCTTGATCTGCTCGTCGTTCTCGATGACGCCGTTGTGGACGAGCGTAAAGCGGCCCGTCGTGCTTTGGTGTGGGTGGGCGTTCGGTACGCTCGGTACCCCGTGTGTCGCCCAACGCGTGTGACCGATGCCAATGAAGCCTTCCGCTTCGACCGGTACGATGTCACGTAACGCGGCAATCCGTCCGACTTCCTTGAACACATGGACATCGTCACCGACAAGCGCGATTCCCGCTGAATCGTAGCCACGATACTCAAGCTTCTCGAGTCCCTTCAATAAAATCTCTTTCGTTCCGACTCGACCGATCATCCCTACAATTCCACACATACAAAAATCTCCTCTGTATTCGATTTCTCGAAAAAGGAAACGGACTTTTTAGAGTGCTGTCAACGCGCTCCCCTTTGGCCGTCCGGTCACCCGAACGTTTTAAAAGAACACTTTTAGTCGTGACAGGCGACTAGAGGGTATCCGCCGAAACCTCGATCACCCTCGTCCTCGTCAACTCCGTAGAGTTCTGGCGCTTTTCCTTCATAGCTGGCCGTTTCTCCAGATACCCTTTCATGCTAGTCGTTCAACATAATCCACGGATAGTATTTTCATCACATCATCGTTCAGTACTTTTTTACCGTTCACGTAAAAGTCACCACTTTCACTAAAAAGCCATTTTTTTGGAGGCTTGTCCGCCTGACGCGGTTCGTGCATGATAATAGTATATAGAGATGAAACGGAGGAACGGATATGAGCGGACTCTTTCTCGTCATCGGCATCACCTTATCGATTCTCTCGAAGTGGCTGCAGTTTAACGGACAGGATGCGCGCGGAGATATGCTCGTATTTCCGGCTGCATTCTTTCTCGGTTTGGCGCTGTTGTTCAGCTTGCCGTTCTTTAAAGAGTGGTGGGAGGAACCATCAAAGCGACCGAAAGCGCTCCGCTTCGCCGGGCTCGCGGCCGGTGGCATTCTATCGTTCCAGCTGTTCGCCTGGCTCGTCTTCGGACAAGATCAGTGGCTCGGTGCACTGTTCTTGCTCCCTTTCCTCACTTGCCTTTACTTCATTATCCGTACGTTCAAATGAAAACGGTGAAGCGCTCATCATGTGTCTCACCGTTTTTAGGGAATGTCGAGGTCGAATAGAACCCCATAATGATCACTCGGTAGAATATTAGTTTTGCTAACGGGTGCATTTCCGAACACGTCTACGCTTTTAATAACTAGAGAGTTCACTTCAACGTGACGCAATAAAATCCAATCATAGCGCGAGGATTGTTTCGATAAGGAATCCTGTTGCAAATATGGATTATGTGTATAGTCCAATGTCGGTTGCGCTCCTCCTTCATCATACTTGGCGACATCGACCCACCGGTGTTCGGTCAAATAGTGATGGTTCTCTGACTGCGGGTCATCATTGAAGTCCCCGCATAAAATTTCGTACCGTTCCCCCTCGCCGATCCATTCGTGGACCGCCTTCATTTGTGCTTCCCGTATGTCCGACGACCTCCAATTTAAATGGACGTTCGTCAATCCGAACACGTGGCCTCCTACTTGGAACGTTACCCTCATCGCACAGTAGTTTGCTTCTTCTACCTCGTAGTGCCAAATCGCATCATTCGTATCGAACGGAACTTTACTTAAAACGGCGAGTCCTTCATCCGGTGAATCGGGATAAGGATGAAACACACAAAACGGATATCCCGTCTGATTCGCGATATATGTTGCGACATCGATCCCTGTTTCGCCGTCTATGTATGTTTTCACTTCCTGAAGCGCAAGCATGTCAGGGGCAACACGTTTTACTTCCTCACAGATGGCCCCGATTCGCTCGTGCCATAACGTTGGATTGTTCCAAATGTTAAAGCTTGCAACCCTCATATGCTGGCCCCACTTTGGTGCATGTCTGTTAGTACAAATCGCTCGGTTTCTTGAATCTGCTGAATCATCCGGCTCAACTCACCGACCGTGTTATCTAAGTAGTAACGGTCCGGTGCGCCCGAGCTTAGAAACTCGTTCCGTAATATGATGACCCGCTCCCCCATCTTTGAATCCGCCGGCCTGTGCTGATCGCGTTGGACATGAACGTCTTGCTCTGCCCATAAGATGACGTAATGCACTTCAATCCCTTGTTCAATCCAATGTGATGTATATGTCTGTACATCTTTCCAAAATACGACCCAATCTACGACGACGTCATAATCCGCTTCAAGAAAGTTATCGCTCAAGGCAACGATGTTTTTCCAAACAAGTTCATTCGCCTGCTCGGACTCCCAAGGTTTTTCACGACCCGAGACTGCCATATGACTAATGTCATCGCCTGAAATGTATGCACTTTTCTTCATCTGTCGAGCGAGCTGTTTTGCGGTTGTCGATTTCCCGACACCGGCAGGTCCCGAGATAATCCATACCTTCTGCTTCATCAAACTGTTCCCCCTCAACATTTAAGAGGAAGCGCTCAAGCGCTCCCCCATTTTCGTTCTTCTCGCAATTCGGCTTCGGTGACGTAGTTGTTGTCGAGAGTGACCATGTGGCGTTCGTATAAACGATGTCCCCCCCACGACAAGATTCCACCAACTAAGCAGATTATGAGAAACATTCTATAAGTCACCATTTCCATTGTGAAACCGTATAAAAGTACGATAATCAACGGATAGGACATAATCCCGATATACGTATGGGCGTGCACGAGTCGTTTTGCGTCATCTGACGTCAAATAACGCTTTTTCACATTTTCACGTTCCCAGTCTTTTTTGAGTGCTGGAATACTTGTCAGCACTGCGACAACAACAAGTAGAATCGACGGAATCCATTCATTTTCCGAAGCAAATTGTAACATGAACGTCAATGTCGCCGTCATAAAGGCAACTCGCCATTTTCCTGAATCGTCAATCGCCATCAGTTCCCGCATTTGAGTGCGCTTATCCATATCGTTCTTCCTTTTCAATTTCCCGCGCTTCTTTAATTGCTTTGATATCTTGATCCGTCAAATAGTTCCCATCATGTTTTTGAATGATACGGTCGAGCCATTTCCCGAAGAACGTCGCGCCCCAGAAAAAGGCTTGTGATAAAAGAAACGCTTGGAACGATTGTGGTTGCTGTGTTTGATTGAACGCGACGATGCCATAAAAACCAAGAGCAGCAAGTCCAAATAACGAAGCTGTATACCGTAGCGTCAGCAGGTTTCGCGCCTTCTCATTTTTCACAAAGCGGCGCCACATCCGGAAACGCATCATCTCCGTAGTGATGACGAGACTAAATATTGAAAATATAAATATCAGGAAAAACGAATCCGGCATCTCCCAATACGACGCATAAGTCAGCATGCCGATGATTGCTGCGACAACAAAGATCCCAACGACCCAGCTTGTCCATTTATCCATGCGTAGCACCGTATCAATCTGTTGTTTTGTTTGCGGTGAAAGTTCCATTATGATTTCATCCTTTCAATCACTTCATCATAAGTCGGCATCGTCGAATCACAAACCGTGATTTTTTTGTTAAATGACACATTCGAACTTTTTTGCCAAATCCTCGACCGCCGGAAAAGTAAGTTGGGAATCGAGGAACATATAGAACGATTGTGAGCCCGTCGATTCACTCGTCAAAAGTATGGCGAGCACCGTATACAAACCTCCCGTCACAACGCTATCAGAGAGCGTCCAACACGAACCATAAAATCAAAAAGCTAACGACAAGACCGAATCTGATCATTCCAACATCGCATCCGGTCCAGCGGTCTACTTTTAAAATCGTATTGATTTGTAATTTCATTTTTGGTGATAGTCCCATGCGTCTTTCTCTTTTTCCAATATATCTGAATATGTTAGCAACTGCGGTTGATGCATATCGATTCGTTGTTTCCATTTTTTCTCCCGATAAGATCCTGTTAAACTCCAAAGGGCGACTACGCCGCCAGTTAAAATAAAGGCACCCTCGTTTAGGTACAGTGGAATGAACAGCGCAAATAATGAAGCGGCCCTAATCCAGCAGTCAACGAGTCGGTAACGTAACACCTGCACGACAGCTGCATGCTCTGCAAAGGCACGTACTACTTGATATTCCACGTATCCTTTATAGGCCATTCCCATAGATACGACCAACATGACTGGGATGACCCACATCGCCTTTGTCCATAACATAACGATGAATGAGATTAAGAAAATGAATAGGATCGGCCAGCCAAAAAGCCGTTCGAATTGTTTGGCACGTTCTAAAGAGATATCAAATTGACGATCCATTTGGAACCCTCCCTTCAATCACTTCCTCATACGTCGGTAGCTCTGGCTCAACTTGTTTGAGTTTTTTGACAAACCACTTCTGCCGAAGCGGACTCAACACTCCCCATATCCCAAAAAAGAGACCGATTAAGAGACCTAGTTCTTCCGCTGTCAACAGCGTCACCATGAGTGTCGTCAACAAAATCGCGTCCACCCATTCAAAAACGTATTGGATCATGAGGATCCGATGAGCCTTAGGCTGCTCCGTCATCCTCCACATGATGCGCATTTCTTTATAGCCTGTCACGATGATTATGAAAGAGAGCGAACCTATGATGGGAATGAGCCACATTTTTTCTAGCAAGAGGGCGACGATGAAAGCTGTGACATACAGAATGAGAACGGGTGCACCATAACGTCGCATCCGTTGAACCCATCTCACGTTACGCTCCATCTTAGATCGCTTCCTTATCTAAATTCTTATACTCTATATCATGGTGTTTCGTTTGCGTTTCAACGTTCCACGTCCATAGTAAGGCACCTCCGATGAATATCATCACGCATACGTACGCTACGTTTGATGTGAACAAAATTCCATAATTGAATACAAGAAAAAATGCGACACTGTTTATGCCGTCTCGAGCAAGTTGGCGACGATACAATCCCTTCAATTCTGGGTGGAATGTTAGGCGCATGCGATAGCGTTTCATATATAAAATATTGAGTGGAATGAGTGTACACGCGATGTACAGGGCGCCCCACTTGAGTTCATCCGTCCATAAACTGATCGGTAGCATCAGTACAAGAAATGTTCCAAAAAGACCAAAAACCCATTGGTCGAAAAGTCGGGCCCACGCTTTCTCTTGCGTCATTCGTTCACTCATCGTATTTGTCGTCCCTCCTCTGATTGCTCTACCAATGGGACACGTTCATTTAACTGCTTCTGGAATGAGCGGCCGAACACTACCCATAGGAGAAGTACAATGAATACCGTCAAACTGTCATATTTCAAGAGGAGGAGCGCTACAGTTATTGACATGAGAATCGTCGAGTTCACCAAATCATATGTGAGATTCCACTTAAGTGATCGCACTATATCTCGTTCACTTATATGTGCACGACGCATCCGATATTTTTTCACGTCCAACACAAACATGCCGATTCCGATCACGACAAACGGAATGGTCAACCATAAGTAACTTCCGAAGTAGGATATAGCAAGCGCCATTAATGCGAACGCAAGGGAGGTATAGCTTATCCGAAGAGGTAAATTCCCCCACGTATCCTCCTCCATATACCAACGTGTCTCATTCACTTAAAGCACACCCTTTCTTTACAATGCTCACCTTACTCATACGTGCTCTTTCACTCAATCGTTTCATATTTTCCAAATATTCTCGCAATGAATCGTTCGACGTTTTTCAACAATTGGCGAATGATTTACGACCGTTGTAAATAATTTCTGCTATACTGATAGCGTATTCATTCCTATAAATTAATGTGAAAGGTGCAAACAGTCATGGCCCCAAAGTATAAACAAGTCGCTGAACAGATTGAGACGGATATCGTCAATCACGTCTATCAACATACGAACAAGCTCCTCACGGAAGACGAGTATGCGACGAAATACGGTGTCAGCCGCAACACGGTCCGGAAAGCGATCGAGATTCTCGTCAATAAAGGCTACGCCTATCAAGTCCAAGGGAGCGGCGTCTTCGTACGTGACCATTACAACAGCGATTATGTGAACCTCGAAAAACTCCAAGGTCTCACGAGCGACTTCAGTGGACGGAAAGTCGAGACGCATGTCCTCGCCTTTGAGGAGACGACGGCGAACGAAGAAGTGGCGGAACGGATGAAATGTCCGGTCGGGACGCCTGTCTATTACGTCAAGCGGCTGCGTCTCGTCGACGACCACCCGTTCTCGCTCGAAGATTCGTACTTCCGCAAAAGTCTCGTCGTGTATCTCGACCGAAACATCACCGAGAAGTCGATCTATAACTACTTCCGTAACGACCAAAAGCTCGCCATCGGTTTTGCCGACCGCGTCATTTACGCCGATTTCTTGAACGCCGATGATGCCGTTTTACTCGGGTTGAACGAGAACGATCCGGCCCTTCTCGTCGACAACACCGTCTATTTAACGAACGGTCAAATCTTTGACGTATCGCGCTCGACACATCATTTCCGCCATGTTAAGATGCTGAAAGTCTCTAACATCAAGTCTTAAACGCACTCGAGAGGTTGATCTCGCGTGCGTTTTTTTCGTTCACATTTTATCCAAAAAGAAAGGGTTTACATGTAAGCGGTGTCGTGCTAGTATCAAACTATAGAATTTGTACCTATGAATCTTAGTTATCCATACAAAAAGGAGAGATAATATGGTTTCTGAAACAATCGAAATTACACCCGAAGACATCTTCGGTCTAATCGCCCTCTCGGGTGACGCGAAAGCAAGTTACCACCACGCAATGCTCCTCATGCAAGAAGGCAAAGCAGAGGAAGCGGCTGAAGCGGTTAAAGCTGGCGACGCGACGTTGAAAGAAGCACACGCTATCCAAACAAAATTCGTCACGCTCGAAGCACAAGGGAAAACGGCGACAGTCGGCGTCCTCATGGTGCACGCGCAAGACCACTTGATGAACACGATCCTCGTAAAAGAGATGCTCGGCTACATGATGAACATGCAAAACGAAATCAACCAATTGAAAGGAATGGATCAAAAATGATGAAAATCGGACTCTTCTGCGCAGCAGGTATGTCAACAAGTATGTTAGTAGAAAAAATGAAAGCGGTTGCCGCTGAACGTGGCCTCGAGGCAGAAATCGCAGCCTACCCAGAATCAGAAATGGAAACGTACGTGAACGACCTCGACGTCGCTCTTCTCGGACCACAAGTGAAGTACTTGCTTTCAAAAGGCAAACAGATCTGTGAGCCAAAAGGCGTTCCAATCGACGTCATCAACACAGTCGACTACGGCATGATGAACGGAACGAAAGTATTAGACCACGCATTGAAGCTTGTAAATAAATAAACTGAGGTGACCACTTTGAAAATGCCAAAAGATTTCTTGTTCGGCGCTGCTTCGGCTTCTTACCAAGTCGAAGGCGCATGGAACGAGGACGGGAAAGGACTCTCAAACTGGGACGTCTTCTCGAAAATTCCTGGAAAAACATTTGAAGATACGAACGGCGACGTCGCAGTCGACCATTACCATCGTTATAAAGAAGACATCGCGCTCATGGCCGAAATGGGACTCGAATCATATCGCTTCTCAATCTCATGGCCGCGTATCTTCCCGAACGGCACAGGGGAAGTAAACGAAAAAGGACTTGAGTTTTACAACAACTTGATCGACGAGTGCTTGAAGCACAACATCGTCCCGTTCGTGACACTCTACCACTGGGACCTCCCGCAAGCGCTTGAAGAAACAGGCGGCTGGAAAAATCCAGCTACGGTTGACGCGTTCGTACGTTTCGCCGATACTTGTTTCCAATCGTTCGGCGACCGCGTCCGTCACTGGATCACGTTTAATGAAGCGGTCATCTTCTGCTCGCTCGGCTACTTGACTGGGGCACACCCACCAGGTATCGAAGGCGATGTCAAAGGTTACTTCCAAACGACACACCACGTTTTCGTCGCACACGCCCGTGCCGTCGAGTTGTTCAAACAAAACGGTTACGAAGGTGAAATCGGCATCACGCACGTATTCAACCCGGCCTTCAGCATCGATGAAGCCAAGGAGAACAAATTTGCGGAAATGCACGCGAACGCTTATGCGACGCACTGGTTCTATGACCCGATCTTGAAAGGCGAATATCCAGAATACGTCGTGAAAGGACTTGAAGAGCAAGGTCTTCTCCCTGAAATGACAGCTGAAGAGCTCGAGCTTCTCAAGCGTACAGCTCCGATGAACGACTTCATCGGTCTCAACTACTACAGTCCGCAACGCGTCATGAAAAATGACTCGGCGCTCGTTATGGCCGGTGGTCGTGAGAACTCGACAGGTCGCCCAGGTAACCCATCTTTCGACGGCGTCTACAAGACAGTCATGATGGATGACAAGGTATATACGAAATGGGCATGGGAAATCTCACCGGAAGCGTTCCTTGACGGCATGCACATGTTGAAGGAGCGTTACGGCAACGTGAAAATCTACATCACCGAGAACGGTCTCGGCGACGTCGATCCAATCGTTGACGGCGAGATCCTCGACGACCCACGCATCGAATACATCGAAGGCCACTTGCGCGCTGTGAAACACGCCGTTGAACAAGGCATCAACGTCGCAGGTTACTACGCTTGGTCGGCAATCGACCTTCTCAGCTGGCTCAACGGATATAAGAAGCAGTATGGCTTCATCTACGTTGACCACGCGAACGGACTCGCTCGCAAGAAGAAAAAATCGTTCCACTGGTACAAAGACATCATCGCCACGCGCGCTGAAAACCTATAAGGAGGTTCCCCATGAGCCGCTTAGAAAGAGTATTTGAAAAGTTCACACCAGGTTTCGTTCGATTTGCGAACGCAAAGCCCGTCCTTGCAATTAAGGACGGGTTCATCCTGACAATGCCGATGACGATCATCGGTTCGCTGTTCCTACTGATCTTGGCGTTACCGATTCCAGGTTGGGCCGAGTTCATGTCAGGATTGTTCGGAGCCGATTGGACGCTCCCACTCACGCAAGTCGTCGGTGCGACGTTTGACATCCTCGCTTTGATCGGGGTATTCGGAATCGCCTACTCGTACGTCAAAAACGAAAAAATCGAAGGCGTACCAGCTGGTATCCTCGGAATCATCTCGTTCTTGATCATCACACAAGCATCTGTCCTCTCTGAATCAGGAGAAGCAGTCAACGGAGTCATCCCGAAAGTATGGACAGGTGGACAAGGTGTCCTCGCTGCCATCGTCGTCGGTTTAGTCGTCGGATTCATTTATTCGCAATTCATCAAACGCGGGATCAGCATTAAAATGCCTGACGGTGTCCCACCTGGTGTTTCGAACTCATTCTCGGCACTCGTTCCTGGTCTTGCGATCATCGCACTTGCTGCTGCGACATTCGCTGTCTTCCAAGCGGTTGCAGAGCGTACGTTCACAGAAGTCGTCTATGACGTGCTTCAAGCTCCACTCCAAAACTTGACCGACACACTCGCAGGAGCCGTCATCATCATGGTGCTCATGTCCGTCATGTGGTGGTGTGGAATTCACGGTGCCGCAATCATCATGGGTATCATGGGGCCACTCCTTACAGCAAACGCGCTTCAAAACCAAGCGCTCATCGACTCAGGCCAAACACTTGTTGCCGGTGAGAACGCAAAAATCGTTACAATCCAGTTCCTCGACGTCTTCACGAAGCTCGGTGGTTCAGGAATCACGATCGGATTCATCATCGCTACGCTTATGGTCGCCCGTTCGGCTCACTTGAAACAGCTCGGTAAGCTCTCGCTTGCACCAAGTTTGTTCAACATTAACGAGCCGGTCATCTTCGGGATGCCGATCGTGTTCAACCCGATCATGTTCGTACCGTTCGTCATCGTACCTGCAATCGCATCGTTCATGGTGTACTTCTCAATCCTTTGGGGCTGGGTCGATCCGTTCAACGCACTTCAAGTGCCGTGGACAACACCACCGATCATCTCTGGTTTCTTAATCGGCGGATGGCGTGCAGCGCTCTTGCAGATCGTCACGATCGCAATGGCCGTAGCTGTCTACCTCCCGTTCGTCCGCATGCAAGATCGCGTCTCGTACGGTGAAGAGTTGAAAGCACAAGAAGAAGCAGACAAAGCTTCAGCCTAAGCAAAAAACGACAGCCCTTCTCAGCGATGAGAAGGGCTGTTATATTTAGGAAAATGTCTATGAACGTTGAGCGTCCTTGCAACGTCTCGAACTCAAAATCAAGCTCCTCCGTTTCGTCAATGGTCATCTACGAATCGAATACCAATTTAGTAATTTCATTCTACACCAGGCTATCGCTATTAGCGTTTTGTATTCACTTCGGAGTGTTCTACTTAATTTATAGTTCATTAAAACAAAATCAGAATAGGTTATAAATCTCAATATAAGCCCATATTCTATTCTTATTGAAAGTCATTCGCAGTAAATATTCTTTTAACAAATTTGATTAATCCCATTTTTGGTGTTCAGATTGAGATTTTTTATAAGTATATAGCAACTGAGCCAAAAACATAATTAATAATAAAAGCGGTACTAATATTTTTTCAAGAGGCGAGGTTACTGTCAAAAAAATGAACAAAGTAAGAAAGATAAGAATAGGTAACCCTGCATACAATGTTCTCTTAAATTTTTGTGTATAAGTGAGTTTGTGGTACATTTTCACTTAAATCCCTCCTTTATTCCATTTAATATTTATTATATACTTAATTTAACACTAAAAGGGGGTAACGTAAACTTATGAAAAAGTTTTATAAGCAATTTACACTTGTAATGAGTACTCTATTACTTTTGTTTGGTTCTTTTTCACTTTCAGTTAATGCCGCTGAACATTCTGGGGCTACAAAACAGCATTTAAACTTGAATGACATCAAGAATCATGAACAAATTTTTGAGTTGATTCATCAAGATCCCAATGACATTATCTCTTCTTATTGGTTAGATGAAAGTGTCAAATCTGGTGTAATTAACATATTCAATTCATCAGAAAATAAATATTATAACTTGTACGTTGAAAAAGATCACATCACTTACTACAGTATTCAATATTATGTGAGTCATGATTCAAAAGATGCGAAATTCGAACTATATTCTATCGACTCATTTAATAATTCTCACCATGAATTCACTTCGCAAGTTGCAAACGAGACTGGCAAGGTCTCACATCAAATAAATGCAAAAAGTAATAGTAATACAGCTTACAAATGGGCCTGTATTTTCTCTAGCTATGTTGCTTGTGCAGCAGCGGCCGGTACAATAGGATTCGGAGTGGCTGGTCCATTTGGAGCAGGCGCAGCTGCTCTTGCCTGCAGATACGTTTTCCAAACGCTTGTCGAAAAATATGGTAGTAAAAAAGCAGCTTGTAAAATTTTTAGCTAACTTCCGTTGTAGGGAGGTAATCTTACTTTCCTACATCTTTTTTCCTTATTCTCCTTCTTTTTAACTCATGAGTATAAATTAAATACTTAATTTCTTTTCTACATAATACGTAAATTGAGAAACATAATTTCTTGCTTTAATAAGTCCGCTTTATATACTTAAACCAAGTATCGACCTGTAACAAAAACGACAGCCCTTCTCATCACAGAGAAGGGCTGTTATATTTAGGGAAAAAAGTAAAGGGGTTGAAAAAGTGGAAGTGTACTATCCTGCCCTATTTGCTGTTCTCGCTGGCGTGTCCGGATTAGTCGGGTTAGCACTACAGTCTGTCTATCCCATCTTGTTAGTACCTGTCTGTTTACTCGTCGCGGGATACTTTACAGTCTCTAAAAAGAAGCAAGCGGAAACACGCAATTATACGCCGAGCTTCATGATCTTATCGAGCGCCGCACTCGCATTCGGTCTCGGCTTTAAATCCATCGTCCCATACGCCATGCTCATCGGAATTGCGTTGCATATGGTCTGTATCGTATGCGCGTTCATTGCACTTGGCCGATATCAGTCGCAATCATGAAATCATTCTTACAGTCAGGAGGGATCGTCGGAGGACTTCTTGTCCTCCTCGTCCTTCCTTTGCTTTTACTTGATATCGGACTCATCTGGCTGCTCGAAAGGAGCTTGTCCGCACCGCTCTCCCTTTTGATCGCATTATGTTGCTTTTATAGCATATCTTTTGGCTTCGGACTCCTCATCGACGGTTTCGGCGCTGTCCTCGCGTCACTTCGTTACACTCGAGCATTGCCGTTCCTACGCGCCGTCGGTCATCTTGCGACAAGTGCCGGTAGTTTATATAGCGTGACCTGGTTATTCCCGAATGTCGCGTTGTCACCACTGACGATGAGCGTGATTGTTTTCGTGCATTGGCTTGGGGCACATCTTTGGCTTCGGAACGATTCACCGGGCAAAGCGGGAACTGCACCGAACGATTCCCTCGATCATCAAATTGTTCAGATGTTACGGACCGCGACCGTACCCGACTGTGTCGAGACCATCCAACAACAGTATCCAAACGTATCGAAACTCGAGATTTTGCGTCGGGTTCGTCGTATTAGCCGCTAAATCGAGCCATTTGTTGTTTACAAACTTTTTTAATCGTTTAAATTTTATTTTAACGATTAAAAAACGAACGCATAAAAATATCCATCTGTCGTCTAGACAGATGGATTTTACTTGATTGGCCCCCGTACTGGAAAATCAGTTGCGATGTCCCGTAATCCTTTTAAGAAGTTGTCCACATTCGTTATGGACGTCTCAAATTCAAAATCAATCTCCTCTGCCTCGTCCTCGAGCGGATGTTCCAAGATACCTCGTACGCTCACTTCATCCCCATCCGCGTCCCGTCTCGTCAACGTCACGCTGATGAACGGTTCTGTCGGCGCGAACACGACTTCCTGCACGTCGCCCGCTACAAACGACTCGAACACAGATATGTAGTGCGCCACGAGCAAACTGTCGAGCATAATGTCGTCGAATGTGATGCGATGGTCAGGCGTATGGAGCCCAACCCAATTCCGATGCCACGACGCGTCATGCATGTTGTCGGCGTCTGAATAGGCGTACGCGTAACTCTCGATTGTCACATCCATCGTCTCGTCACGCGACATCAATTTCGCAATCGGCATCGTTATCCGTCCTTTCGCAGTGAATAGCCGTCAATCTCCTGTAGACGCATCCGTTTCTGATCGACGGCCGCATGCACGATGACCGTCACCCCCGGATTGAGCTCCATCATCTTCTTGATTTTCGTCAAGTCGTCGCCTTTAATCTCGACCGGTAAGACGAACTCGCCTTCCTTCAAGTGAATGAACTTGATTTTCCCTTTATCGTCGTAACCTGTCACTTCGTATGTCGCATACTCGCGTTTCATCTGAACCGCCCCTTTCATTCGTTGTCCTCTTCTATACGTTCCCCGCTTGAATCGCTTCCACACAAAAAATCCATCCCTGTAGCGGCAGGGATGGATTCGTCTTACGCCTCGATGCTATCTGCGTGTTTGGCTTTATGGTCCGCGATGACGCCTGCGTACCATTTCGCGCTGTCTTTCCAGACGCGCTCTTGTGTGTCGAAGTCGATGTAGAGAATGCCGAAGCGTTTCTCGTAACCGAAGCTCCATTCGAAGTTGTCCATGAGCGACCAGAGGTAATATCCGGCGATGTTCATGCCTTCGTCGTTCAAGTCAGATACGGCCTCGAGGTGCTTTTGGACGTAGTCGATGCGATTATCGTCATGGACTTCGCCGTTCTCAAGCACGTCGTCATACGCTGCGCCGTTCTCTGTGATGATGATTGGAAGATCTGTGTACTCGTTACGTAAGCGACGGATCAGGTCTTTGAATTCGTTCGGGGCGATATCCCAGCCCATGCCCGTCTTGTCGTAATCGGAGTAAGCGGCGACTGTCATGAAGTCGTTCGCTGCGCTGAACTCGACGAGTCCACGACTGTAGAAGTTGATGCCAAAGAAATCGCACTCTGTCGAGATTGTCTCCATGTCACCTGGTTTGATGAAGTCGTACGAGTGAACGTATTTCGAGAACAAGTTCATCATGTCGACCGGATACTGGCCTTTGAAGACCGGATCGAGGAACCAACGATTCGAGTACCCGTCCGAGTTGTTCTGAGCGAGTTTGTCGTTCGCCGAGTCCGTCTTCGCGTAGACCGGTGATAAGTTGAGCGTGATGCCGATCGGTGTCGTCGACTTCATGTCGTTCTTGAGCAATTCAACGGCTTTACCGTGTGACAGCAACATGTGGTGCACGGCGCGGACCGCTTCGTTCATGTCACGATGTCCCGGTGCGTGAACACCGGCATGGTAGCCGAGGAAGCCGGCACACCATGGCTCGTTGTGCGTGATCCATGAGTCGACGATACCGTCGAGCTCCTCGAAACAAACTTTCGCGTACTCGAGGAACCAGTCGACCGAGTCACGGTTAACCCAGCCACCCTCTTCGTGAGCCCACATTGGCAAGTCCCAATGATAGAGCGTGACGGCCGGCTTGATGCCTTCTTCACGGAGACGCGTCGCGAGCGTCTTGTAGAATGCCATACCGGCCGGGTTGAACTCACCTTTGGCCGGGAAGATGCGTGGCCAGGCGATTGAGAAGCGATACGTGTCAACGCCGAGCTTTTTGATGTGCTGAATGTCTTCTTCATAGCGGTGGTAGTGGTCGCAAGCGACGTCACCGTTATGCTTGTCGAACACACGTCCGTCGATGTCACAGAACATGTCCCAAATCGACGGCGTGCGCCCGTCTTCGTTATGTGCGCCTTCAATCTGATAAGACGAAGTTGCCGTTCCGAAGACGAAGTCTTTGTTAAACTGCATAGTCAATTCCTCTTTTCTGTCTAGTTATTCTTTGACCGCACCAGCCGAGATACTGCTGACGATGTATTTCGACAAGAACAAGAAGGCGATCATGATCGGCACGACTGAAATCGCGATACCGAGGTAAAGGGCACCGAGGTTTTCGGCGACTTGCGAACCTTTCAAGAAGCCCATGAGTACCGGCAACGTGTACTTCTCTGGTGAGAACAAGAGCACGAGCGGCATCAAGTAGTTGTTCCACGAGCCGATGAACGTGAAGATCGACATCGTCGCAACAGCTGGCATCATCATCGGAAGCGCGATCGTATGGAAGATGCGAAGCTCGCTCGCTCCATCGATCCGCGCTGCTTCGATCATACTGACGTGCAGCGTCGCTTGCGTGTACTGGCGGATGAAGAAGACGACGAACGGACTCGCGATCGACGGGATGATGAGCGGGATGAACGAATCGAGAATCCCGAGCGTCTTGCTGATCTCGTAGAAACCGATAAGTCCGAGTTGTCCCGGGACCATCATCATGACGAGCATGAAGATGAACATCACATTTTTCCCTTTGAATTCATAGAACGAAAATCCGAACGCAGTCATGGCTGAGAAGTAACCCGAGAGTAACGTCACGAGCACTGCAACAATCAAACTGTTTTTAAATCCGGTCCAGATGTTGATGTAGTCGCTCAAGATCGCATAGTTATCGAGTAGTGATGTCCCTGGGATGAGCGAGAAACCGGTCATGATTTCTCCGTTCGTCCGTGTCGCGTTGACGAGCATCATGAGGAACGGGATGAAACAGATAATCGTCAAGATGACCAAGCCTGTATAGATCAAGCCACGGCTAAACCGTTTCTTTTTGACCTTGTTTTTTGGCGGCTCCACGCGGAGAGGTTTCTCCTCGCGCGGCGGCTGTACTTCGCTGTCGGCGAGCATACGCCGTGATTCTGCATTTTGTTCCATTGGTTATGCTCCCTTCTGCGCAGCGCGCTCTTTACGGAACATGCCTTTGAAGACGACCGCCGAGAAGACGAGCGTGATCAAGAACAAGCCGTAAGCAACCGCTGATGCGTAGCCGTAGTTGTTATACTTGAATGCTTGGTTGTACAAGTAAAGCACCATCGTGTTCAGTGCTCCATCTGGCGCACCGACTCCATCTGTCAAGAGAAGCGGAAGATCGAACAGTTGAAGGCCACCGATGAGCGATGTGATCATGATATACAACAGAATCGGTTTAAGCAGTGGCACCGTGACGTTCGTGAACATCTGCCAACGGTTCGCGCCATCGATATGGGCAGCTTCGAAGAAGTCTTGCGAGATCCCCGACACACCGGCCATGACGATGATGAACGAGTGACCGAACCACATCCATGTCAAAATGAGTGAGACGGACAGTTGTGCCGTCACCGGTTGCGATAACCAATTGATCGGGTCTGAAATAATGCCGAGTTTCAAGAGCATCATGTTGAGTGATCCGTGCTGCCAGTCGAGCAAAATTCCAAACAAGAGTGCGACCGAACTGATCGTGATCAAGTTAGGAAGATAGAAGAATGAACGGAAGAACGCGAGGCCCTTCAATTTCAAACGAAGATCTGAGAACAAGAGCGCGAGAGCCAGTGCGAGACCGATTTGCAAGACAAAGTTTATTCCCCAAATCTTAATCGTATTGACGAACGCCTCGATGAAGTATGTGTCTGTCAACAAACGCGCGTAGTTCGCGAAACCGACGACCTCTTCACCCGGGCTGCCGGTATAGTTGGTGAAACTGTAGTACAGGGTCAAGAAGACCGGGTAGATACTGAATGTCAAAAAGACGACCCAAAATGGGGCAATAAACGCATAGCCGTAACGGTCAAGTTTTTTCACGTCGTGTTACTCCTTCCATAGCAACCCTTAAGGGGGGAAATCCCCCCACGGGTTAGCTTGCTTCAGTCAACTGTAATGTCTGGGTAAGCGTTCTTCGCTTGTTTTTTGAACTCTGCGATTGCTTCGTCTTTCGACTTTTTGCCTTCAACGTATTGGAGGACAGACGCGCCGTAGAGTGTGTCGAGCTGTTGGTCGTATTTCGTTACGATTCCTGGTGTGATTTCATCAGCTTGGTCGAGGAAGAACTCATAGTTGTTCTGTCCGCCGAGGAAGTCGTCGCTGAAATCATCTTTGATCTTATCTGTGACCGGTTTGTAAGCGAGTACGTCACCAGTCTCTTCAGCCCAACCTGTCAAGAACTCTTCGTCTTGCGTCATGAGTTTAACGAAGTCGTATGCTGCTTCTTTGTTTTTCGATCCTTCGTAAACTCCGAGCCATGTGCCGCCCCAGAAGTACGGGCTTGGACCGTTCGTGACTGCCCAGTCACCGGCTGAATCTTTCGCGCTGTCTTTCAAGACACTGTGGAGACCCCATGTCGGGAGGACGTATGAGAAGACTTGTGTTTCGACTTCTTTGCCGCCTTCTTTAACTTTGATTGGTTTAGACATACCTTCGAACCAAGATGGTGACCATTCTGGAGCGAGTGCCGTGTATTGTTTCTCACGAAGCTCTTTCGCGTAGTCCATGTAGTCGATCTTATCTTGTGTCAAGACAAGTTCGTTCTTGTCGTTTACCCATGCTTCAGGGTTTGCGCCTTGTGAGAACCAACGGATCGCGCCTTCATCTGGGAACATGCGATAGCCTTTTTGTTTCATCTTCTCGGCAACTTCGAAGACGCCGTCCATCGAGCTCATCATGTTTCCAATTTCAGTCGGATCATCCGTGCCGAGCACTTCTTTCGCTAGGCTACGTTTGTAGTAGACACCACCTGGAGTCGTTTGCCATGAGAGGGCACGCACATCGCCTTCTTTGTCTTTACCGAGGTCAAAGACGTACGGGATGTAGTCGTCCGCGATTTCATTTACATTGTACGGCTCTTCCGAAAGGTTTTCCCAGTAGCCTGCGTCAACCCATTGCTTGAGGAACGCGATCTCCCCAGTGAACACGTCCGGTGCCCCAACGCCGCTTTCAAGTGCTGGCTTGAGTTTTGTCGGATAGTCCGCGATTGGAACAATTGTCAATTCGACTTTGACGCCGTTGCGCTCTTCGTACGTTTTGATTGGTTCTTTGAGCTCATCCGTGAACGACCAAACTTTTAAGACATCGTCTTTAGAACCTGACCCAGAACCTGAAGTTTCTTCGTCGTTTGAGCATGCGCCCAAGACGCCGACTGATAGTGCTCCGATTGAAAGTAAGCTGACTAATTTTTTACGCATGTGTGAACCCATCCTTTTAAGTTTTTAGAAAGCGTTTGCAAGAAGAGGGAATAAATTGTCGAAAGCGCTTTCGAAAATGTCGAAATAAAATATCGAAAGCGATTTCGATTTTTTGGGAATGACTTTCGAAATCGCGCTCTTCCCTCTATCCGATTAAAGGGGAGAGAGCGACTTCGAAATATCATCGGGACTACTTTAGTTTTTGACCGGTGCGCATGACAAGCGTTCGATCAATTTGACCGGAATAACTCGACGTTCTGTGAGTCGTTCTTTAGCGGTCATCTGTTCAATCAACAACTCGGCCGCTGCTTCGCCGATCTCGTCCGTATCTTGACGAATCGTCGTCAGCTTCGGCGTGATGTACTTGATCATGTCGATGTCATCGTAACCGATGATTGAGAGGTCTTCCGGTACCCGGAGACCGTGCTCATGGACGGCTTCAATCGCACCAATCGCCATCTGGTCGCCCGCGACGAAAACTGCGGTCGGAGGGCTTTCGAGCTTTAGAAGCTTCTCCATCGCTTGTTTACCTTCTTCGACTGAAAAGAATCCGGCGTTGATCAGATAACCTGGCTCAATTGGAAGATCGAGTGCCTGCATGGCGAGCTCGTACCCTTTGATTCGGGCCGCACCGGCGTCAATCGTTCTGTCACCGGCGATATGTGCGATCTTGCGATGACCGAGTTCGTACAAGTGGTTCACGGCTAAACGTGCACCCTCGATATTGTCCGAATAGACGACGCTACAATCCGCGCTGTCCATATCGACGACGACGATCGGGATGTCGCTTTGCATGAGTTCTTGGACTTGCTCATCCATCCGGTCCGAACAGATGACGACGATGCCGTCAACGGCGCGGTGTTTGAAGTGTTCGAGATAACTCATGTCACGGTTGCGGAGGTTTCTTGAGGCAAAGATCAAATCATAGCCTTGTTCCTCTGTCGCGTGACGAAAACTTTCAATGATTCCGTTAAAGAATGGATGTTTCATCCCGACTTCGTTCGCTTCCGAGAACATGACTCCGATCGCCCACGATTTCTTCGTCGATAACGACTGGGCGTGTGCGTTCGGCAGATAATCCATCTCGGCGGCTGCTTTTAAAATCTTGGCTCTCGTCTTGTCGCTCACGTCCTTGTAGTTGTTCAACGCTTTAGAGACGGTCGTGATCGAAAAGCCGGTTTTCTTTGCTAAATCATAGATCGTACCCATGTCAGTCTCCTCTTCCCGAAAGCGCTTTCGGTAATTTGATTGTAGCGCATGAATTTGTAGGAATCAATTCTTTTTCGTGGAATATTTTGAGATTTATTTTTGTGACGTCTTTCTTCTATATAACAGTAACAGGAAAGTTTTTGTCGTCAATGTGTCCGTGTGTACAACCATACAAGATTCGTAAATTTTTGAACCTCGGTCTCGCCAGTGACACCTTTGAACAAGCGTTGAAACGGCTTGAGCAATTGCTCGATTACAATTTTCCGAAGCCGCTCTTGATGCAATTCATACGTGATCGCCTCAAATAAATCCCTTTGTTCTTCCGTCATTACCACATGCTTTTGGATCCGCTCTGCCATCTCGACCAACTCTTCTTTCGTGACCAAGTTTTTATCCGTCGTCCCCCGCATTTGATCGACCGTGACCGGGTTCAAGATATGTTCGCCCGTCTCGACCATCCGTGCTGCCATCAGCTCGACGTACTCGTACAAGTTACGGATAAGTTTCTGGATCGAGTAAGCCGTGTTCGTGATGCGTAACGTGAACAGCACGTGTTGCAACATTCCGTTGAATAGAATCGTCAATTCGATCGAATACGGACGAATCGGTTCGCCGATGATTTCCGTCAGTCGCATCGCGAGCCACTCGATCTCGTAGACGCGATGCTGCAAGACGAGTTTTTTCAATTCAGGCTCGTTCGCCGACATGATCGACTCAAACAAGGCGTACAGATTACGTTCCTCATTTAACTGAATGAGAATCGAAATCTGCTCGATGAAGACGTCCTTATCGCGCTTGTCCCGCCCCATCTGCATCTCGATGCGACGCTGGCCGGCGTCATAACGCAAATTCTCAAGGATGTTGGCGACGCAGTCCGTCTTCGAGGCGAAGTAGTTGTAGAACGTGCCTTTTGAAATATTGGCTCGCTCGATGATTTCTTGAACCGATGTCTGTTGTACCCCGTTTTCGATGAACAACGTCATGGCAACATCGGCGACTTTTCGTTTCTTATCTTTCATATACTGATTACTCCGTTCTGTTTGGTTTGTATCCTAAGTATAGCATTTTGAACTACCGGTACAAAATTGTTGATTTATTTATACGATGGGTATAAAATCATTTCATCGACACTTACTAGTATATAACTATTTAGAAAATAAAGGAGCAACTCGTATGAAACCAGAATTTCAAAAGAAACCGCCGTACCTCATGCTTGCGGTTTTGTTCGTCGGGGCGTTCATCGCCTTCTTGAACAACTCATTACTTAACGTCGCGCTCCCATCGATCATGGTCGATTTGGAGATCGCCGACTATTCGACCGTCCAATGGCTCGCGACAGGCTTTATGCTTGTTACGGGCGTCCTCGTCCCAGCATCGGCCTACTTGATCACCCGCTTCTCAAACCGGGCGCTCTTTATTACGTCAATGGCAATCTTCGCTCTAGGGACGGCGATTGCCGCCTTCTCTCCAACGTTCGGCTGGTTGCTCTCAGGGCGGATGATTCAAGCGGTCGGTGCCTCGACGATGGGACCGCTCTTGATGAACGTCATGCTCGTCAGCTTCCCGCGTGAGAAACGCGGAACGGCAATGGGTATCTTCGGTCTCGTCATGATCACGGCACCAGCGATCGGACCGACATTGTCGGGCTATATCGTCGAGTACTACGACTGGCGCGTCTTGTTTGAGATGATTCTCCCACTGGCGATCATTGGACTCGCACTTGCCGTTTGGAAAGCCGAGAACGTCATGGTCCAAAACAAAGACCAATCGCTCGACTACTTGTCGCTCGTCTTATCGACGCTAGGCTTCGGCGGAATTTTATACGGCGTCAGTTCGGCGAGTTCGGACGGTTGGGACAACCCAATCGTCTTGACGACGATGATCGTTGGCCTCATTGCACTTATCGCGTTCGTCGTCCGCCAGCTCAATATGGAAAAACCGCTCCTCGACTTACGGGCGTATAAATATCCGATGTTCGCACTCGCGTCGATCATCGCGATGGTCAACGCGGTCGCCATGTTCTCCGGGATGATTTTGACACCGGCCTACGTCCAAAGCGTCCGCGGCATCTCGCCGCTCGACTCAGGACTGATGCTGTTGCCAGGTGCCATCATCATGGGGATCATGTCACCGATCACGGGGAAACTGTTCGATAAGTTCGGACCGAAGTTGCTTTCCATTACCGGTCTCACCATCACGGCGATCTCGACGTATATGCTCGCGAACGTTCAACTCGACTCGACGTATACGTATATCGTCACGACGTACACGCTTCGCATGTTCGGGATGTCGATGGTCATGATGCCCATCATGACTAACGGTCTCAACCAGTTGCCGACACACCTTAACCCGCACGGCACGGCCATCAACAACACGGCACAACAAGTATCCGGTGCGATCGGGACGGCAGTGCTTGTCACCATCATGAACTCGGTGACACGGACTGAAGCCGAGTCACTTATGACCGGCGTCGATCCGTCGACACTCACTGAAAGCGCAATGGGTGCGATGACGCAGCAAGCGCTACTGTCAGGGATTCAAGTATCGTTTTATGTTGCGCTCGCGATGAACTTACTTGCGCTTGTATTAGCATTTTTCGTGAAACGGGTCGATGTTCGAAAACTCGATTTCAAGGAAGAAGAGCAAGAGCTCAAAAAAGCGAATTAAGTTATACGAAAAGCCGCCCTGTTCTCACAGGACGGCTTTCTTTGCGTGCTATTTCACTCGCTTCACCGTCACATACTCTTTCAACAAAAAGTTGATGCGATCGACTTCATACGGCTCAACTTCTTTTCCTAACTCAATCATTTCTTCATGTTGCGGATGGTTCGGATCATTTAAAATCTCTTGCAGGTGTATGTTTCCAGCCATGCCACCGATATCCTCGAACGGCGTCTCGCCCTCCCACTCCGTCACCATCGGATGCGGGTGCGGATAATCGGCGATGACTTTCTCCAGAATCAGTTCATGTTGCCAATCGTCCCCATAGTCGTACGTGTAGTAGAGTGTTTGATCGGACTCGATGATACTTGGGAGCTTCACGTTTTTCATGTCCCGGACCGTTACTTGCTTGAACCGTTCCAATAGGTTCGTTTCAAATTCGCTCAGCTTTGACTGAGCCTTTAAATACGCGAGACGATCTTTGTGTTCATACACTTCTTCAGGATTTAACACGAAGCGGAACGTCGGGTTACGTAAATCGTCCTCGAATTTTGCTAAATGTGAATCTTCCCACCACATGACGAGTTGAATCGCGTCATGAAGCCGTTTGAAATTCGTCTCCGCCGGGATGATGAACCGGCGCCATACAGGGGTCGGACTCCCCAGCAATTTAATCTGGAATTGATATGCTGTAAACATGTGGTACCGCCTCTCTAAATCGATTGTTCTCGAACATCTGCCCGTCTCGGTTGCTCCGGGTCAAGTAACCGAATTTGTTGCTCATAATACCACTGCACCATATATTGAGCTGCAACTGCAACTATAAAAAATAAGCCGAGGAGTGGGCGACCTAATAGAACCATGACAAATAAAATCAAACTTGGTAACATCATGAACAAAAATGTCCACATATACTGACGACTAATCAATCGCTTGACATTCACCTCAGGCGCCATACTCCGCGCGAACTGACTCTCCTTATAATGGAGCCATCCCGTCACAACGATAGACAAGATAACCCCAATTCCGAGCCCGATATAAAACTGTCCGATTTGATATGCGAGTATAAACGTCAAAACGAGTAATAGAGCGAGACTAATTTGAGAACGATTTCGTTTCTGTTGATGCCGTTTTAGCGCTATGGCACGTTCTTGTTTATCCATTCCCCTCACCTCAATTCTAATCTACGACGCAAATTTGGATTATGTTCCCTTTTTAGCTAAAATTAATGATTGTGCCTCTGAATAATATGGTATTATCTGTATAGTTTATTCAATCGAATCGGAGGATGTCTTGATGAAAAAAGTGCTCGCTTTTGGCTTAGCTATGATCTTGATTTTAACTTCGTGCTTCACCTTCGAAACATCGGCCGAAGCCGCGCCAAAGAAAGAGAATCGTGCTATTATGGGAGCATCGACTTTAACTCCTCAACAGATGGCAGACTACGTGAAAGCGAAAAATCCTAGAACCGTCCGCCTTCATGGTGTGACAGTCGAAGAGCTCGCCAAACTGTTCGTCATCATCGGCGCAAAAGAAGGCGTCCGCGGGGACGTCGCCTTTGCCCAAGCATTGAAAGAGACAGGTTACTTCCGCTACGGCGGGGATGTCCTTCCGAAGCAGCACAATTACTCAGGGATCGGTACAGTCGGCAAAGGGGTCAAAGGCCATTACTTCCGCTCCCCGCACCAAGGCGTGACGGCACAGATTCAACATTTGAAAGCATATGCTTCTAAAGAAGCGTTAAATTCGACCCGCGTCGACCCGCGCTTCCATTATGTGAAACGAGGCTCTGCGACGACTTGGCCGGCCTTGCATCGCAAATGGGCGATGCAACCGTCGGGAAATTATGGGACGGACATCCTCTCGATCTATCGGGAGATGGGACGGACCCAAATCCGGGTCGCCAAAAAATGAACGAACGATCATGACTTATAGGGGTGAACGATAGTGACTTGCAATCAAGTACGGTTATTCAGCGGACTCACGCTTCTCGTAACGGGCGTCGTCTTGCTACTTAAACGCTAACAAGCATTCAGAGCATCTGCTCGGATGCTTTTTTTGTTCATCGAGTAAAATGAAGAGACGAGATCGCATGCCGGCTCGACCGTCGATAAGGAGGAACATCACATGTCAACTTGGGATCAACGTTTTGATACGGATGAGTATGTCTATGGAGAAGAACCAAATGAGTTCGTGAAGCAACAAGTGCACTTGTTCAAAAAAGGAATGACCGTTCTCGCAATCGCCGAGGGAGAAGGCAGAAACGCCGTTTGGCTCGCGGAGCAAGGACTCCACGTAGAAATGTGGGACTATTCGCAAGTCGGGTTAGACAAAGCCGCACGTTTGGCCGAACGTCGCGGCGTGACGCTGCAGACCCGCCTCGTCGATTTGGCTGAAGCGAACTGGCCTGAACAGGCTTACGACGCCGTTTTATGTATATACGGTCATTTCCCGAAAGAAGTGAAAACGGCCGTCTTTAACGGGATCGAGCGAGCATTGAAGCCAGGAGGCTACTTCGTGACAGAAGTGTATAGTGAAGAGCAACTCGCTTATGGGACAGGCGGACCAAAAGAAAAGACGCTCTTATACACAGCGCATGATTTCTCTACCTTCACCGGCTCACTCAACACGTGCCGCTTGTTTGAAGGTGTTGTGGAACGACACGAAGGAATACTTCATCAAGGGACATCCGCGATCATCCAATACATCGGTCAAAAACGCACAAACATCGAATCAAGCGAAAGCTGATTCGATGTTTGTGTCTATCGACAACTGTTTACATACGAAGCGCAAAGCGCGCCCGAAAACAAATACACTCTGCTTCCGGTGAATACACCGTAAGCGTCCCCTCATGAAGCAACATGATTTGACGTGCGATCGATAACCCGAGCCCATCTCCTGGTGTCTCACCTCGTGATGCATCGACACGGTATGTCCGGTCGAACAATTGATCCATCGCATCGATCGTCTGTTGTGACGTCCCGTTACAGAGTCGCCACTCAACCACTGACCCCTGTTGGATCAGTGTCAGTTCAATCGGACTTTCATCCATCGCATATTTTAACGCATTCGACATCAAATTCTGAAAGACACGGATGAGTTGCTCTTGGTCAGCTTCCACGTAGACGTCCGGTTGGATGTTCACGGTTAAACGGTATCCCTTTTCAGCAAACAACGGTTGTAATTCGTGCACCAATTGGCTCGTCAACAAGCTGATATTCAAGCGATGTTTCGATAACGTCACTTGTGCGGAATACAACCGATTCACATCCATCAGTTGATCGAGAAGATGTTCGAGCTGTGCCGTTTTTTCATGTAATACGTTGAAGTGACTTTGCTCTTGATCTGTCCATTCCCGTTCTGTTTGTAGCAATTGGACATAACCGCGAACGCTCGTCAACGGGGTACGTAAATCATGGGACAAGTTAGAGAACAGTTGATTTCGTTCTTCCTCATGCGACCGTTCTTTCTCGAACAATTGATGCAACTGCCTCGACATTTGGTTAACGCTCTCTGCAAGCGTAGCGAGTTCATCTCGCCCCGTCACTTCAACGGTTCGTCCAAGATCTCCGTTTGCGATTTGTTCAATCTCGTTTGATAAATCCGTGATTTTTTGCAGCGTCTTTCGCGTCATCAATGAAAAGCCAATCACAAAAATGATAATTGTAATAAATGTCACGCTTAAGAAAGCAAGATTATAAATCAACGGATCAGGCGTGGTCTCGTTCTGAATATAATACAAGCTAATCAAATAGCCCATAATTAGAAACGCAATCGTGGCGATGAGGGCGTTGATTAGGATAATCCCGATTAATTTAACGAGTAACCGGTCCCACTGTCGCTTTTTCATAGGCGGTACCCCACGCCCCATACCGTTTTAATGTACGAAGGTTTCCGCGGCGTCTCTTCAATCTTCTCGCGAATTTTCGTGATATGGACCATGACCGTATTGTCGACCTCAAACGCGTCTTCTCCCCAAACCGCCTCATAAATCTGTTCGACCGTCAGCACTTGGTTCGGATGGCGCATGAAGTAGGCGAGAATATCAAACTCTTTCGGTGTCAGCCGAATCGAGGTGTCCCCTTTCGTGCATTGTCTTGTTTGAATATCGAGTGTGACGTCATCAAAAATGAGCACGCCGGACTGGGCCGACTGGTCAGCACCGTAGTCCCGGTAGCGTCGAAGTAGCGACTTCACGCGAAGTGTCACCTCAAGCGGATTGAATGGCTTCTTCATGTAATCGTCCGCACCAATCGAGATGCCTTGCATCAGATCCAAATCGCTCGTCTTTGCCGTCAGCATGAGGATTGGCATGAACTGCGTCTTGCGAATTTCAATACAGGCCTCGATGCCGTCCATGACGGGCATCATCCAATCAAGGATGAGTAAATCGATGGCTTCGTGTGCGACGACGTCAAGCACTTCTTGACCCGTCTTTGCAAATCGCAAGGCGTATCCTTCATTTTTTAAATAAATGGCGAGCAACTCGCGGATCGCCTCATCGTCATCGGCAATCAGAATTGTCGGTTGTGGACGCATTCTCTTCCCCCTCACTTCGTGCACTACGTGTTGACAGACGAACTTTGAATTCATCTTGTTCAACTAGCGTAGCATCTTTTACATTTCCCATACACTTTCGCCTGTGAAACGGCAAAAACATGCAGATTCACGTTTTAGTTATATACCTATATGAAGTGTACCGAGCGCATCACAACGCATTCTGTTGAACTTCTTAACATTTCTTAAGACTCTGCTAAACACTTCTTACGCTTATCGCTCCATACTAGACGTTAGAAGGAGTGACTCGATTGGAAACAATACTTACACAATACGTGGTGCTCGCAATCGGTATCATGTTTACCCCGTTGTCCGATGACGTCTTGATGGTCACCCATTTGACGATTACAGCCGTGACGACAGTTCCCGAATGGATCGTGTTCATATCCACTTGGATGGTCTTCACGTTTTCCTTTAGTTGGTTTTATTTGATTGGCCGCGGATTGAATCGATTCATCCCAACTTCAAAACGTGATTCACGTTATTTAAAACGAGCCGAGGCGCTGTATGCACGATACGGAGCACGCGTCATTCTTGTCTCCTACTTTATTCCCGGTTTGCGCCACCCGATTCACTATGTCGCCGGATTCACCTCGTTGTCGTTTCGAACGTATACGTTCTATAACGTCTTATCCGCGCTTGGTTATACCGGTGCGTGGTTCACCGTGATTCAGTTAGCTGAACGCGTCCCGATTTTTAATCAAACGAAAGATTGGATTCTTTCCCTTTAACGGCCGCTACTCACTTCATACATTCAGATTCCAAACGTATCCAAACGGGTATGTATACGGAGAAGAATCGAATGCCAACGGTTTATATGTTGAATGTGCAGAATTGCATCTTCCCCTCCTCGTCAAGGCAGGGAATCTGTCGACCGACGGCAAAGTACTTAAAAGCTGAATGTATGCAAAATAGATGTTGGAAGGAAGGCGACACGGTATATGAACAACGTGAACAAGTCTGTGATTGTGATCGGGGGAGGACTTGGCGGCTTGTCAGCGGCCATTTCTCTCGCTCAACAAGGGTATGAGGTTTCCTTATATGAAAAGAACGGCCATATCGGCGGGAAAGTGAATCGACTCGAGCAAAACGGGTTCGGCTTCGACCTCGGTCCGTCGATTTTAACGATGCCGCAAATTTTTGAAAAGTTATTCACGGGCAGCGGCAAGCGGATGGCGGACTACGTGCCGATCAAACGCCTCGATCTCGAGTGGCGCTCGTTCTTCCCGGACGGCACGGTATTAGATTTATATCACGACCTCGACGTGATGGAGCGCGCCAATCCGACGCTGTCACATAAAGACATGGAAGAGTATCGGGCACTATTGGACTATGCCGAGCGCATCTACCATACGACCGAGAAGAGTTACTTGAAGGAAGGGTTTGAATCACCGCTAGAAGCGGTGGCGAAAACCGGCCTGTTTTCGACGTTGTTCGGATTTGACTTGACGTCGACGATGTACGACGGGATCTCGAAACGGATCAACAACCCGCATTTACGGACGATGCTCTCCTACTACGTCAAATACGTCGGTTCGTCTCCTTACAGCGCCCCGGCCGTGCTCAACATGATGATTTATATGCAGTACGCTCAAGGTTGCTGGTACGTCGAAGGCGGTACGCACAAATTGGCCGAAGGATTGACGAAACTCGCCGAGGAGATCGGCGTCCAAATCCATACGGGGCAAGGTGTCGTCCGTGCCCATACGATCAACGAGAAGATCACCGCCATCGAGCTCGAGGACGGCCGACTCCGGTCAGCCGATTACTTCGTCTCCAACATGGAAGTCATCCCGTTCTATCAAAAGATGGTCGATGCGGATGAAGACTATGTCGACAAGCTCGTGAAAAAATATGAACCGGCGAGTTCTGGCTTCGTGATTCATCTCGGCGTCAAAAAAGAGTATCCGGCCTTAGGACACCACAACTTCTTCTTCTCCGAGAACTTGCACGAACAGATGGATAAGATCTTCGAGAAACACGAGCTACCGGACGACCCGACCATCTATTTGGTGAACGTCAATAAGACCGACCCGACACAGGCGCCGGCAGGACATGAGAACATTAAAATTCTGCCGCACATCCCGTACATCCAAGACGAACCGTTCACACCAGAAGAGTATGCGGCGTTTGAAGAACGCGTCCTCGATAAGCTCGAACGCATGGGCTTGGACGGGTTACGAGACAACACGGTGACGCGCGACGTCTGGACGCCTCATGACATCGAACGCACGTATGGATCGGACCGGGGCGCGATTTACGGCACCGTCGCGGATAAAAAACGGAACGGCGGCTTCAAGCATAAGAAGCAAAGCGAGCTGTACAACAATCTGTATTTCGTCGGCGGCACCGTGAACCCTGGCGGTGGCATGCCGATGGTGACATTGAGCGGTCAACAAGTGAGCGACAAGATCGCGAAGCGTGACGGCGTTAAAAACTGATCATAAAAAGGATTCGAGCCCACGCTCGAATCCTTTTTTAGTGCCCGCGATACTTCCCGAGCGCCCGCATATTCAATAAATAAAGCACACCTGCGTAAACGATTAAACCGAGCACATAACCCCAGATCCCGGTGAAATCGCTCCCGTACACCATCACTTCCTTGATTGCCGTCGCCCCATAGAAGATCGGCATGGCGTAGCTCAAATTGCCGAGCCCATACGGAATCAAGTCGAGCGGGATCAATCCTGAGAAGAACACTTGCGGGATGATCGTGAACGGGATCATTTGGACGACTTGGAGCTCCGAGCGGGCGAACACCGAAATCGTCGCCCCGAACAAAACGGCCGTCCCGGCCATTAAAATCATCACAAGAAATACCCAACCGATGTTCCCGAGCGACGTCAGCCCGAGCACGTAGATCGTATAGAGCACGATGAGGACAGACTGTACGACCGCGAAGACGCCATAGCCGAGCGTATACCCTAAAATGACTTGTCCGCGTTTGATCGGGGTCATGAGCAGCCGTTCGAGCGTACCCCCGCTCCGCTCTTTGACGAGCGCCATCGCCGACAGGATGAAGACGAAGAAGAACGAGAACAGCGACAAGAACACGTAGCCGAACGAATCAAACGTCGACTGTCCTTCTTCTCCGTATACGTAATTCATCTCGATATCGGCCGTCGGATTGAGCGCCGACAACGCCGCTTGGATCTCACGCACCGCTTTCGACGATTTCGTCGACGGTTCGCGCAACGTGATCATGGTACCCGCCTGTCCCGCTTCGAAGACGGCATCGACGTCTTTATTGTCTTCCAAATAAGCAACCGGCTCCTCGACCGTATCGAGTCGCACGTCGAGCGTCTCGGCTTCAAACGCGTCGATAAGCTGCTGCTGGGCGGCCTCATCAAGCACGACGACCGGCACGTAATCCGAGTCGCCGAGCAAGAAGTAGACGAGTGTGAGGATGAGGAGCGGGGCGATCAAAATCAAGGCGACGCTCCGCTTGTCGTTCAACGTCTGAAAGATGACCCGTTTCGCCAAGTTACGCATCGTGCTTCGCCTCCTCTCGTCCGGCAATGAGGAACAGTTCCTCGACGCGTCCGTTCTCGGTCTGTTCGAGCAAGTGCGTCACCGTGTCATAGGCGATCAAGCGCCCGTTGTAGATGAGCGCGGCCCGGTCACACTCGAGCACCTCGTCCATGACGTGGGTCGAGACGATGATCGTCGTCCCACCGGCTCGAATCGTTTGAAACTGATCCCAAATCTGGCGGCGCAAAATCGGGTCGATCCCTACCGTCGGCTCGTCTAAAAACAAGACGTCCGGTTGATGGAGGATGGCGATGGCGAGCGACAGCCGCTTCTTCATCCCGCCCGAATAGTTGCGGACGAGCTTTTTTCGGTCGGCCGTCAAATCGACGAGGGCGAGCACGTCATCAATCCGTTGTTTGAGCCCTGCCTTGCCGAGCTTATAGATCGAGCCGAAAAACTCGAGGTTCGCCTCACCCGACAAATCGTCGTACAGCCCATCGTTTTGCGGCATGAATCCGATCTTATGAAGCATGTTCATGTTCGGCATCACCGTCTCGCCGACTCGAATCGATCCTTTGTCTGCCGCCAATGCGCCGATCATCAAACGGATGAGCGTCGTCTTCCCCGACCCTGAAGGACCGAGCAGACAACAGATATCGCCCGAGTTGATCGTGAAGCCGATATGATCGATGGCCAGTTGGTCACCGAACGATTTACTGACGTCGTTCAGTTGAATATTCATATTGGACTCCCTCCCGATGTCTGCCTCGTGTACACTGGACTAAAAGACACCGTGTTGGTTTATACGTTCAGTATAGTCCGCGCTCGAACGGTCAACAACCATCAATCTCGGTCACAGTGTTGGTTTTCCAACAGACGGCGACAATGTGTTGGATAAAGGAGAAAAAATATGGAACAGACAGACTTACGGGTCGTCCGAACGAAGCAGTTGATCAAACAGGCGTTGCTCGAATTGATCGAAGAACAAGGATTTGAAGCGGTCACGGTGAAGGCGCTCACGGAACGCGCCGGCATCAACCGGGGTACGTTCTATAGCCACTATGTGGATAAGTACGATCTCATGGAAAAATCGATTGAAACGATCTTTCATGAGGCCGAAACAAAACTCATCAAAAATTTGCCGAACGTCTTTGGCAATCAACAAGGCTCCGCTCCCCATCAGTTGCTCGTCCCGTTCATCCGGTTCATCGAGAAAAATAAGATTTTGATGAAACCGCTTCTCGGTCCGAACGGCGATCCGCAGTTCCAGGCGAGACTCCGCGCCTACATGTACACGGCTCTGTTTCACCGTTCCCCGACCGTATTGTTCGACGAGACGCAGTCACTCGTCCCACCCGATTATTTAGTATCCTATATCTCGTCGGCCCATATGGGCGTCATTTATGAGTGGCTGTATAATGACCGAACTGAAACGGTAGAGGACATCGCACGCATCATCTATACGATCACGTTTGAAGGACCGCTCGTCGCGGGTGGGTTAAAGCCGGACAGACAAAAAGACAGGTAGCTACCTGTCTTTTTGATTAGGAAGCGTCACACGCACCGTCGTCCCTGACTTCAATTCGCTCGTGACGTCTACATGACCACCGTGCAACGTGACGATTTTTTGGACAATCGCCATACCGAGTCCTGACCCGCCTTGATGTCTCGAAGGGTCGGCCTGATAGAATCGCTCGTACATACGGCTCACTTGTTCCGGAGTCATGCCCTCCCCGTCATCCGTGATCTCGCAGACAATCGCTTCCGCCGTTTGCATGAGCTTGATGCGGATCGTGCCGCCGTCATAAGAATGGGTCATCGCGTTTTGGATCAGGTTGATCCACACTTGGTGCAGCAGTCCGGCATCGCCGACCATCTCGACTTCATCAAGCTCAGCGATCAGGTTCAACCGTTTGCGACTCGATTCTCGTTCAAACGATAAGATACTTTCCCGCATCTGTTCACTGAGCGAGAAGCGGCTGACGTCTAATCCGACGACCGAGTGATCCAACTTGGCAAGGCGCAGCAAGTCACGTGACAACCGTGACAGCCGCTTGCCTTCCTGTTCGATCATCGTCGCGTAGTTGACTCGTTTTTCCGTCGGCACGTCAGCCCGTTTCAGTAGCGTCGCGTAGCCGAGGATCGAGGCGACCGGCGTCTTGAATTCATGCGCCATGATCGCCGTCAATTCCTCGTTTTTAGACTCATTCGTCGCCAACGTCTCGGTCATCTGATTGAACTGACTCGCCAACTTGCCGATCTCATCGTCCCCGCCGTCATGTACCCGTACCGTCAAATCACCAGAAGCGACTTTACTTGCCGCCTCGGTCACCCGGTCGATCCGTCTCGTCATGAGCCGGACCGCGAACAAGACAAGCACGCTCGAGACGAGCGCCGTGAGCAACAACGTCTGAAACGATAGATCGCGGAAAATCGTGACCGGGTTCTCGTCCGCGTTCGGGGACAACGTCACGACAGTCCGATCGATTAAAAGCGTGACGGCAGGCAATCGCTCGTCGCTTACGGTCAGCACGTCGCCTCGTTCAAGACGCGCGCGCTCCGCGACCGACCAACTTGCGGCCGCGTAGCGGTCCGTCTCGACAATAAGCGTCCGTTCGGAAAACAAGTCGATGACCTCATCGGCTCCTAATTCATAACGCTCAGAAGCCGTCAGCATGCTCTCGGCCCGTTCAACGAGCATCGTCTCGACTTGCGACGTCAACGCATTCATTTGGAACGTCAAGAAGAGCGTCAGCGTCAGTAAGATCGGGATGAGCAACAGCCCGAAGAAGATGGTCAGGAAACGTCCGTAAATCGAGCTGAAGAAGGACTTCATGACTTCAACTCCAAGCGGTACCCAAGTCCCCAGACGGTACTGATTTGAAATGCGTCGACATGCTTCAAGCGGCTCCGGAGACGGTTAACATGGACATCGATTGTACGGACGTCACTTTCCGTTTCATAGCCCCATATGCGATCGAGCAACTGTTGTCGCGTGAACACTTGATTGAGATGCGTCGCCAAATGATACAACAACTCAAACTCTTTCTTCGGCACCTCGATTGTCTCGACCGGGGTGATCACCGTCAGTGATGTTTCGTCTAACACGCAATCGTGCAGTTGAATCTGGTGGTCTCGATATATATTGGCTCGTCGTAGCATCGCCTCGATGCGGAGCTCGAGTTCTTCTAGATCGACCGGCTTGACGAGATAGTCGTCGGCCCCGGCCCGGAATCCTTTCTTCTTATCAGGCAACGTCTCGAGCGCGGTCAACATTAAGATTGGGAGCGTGTAACCGGCGTCCCGCAGTTGCTCGGTCAACGCTCGACCATCGAGACGCGGCATCATAATGTCGGTCACGATGACGTCGATCGGTTGCTGATCGAGCAGATCGAGCGCCTCCTCTCCGTCAACGGCCCACAGCACGCGGTAGCCCGCTGTCGTCAAATATTCAAACAGAAGACCTCCGAGTGCCGGATCATCTTCGACAAGCAATAGCGTGACCATACGAGATTCCTTCTTTCTTTATGCGTTTCGTAACGCTTCAATCGGCTGCAAGGCGGACGCCTTACGGGCCGGGATATATCCAAAGATGACACCGATCACGACTGAAAACCCGAGTGCCAAGCCGACGGTCGAACTAGCCAACGTGAACGGGACACCCATGACGACGGTCAAACCGAAGGCAAGGAGTGCGCCGACCACTACACCGACCAACCCACCGAGGACGGACAAGAGCACCGATTCAAACAAGAACTGTTGGCGAATTTTCGCCGGTGTCGCGCCTAACGCTTTTCGTAAGCCGATCTCACTCGTCCGCTCCGTCACCGAGACGAGCATCATGTTCATGATGCCGATACCGCCAACGAGCAGCGAGATGGACGCGATGCCGATGAGCAGCATGCTGAGCAAGGCGTTGATTTGGTCGATTGACGCGAGGGCGTCTTCAAAGCTCGTGACGGTAAACGCGTCCCGACCGTTAAATGCGGTCGTCAACTGCTGCGTCAATTCTTCACTTACTGTCTCAGATTGTCCTGATTCCGTGTACAGGTCAAACGTCGAAATCGTATTCACATGAAACTGGTGAAGCGCGGTCGTCACCGGAATGACGATCGTCTCGTCCGTCGACATCGAAAACTCTGAAGACGGGGCGAGCGTGCCGACGACGATGTAACGGATCCCGCCGATCGTGATCGTCTCACCGATTGGCGACGTGGTCGGGAACGATTCCTTCACGATCGTATCACCGATTACGGCGACGCGTGTCCGCTCCGAGACGTCCACTGGCGTGATGCCACGCCCGGAAGCGAGTGTCGAATCTGAGAAGAACGCGTCACTCTTCCCAAGGACGCTCTGTTCGGTCGTTTGACCGCCCAAATAGACGTCCGCTTGATGACTTGTCGTAGGCGATAACGACTCGACGCCGTCAATCGCTTCGAGACGTTCCACTTCGGTGACGCTGATGCCATTCTTCGTCGCATCTTCGATTTGGACACTCATCCGGTCCGCCCCGAACGTCGCGACTTCTTCATTGATTGAGGACGTGACACCCGAGATGACCGTCATGAGTGTGATGATGGACGCCGTCCCGATGACAATTCCAAGAATCGTCAAGAAAGAGCGCATCTTATGACTGATCACCGTCAGCCAGGCCATACGTATATTTTCTCGAATCATCGTCGTTCCTCCTTCTCGATACGGCCATCCCGAACGTAGACGATGCGCGTCGCTTCTTTGGCGATGTCGAGGTCATGGGTGATCATGATGATCGTCTTCCCTTCCGCATGCAATTCATGAAACAAGTTCAGAATTTGACGTCCGTTCGTCTGATCGAGCGCCCCGGTCGGCTCATCGGCGAGCAGTAGAGACGGATTTGTCACGAGCGCCCGCGCGATGGCGACACGTTGTTGTTGCCCACCCGACAGTTGATTCGGGTAATGGTTCTGTTTATCGCCGAGCCCGACACGCGTCAACATCTGGTGCGTCCGGTCTTTTCGTTCCGACTTCGACAGCCGTTGATAGATGAGCGGTAACTCGACGTTTTCGCTTGCCGTCAATCGCGGCAGTAAGTTGAACTGTTGAAAGATGAACCCGATCTGCTGATTGCGGAACGCCGACAATTCGGTCTCGGATAATCCGGTCACGTCACGGTCGCCAAAGCTGTAGCGACCGCTCGTGTATCCGTCCAGACAACCGAGAATGTTCATGAGCGTTGATTTCCCCGAACCAGACGGCCCGAGGATGGCGACGAACTCGCCGTCGTGAACCGTCAAATCGATACCGTTCAACACGATCTGTTCGTTTTCACCCGACCCGTACGCTTTCGTCAAATCGGTGACTTCAATGAGTGCGCTCATTGTCCGCCTCCGATCTGTGGTGGCATGATACCCCCAGCTGTCGCCTCATCCATTAAGAGGACGCTATCTTCGTCTAATCCGTCTTTAATCTCAACGCGGCTGCCGTCGCTGATGCCGAGCTCGACTTGCCGTTTCACCGGACCATCCGTGCCCTCGACGTACACGTAGGCGTCGCCTTCTTCAAACGTGATGCTGTCGAGTGATAGCGTCTCTGCTTCTTCGACACGTTCGACGACAATCGAGCCTTCGAGCGTCATCCCGTTTCGTAATCCGTCCGTTTCAGGCAACGTGACGTTCATCGCATAACGTGCTGACGAGCCCGGAGTCGTCAATGCTTCCGCTTCATCCGCAATCGATTCGACCGTTCCTTCGAGTTCAGTGTCCAATGCGTTCGCATAGATCGTCAGCGCATCACCTTCCTCGACTTTCCCTAAATCCCGCTCGTCGATCAACAGTCGTCCGGTCGCATCTTCTCCGACAGTCGTCACCTGACCGGCAAACGTGTAGACGTTCTCAATCGTCTCCGTCGCCACTTGCTCTGACTTATATTCGACCGATTGCGGCATCAAGAAAATGCCAGCTCCTAACGCGATGGCCAGGGCACCGCCACCTAATCCCCACTTCAGTTTTTTGTTCATCTGTCAATTCCTCCTTTTGGTTGTACCTCAAGGATAAACAGAAGTTATAAACAAAGTGTGAACGGATAAATTTACAAATAATTGAAACTATCATGCTAGTAAATGCGTATATCGAATTAATCCACATCAACCTCGGAGGTATATATGCATCAAATCACGAGTTATTTCTTTCTGTATGCAAAAATCGTCCTTACGGATAAAGTGCCATTTCTTTTAACGATGGGACTCCCGCTCGGTGTCGCCCTCCTGTACAGTCCACCAAATATCGGTACGATGACGTCTGCCGAATACGCCACGTATTTGTCGTACTTTTGGGTGTACATCATCTTGGCGACTTATTTGAACGGGATTGCGCTCGAACTCGCACGAATGCGCGAATACGGTCTCATGAAGACGTACGTCATGATCTCCGGCAACAAATACACATACATGTTGGCCATCTTATTGGCCCAGCTCTTGTTTGCCGCAATCAGTCTCCTACTCTTCACAGTTGTCGTCACGCTCGTCCACGGTCATTTCACTTTCGGTTTGCTCGCGAGCCCAATCCTGCTGTTGCTCGGCAGCTTTCCGTTCGCGCTCGGAAGTGTCGTCTTGACGCTTCTGCCGGTGAAAGTATCGAGCTTGATGAAATTTGCGAACATTCTCACCTATCCGCTGTTCCTTTTAGCCGTCAAACAGCCAGATGTCTGGTTCGGTTATGCCAATCCGTTTTATGCCCTACTTCAACTGTCGCTCGCCGTCGTTCATGGTGTCACGCAAGTCGACGTCTCGTTTAACCTGATTACGACAATTCTCTCTCTTGTCGGTTACGTCATCGTCGGCCTGTTCGCGATGAATCGCTTCAACCTCGTCTCATCCGTCACACGCTAGGAGGAAATGATGAACATTCAAAACTTGACCTACTTTTATCCGAAAGCAACACGTCCCGTGCTCGACGACGTCTCATTCACGCTTCATCCGAATAAACTGAACGTCTTGATTGGCCTGAACGGGGCCGGGAAGACGACGTTGTTTGACTGTATGACAAGGACGCTCCCAGTCGACCGGGCCTCGCTACAGCTCGTACCATCGTCTGACATGCTGTATTTAACGCAACAGATTTTGTATCACAACGAATTAACGGGAAAAGATCTCACGTACTTCATAGGACGACTTACAAAGCGGCCTGACTTCAAGCGACTAGCGACTTATGTCAACGGACTCACGACCGCCCGGGAACAAGAGCTGTTCGAGCATCTGTGGAAGATGAAGCTCGGCAAAATGTCGGTCGGAGAACGCAAGTGGCTATTCGTGACATTGCTCTCCTCGGTCAAACGATCGCTCTACTTGTTCGACGAACCGACGAGCGGCGTCGATCCGGCGTCACGCATCAACATCATGCGCCATTTACAGCGACTCGTAAAAGACGGTCGTACGTGCCTCATCTCGACGCATCAACTGCATGACTTATCCCAGCTGGAGTCCCATGTCATCTTCCTCCATGAAGGTCGTGTCCTGTATGAAGGAGATTTCCAAGACTGGTTGCGCGCGTCCGGGACGACCGACCCCGACGAGGCGTTCGTAAAGATGGTCGAAGGCATTCAAGATGATGTGGCGGTGACAACGTGAATGACTCGTTTTGGGAAAGACACCGCTTCAAGTTCTATAAAATCGGCATGCTCGCTTAATGGAGTCGACTTCTAACTTATTAAAATTCCCTATGGAGAAGCAGATGAATTCACCAATCTGTATTCATCCATAGGATTTTTATCGTAACGAGATATGACTCAATTGTCTGTGATGCAACTTATGTGGATATTTCTGTAAAGTGTTCATCTTGTGTTGATGACCAGGGAGGTAGTTGCTACACTGATTTCAAATATATGGATTGGTATAGAGGAAGGCGGTTCGTGCATGAAAATCAAGCTCGATATTAGTACCGAGCGCTATGACGAGATTAAGTCTATGCTCGAGGAAAGAGGAATTGAAATAGATGATACAGCCGACCTAGTACTGAGTACATCCACTCCTTTTGTTCAGCATTTGACCGTGAAAGAAAAGGACACGAATGAACGGATTGTATTGCCAGTCGCGGATATTATTTGTATCGAATCGTTTGGCCGTACTGTGGAAATTCAAACGCAAGAATCAGTTTATCTCGCCACTGATCGATTATACCGGCTCGTTAGTTTGCTTGATCCGACGTCTTTTTTACGGATAAGTAACTCTGTTGTGATTGCAACAAATCAAATCAAACAAATCAAACCCACTCTTTCTTCAAAATTTATCCTTACCCTAACGAACGGAAAACGCGTTGATGTGACAAGGAGCTATTACTATATCTTTAAAGATCATTTTCATATCTGAAGGAGACGAATCCATGAGTATCCCCATTTACATCATCGCAACATGTATAGTTCTATTCATCTTTATTGTGACTGTCACGCTTTATTTTCAGGCTTACAAGCGACATATCAATCAAGCGCTACACGGAAACTCAAGAACACATTCCCCGATGGTCCCACCTTACAAAATCACTGTCATCCTGTCGATCGTTCTTTTATTAATTAGTGTATTGATTAGTTATTTTGCGGGATACACCAATGCGTACAAAGCATATGAGGAAGATACGTGGATCCTCGCTCCGTCTGATATTCAGACATTTCACGCCGAAATTCAAGGAATCGAAGAAAATCGGATAACGATTAAAGGTAATTCATTTAACGATGAAACGAATCAAACGCTTATGGAATATGAAATTTTTGATGAACAAGTATCCATTTACAAGCAAGATCAAATCATTTCTCTATCAGACTTATCAAAGGGTGATTTGATTTTAATCACCTTGTTAACTAACCGTTCGGGTACAGATGTGTTTAAAATCCAATTATTAGAGGATAAGTAAAATCATTGTTACCAATGGAATACGAAAAAGATGAATCCTGTACAGTACAGGATTCATCTACTTGAAGTAGCATAAATTTTTTAAATGTCCTTACATAGGGTACATATTAATCGTCTTTTGGCTTTACCATGATTTTGAAGAAATTAGACGTCACAAAATTGCTGTATAACATCTGATCCGTTCAAAATAAATTAAAACAGAGTTTTAGAAGCGGTGCTCGAAGCTTGCGTGGGTACGAGACACTTCAAGTTTTATACTTACTCTTGCACCTCATGACCTTATAACTGCTACCATACGCCCGAGAAAAAACATTAGTCCCCCATGTCTGTCATCATTTAAGAAGCGCTTCATATTTGTAGCCCTCTAAAATGTCATGGTCTTCTTTGAACGTCCATTCTGGAATCGAAAGATGTGGATGTGACGCCAAATAGTGGTTGAGCATATCCCTCCCGAGCATGTAGTTGCTCCATCGCGGAATTTCTTTTTGATTGTTTCCGACTACGAAATCGCTAAATGTTGTTTCGTAGTGATTCACTAGACTGGCTATATGTCTCGCGGTCGCATCATCCATCGGTACGTTCCACGGAGGCGATACGTCTTTGACAATGCGATCGGCAAATGCATCCGCCTTCCCTTCCACGATGACCGACTTCAGGACCGAACTAATATTAAAGCCCGGTTGGTCATAAAGGATCAGATGATGGTACTCATGAGCCGTCGAATAAGCCAGGATTTCTTTGTCGAAGTCTGCATCGAGATACAACACGAAGACGTCTTTATAAGCTGCGCCGCCTACGCCGGCCATCGATTCACTCACAGAGGAGAATTCAGGGTTGAACGGTGCAAGGAACACCGTACTTTTCTTTTTCGGGAGTACTTGACTTGAGTCCGAGTAAGTCGTTCTAATGATTTCTGTAATTTCATCATGTCGCTGAATCAATATCTCAATTTGCTTCAACAGTTGTTGCTCGTAAGAAGTTGAGGTCAGCAAGAAGTTTCCTTTCAAATCGGCTGTAGAAAACTTCTCGTCTTCTCCGATTTCTTCTATGTAATCCAGAACAAATTTCTTAAATAATCGCTTGTTTTCTTCCATATCTTCGGTCTCAAGCGATGCGTTCAAATATTGTTGATATTGTGTATAGAGTGGCACAATCTTCAATTCGTTCGCTTCGTTGATTTCTACAGTTTCGATTGGGACGTCCACTTCTTTTCGCTTCGACTCTACCGCTTGCTCTTCATCAGTACATGCTACTAACAGAAATAGGGGGATGCAGCATAGAAAAACGACTAATCTTTTCAGTTGAACGACCTCCATTCTATGCTGTGATGATTCAGCTTCGAATCTTAATTTGTGAAATTACACCATACGATAAATTGAATACCTCACGTTAGCCAAAAAAGCTCAAGCGACGAGATAAACTGTACCGTTATGACTTTTTAATTATATTCAGCTCTGCTCGTTCATTTTTCCAATTATGAACTTTAGCACGAAAATGACTCCACCTAACACGACAGCAAAGGTACCAAGTGACCAGAGCATGTCAAACACTCGCATATCCATCCTATTCATCCTCTCCATTTAAAGGTTATTTAGATTCAAAATCTCGTTCACATCGTAGGTGTACATCGAATCGACTTCAAACACGTCGGTCCCTTCCATTCCTCGAGTGAAAAGTATTTCATCGTCTTCTCCGACCCAAACGTTCACCATCGCTTCCATCGTCGATTCAGACAGATTGTTCACGGTGATGACGTAGTCTGGTATGCCCATGACTTCCGCTTCAGACAGGGCACTCGTTTCAATCAGTTCCAGGAATCGTGCAATCTCCGCTTCGTCTGTGAACGGTTCACCCGAAAAGACGGACATACTCTCACCTACATACGTCTCAACGATGAGTTCATGATTATCTTCGCTACGTGTATTTAAAAATAAAAGTCCGACAATTAAAAAGAAGACTAGTCTTCGTCTCATCCATCCGCACGTCCCTTTGGTTTACTTGAACCGATTTTTAGACGCATCCCGATGCGCCGTCCGAAGCTCATGGTTCGTCACATGTTCTGGATCAATCAGCTCGAGCTTCCGGTTCACCCAGACCGACAAGAAAATGAATGGGATGAAGAGTGCGAGCAACATGATTGCGAAGACGACAAGCGAGCCTTCAATCGACCAAGCGATGGCGATGAAGATACCAAGCAAGATCACATTGGCGAGCACGATGCCGAACTCGATACGGACGAACTTTTGATAGCGCGCCTCGTCGTTAAACGTGAGCAGTAAGTTCATCCGGTGCCAAGCCCGATATAAACTTGGTAGCTGGGTCGCCATGATGATCACGGCGAACGTCGCCACTTTGATTTCTTGCGTGAAGATGAAGTAAAAGGCGATTCCTAAAATCGCGAACGTGAGCAAAAGCGCCGTCCGGTTCACGTTTCGGTCGTTCTCGACCATTTGTTTCAATCGTTCCTGCTTTTCAATCATAATTTTTCCCCCATTACGATGTCTTTCGTGTGCGGCGCTCGATTTGCGCTTTACTGAGTTCGGTCCCTGTCACATGCTCTGGGTCAATCGTTTTCAACTCACGGTCGATCCGGAAACCGAGCGTCATGAACGTGATGAGTCCGACAACGATGACGATGATAAATGTAAGCAATGTGATCCATCCGAGCATTGAACTCGTGATCAACATCAGGAGAAACACGAGATTCCCGACGGCCAAACCAAACTCGGACCGTACTTTCTGTTGATAACGGGCATCGTCGTTGAACGTGAGCAACAACTTCATGCGGTGCCAGCCTTTATAGAGCATCGGGAATTGTCCGACCAAGATGATTGGCAACAAGAGCAAAACCTCTGTCGTCATAAAATAAATGATGAACAGTGCGATGAACCCCATCGTCGGGTAAAGCGTCTGCTTTTGTCGCTTCTGGTCGTTCTCAAGCATCTGTTCAAGTCTTACGTCATGGTCAACCATCAAATCCTCCTAATAAAATATCATTTCCTTCTTTTACGAATCGATAGTGCAAAAGGTTTCATTCGACTTTAATATCGTTATCAAGAATGTACATCGTTTCGTCGTAGCGTTGTTTACTATAGTCGTCGTCTTGCCTGTGGAGCGTCTCAAAAAATGCTTCGAACAGTTGTTGATTTAAAGGCTTCCGTCGAATGATGACTTCTTGAATGACGCTTGTCGCCGTATCTCGTAACAGCTCGTGATCCATCCATGTCAACAGTTCACGAACGAGCTCATCCACTCCGAGCGAGTCCAATCCATTGAACCAAATTACCGCACCGTGCAATTTTTCTTTCGGTTCCTCGCTGTAAAGCAGACGTCGTGCATCGTCTAAGAGTGACTGCCTCTGCTTCACTTCAGCGACCGGTTCTGGAATCATTTCTGCATACACTCCCATGTCGACCGTCGTGAGCGCTTCGCTAAATTGACTGAACGAGTCGAACAAGACATCAATCTCTTCCGTATCCGTATCGATATAGGCAATCTTTGGCGTTGCTCCTTCACGGTAATCGAACACGAGGAAGAAATGTCCATCGCCTGCGAAGGCGATTAACTGGTCATCCTCGACACCCCATTCCGTCAACAAGGCTTTCGATTCGATTAACCCTTTGTGACGCCCCACCCCAGAAATTGAATCGACGAGGGCGATGTCATCTTGTCCATTCCATACAATCGGCAAATCGCGCTGTTCGACATATCCCCCGTTTTGGATACGAATCGCCTGGAGATAATCGTCCGGCAGTTTCACCCCGAGGCGCCCTTCCACTTCAATCAATACGTCGTCCGTTAATACGGGCAACCGGTTCGGGTCGTCCGGTATGTCGTTCCAAATGATCATTGTTCTCCTGCTTTCTTCATTCGTCTGTATTGGCGAATGTCTTGATTCGTCACATGCTCTGGGTCAATCTTTTTGAGTCGCTCATTCACCCACCATTCAAAATATAGGAATGGTAAAACGATTAGCGTACCAAGCAATGAATACGTTACGTTTTGAAAGTTTTGAATGACTGTGCCCCAAACAAATATAGCGAGCCCGATTACCGTCATGAACATGAATAAAAAGTTGATTCGAACATATTGGCGATACAGCTTATCCGAACTAAAGCGGAGCAATAGCTTCATCCGTAACCAGCCCTATAAGACCAGTACTGCGTAAATGACTACAAAGGCTACGAACACTTGAACGTTCGTCAACGTATACCGACTATGAAGATAGTAGGAGCTTAAGATGATGACGGAGACTAGCAGACCAAACAAACGAATCGATACTTGTTCAAACCGCATCAATTGAAGCAAGCGATTTGTATGCGCAACCATCACTTCTCGTCCCATTTCCGTTTCATCTGCTCCCGCTTCGTCAACCCGAACAGACTGTCGACGACGTGCTCGTCATCGATGCGTAGCAATCGTTTGTCGATCAACGTCGCAGCCAATAAATGGACGACCAATATGCTGACAGCCACGCTGCTGAGCGTCGATAGTTCAAAGAAGTTTAATTCATGTCCTATCATTAAACCGAACATGCCCCATAACATTGCAATGTCCCCAATCCCTTTTACTCGAATCAATCCTTGATACGCACGATTGTCATTGAACGACAGCTGCGTGCGCGTCTTTCTCGAGGACATATAGCTAAACGGCACCGCAATAGTCGTGACAAACAGAAACATCGCACTATGAGTTAGCGAAAAATTCCCATAAAACCATAGTCCTGCGGCTAAACCAATCAGACCGATTCGAAGCGCCGTGCCCATGCTAGACTGCTTTTCAGCCAATCCATATAGTTCTTCAGTCCGTTCTTTCCGTGTAATCATCCAATCTCCCCCTTTGAAACCAAATCCATCCATGACGCGTATATACAACTAGCATACCAATTATTAGGAGGGATTTCGATGGATATCCTCATTTTAGCCGTCTTGCTCGGCGTCGTCGGTTTTATTGTGACTCGTTCCTATACTTTATATCCGTCATCGTTCGAGGAACGCTCACTCATTCAACCGAACGCCTCGCACACGACAAAATGCCCGCATTGCCAAACCGTTGTGAGACGGCAGGAACACGGGCAAACTTGTACAAATTGCCATAAATCATTCTGAAGATCACCCTACTTGTTTTACCTGCTGGCGCGCGGTTATTTTCTTCCCACTCAACTGGAACAACAGCACCCCGCCGACGATCAATACGATGCCAAGCGCCGTCTTCCACGTGAACGGGATCGCCTCAAGTCCGAACCAGCCGAGCGTATCCCACAGCAAGGCGAACAAGATTTGCGACACCATGACAATCGAGATGGCGTAACTCGGACCGAGCTGCTGGACGCTTTGTGTCACACTCATGACGACACCGACACCGATGATGCCGCTGAACCAGTACCACGTCTCCATGTCACGTAAATCAAACAAACCGCCGCCTTCACTGATCAATCCGATGAAGAGCGAGGCGAGAAAACCAAGTGCGAGGACGAGCGTCGTCGTCGCCCAAGCCCCGACCCGTTGTTTCACGTTGGCGTTGAACGTATTCTGTACACAGACGAGCATGCCGCCCATGACCGCGAGCATCATTCCAAGTGCCATTGTCGTTCCCCCTCACTCATAAATACTCTCCCCTGCGGCAGCGATTAACCCGGCGCGATCGATGATTGCGATCGACCGACGATCCCGTTCGATCAATCCTTGTTCGACGAAGCGTTTGAGCGTCCGATTGACATGGCGATAACTCGTCCCGATCAAGTCGGCGATATCGGTCAACTCATCGACCGTCGACCCGAGCGCACGCTCGTCCGGCGTCATCGACAGCAAGTAGCTCGCGAGCCGGACGTCGACCGGGTAAAACAAGTTGAAACTCATCGACTGCGACTTCAACTCGAACTTTCTCGTGATCTCTTCTAACAGATAATGGAGCCATGCCACATCGTCCGCCGCGTGTCGGGCCAAATCGTCGAACCGGATGACGAGCATCTCGACCGACGTGACCGCCTCAACCGTATTTAAGTACGGAGTCCGGCGCACGTATTCGATGTCACCGATCAAATCGAATGGACGTTTGAACGACAGTACGAGGCGTTTACCCGTTGCCGACGTATGCGCCACGCGAATCTTGCCTTTGACGAGAAAATGAAGGTGGTGCGCGTCGTCACCTTGGGCGCAAATCGTCGCGCCCGGCTCGTAACGGACGAGCGTGAAGTGTTCGTGTGTCGCTTTTGGCAAGACTTGTAACTCTTGTTGCGTCAAATACTGTTCTAGCATCCGGTCCCCTCCTACCATTTCAACAAGATGATGCCGGCGACCATCATGGCGACACCGAGCAATTGCGACACATTCAACTCACGCCGCACCATCCCGAACCAGCCGCGCCAATCGATGACGAGCGCGAGGGCGAGCTGCGCAATCAGAAACAAGGAGATTGTCAACGTGACGCCGAGCTGATGGACGGCCGTCATGTTGCTGAACAAGATGAGGGCTGCGAACGCGCCACCCGACAAATAGATCGGGTGCACGTGTCGCATCTGTTTATACGTCCGGTCACGCACAGCCAGCATGACAAGAAGCGCCACGATGAAGCCGGTCATCTGCGTCAATGTCGCGGCTTGCCACGTGCCGATCTGTGAACTGATTCGTGCGTTAGCGACGCTTTGCAACGTTAAAAAGAAACCGCCGCTGATGGCGAACAAGACTCCGCGCATCGTATCCCCTCCTTATATGTTATGACAAACGGATCATCATGATGCCGAGCACCATGACGAGCAAACTGACGAGTTGAATCCCGGTCACTGGATTTTTGGCCGCACCGAACCAACCGAACCGGTCGATCAGCAGACTACCGCATAATAATCCGACAATGACGATGACGACGGCGATGCCGGTCCCAACCATCGGGACGATCAAGACGTTCCCGCCGATGAAGAGCGCGCCGATGATCCCACCAAGCCAAATCCACCACGGTTGTCCCGATAGCCCGCGCCATTCGACGCTCGGCCGGAGGATGAGTAAGATGAGGAGAAGTGCGACGATTCCGACGACGAACGAGACGAGCGCGCCTTTTAGCGCAGACTCGAGCACAGTCCCTAAATAGCCGTTGATGGCGGTCTGCATCGCACTCATCATCCCGGTCCCGATTCCGAGTAAACGCCAGACGTTCAAGTTACCGGTCTCCACCCGGTTCGCGATGACAAATTTTCCGCGGCGTCGATTGATCCAGTCTGTGAGTGCGACCGTCCCGACGACCCCTAGCAAAACAAGCAAGGCCCCAAACACGCGCCACGGTGTAAGGACGCTCACGGTCGAATTGAACCAACCGAAGTGATCGATTAACAGCCCCATCACGATCTGTCCAAAGATTGGCATGATGACCGTCTGGACGCTGCCGAGCCGTGGGAACAAGAGGATGTTCCCCGTTAAAAAAATAACCCCTAACAAACCGCCCGACCACATCCAGATCGGCTGTTGCTGAAAGATTGACGAGTCGAACCCGAATCCTTGTCCAGAGACAAGAAGGATGAGCGATAAAAAGGTCGTCCCGACCGCGAATGATAGGAACGAAGCGACAAACGGTGACCCGACGATCGAACGCAGACGCGAGTTCACGCTCGTCTGTATCGGTAGTAAGATGCCGATCACGAGTCCAATAACAATGGCTAACATATTTCGTTTCCTCGATTCTATGATGTAGAGCAAGTGATTATCTCAATGTACATCTCACTCATATAAAGTATAAAGGACCGATGTCCTGAATATAAAAAAAGAACCTTACATGGCGTAAGGTTCACTTCATCCCAGATATATTGTACCCTTCGATAATGTACTTTTGGAAAATCATGAAGATGATGATGATCGGTACGACCATGAATGTGGCTCCGGCCATCTGTAACGCATAGTTCCCACCGTGCTGACCTTGGAGGAGCGCTAGTCCGACAGACAACGTGTAGAGCGCTTCGTCGTTAGCGATAATAAGCGGCCATAAGAAGCTGTTCCAAGCTCCGATGAACGTTAAGATCCCTTGTACAGCCAAAATCGGTTTTGACATCGGCAAGACGATTGAGAAGAAAATTCGAAACTCACTCGCTCCATCCAAGCGGGCCGCTTCCAACATTTCCTCTGGAATCGTCGTCATGAACTGCCGGAACAAGAAGACCCCGAACGCACCGACGAGACCGGGGAGGACAATCCCCGTCATCGTGTTCGTAAGACCCATTTGATTGAGCATCAAATAAACTGGGATCATCGTAACCTGACCCGGGATCATCATTGTCGCCAAGACACCGATGAACAGGACGTTACTTCCCTTAAATTTATGCTTCGCAAACGCATAACCGGCCATTGCTGTGAGCAATAAACCGAAAAATGATGCAAGCACGATCAGGAGCGTGTTTTTCAAATACGTCAAAAAGTTTAAATTCACGAACAAGTTGATATAATGCTCGAACGTCACGTTCTCAGGGAAGACCGTCAGCGGTAACGCCAAGATTTCTGCGTCCGTCTTGAAGGACGAGACCACCATCCAAAAGAACGGGAGCAGGAAGGCCAGGCCTAGGAGCGTCAAGATCAGGGCGACGATCAACTGCGACAGCTTGGCTTTTCGTTTATGGTTCAAGTCGGGAAGTGGCGAGAATTTCTCTCGCTTCACATTCACGGCAACCGGTTTTTCGTTTGGAATCATGAATGTCCCTCCTTAATAGTTACTCTCGCTCTTTTGGAGACGGAACTGAATGAGTGTCACCGTGATGATCAAAATGAACAGCACGACAGACCCGGCAGCCGCATAACCAAAGTTACTGAGTTGGAAACCGTTGTTGTAAATAAAGAGTGCGAGCGACGTCGTCGAATTGAGCGGACCGCCTTCTGTCATGATGAGCGGTTCTTCGAAGAACTGGATCCAGCCGATCAGCGTCGTGACCGTTACAAAGAAGATCGCGTAACGGAGCAACGGAATCGTGATCTTAAACATTTGCTGGAACGTACTTGCTCCATCTAACGCTGCCGCTTCATAATACGTACGCGGAATACCTTGAAGCGCCGCTAAGAAGATAATCATGTTGATCCCGACCGCACGCCATACGGCGAGCATGATCAATGATAGTTTTGCGATAAACGGGTCTTGAAGCCACGGAACGTCTGGAAGCCCGATTGTGTTTAATATGAAGTTGAATAGTCCGTACTGCGGATTGAACAAGAATCCCCAGACGACTGCGACCGCAACAACGTTCGTGATTGACGGCATATAAAAGACGACACGGAACCATTCGAAGACTTTTCCGGTCCCGAAATTGATCGACATCGCAATCGCGAGTGAGAGACCGATGACGATCGGTACCCCAATGACGACATAAACGACCGTATTCAATAGCGCTTGAATGAACACTTCATCTTTGAAGATTTCGATATAGTTGGTGATCCCGATCCATTCAATGTTTGCCCAGTTCGCAATTCCCGCCAAGTCCATGTCCGTAAAACTCATGAAGAACGCGATGAATAGCGGCATGATTGAGAACATGAGTAACAAGAGAACGGTCGGCGCAACGAGCAAGTATGGCGCTCGATCATTAAGAAATTGTTTCATAAGGTTCTCCTTTAATTAAACGAGAGGGGGGCACCCCTCCGTTTATTTTAAAATCGATTTCGCTTTTTCTTGGAACACCTTAACTTCATCTTCTACAGAAGATGCGCCGCGATACATTTTCTCAAAGCTTTGCAAGTACGATTGCGCTACTTTTTCCCACGTTGTGATCATCGGCATCGGTTCAGCCGCTTCCAACTGTTCTCCGAACGCTTTGAGCTTATCATCATTTTTAAGTGTTTCGTTCTCTGCCCACGTCGCTTTCGTCGATGGGAGCGACTTCGTCATCTCCATCCATTCTGTCTGTGTTTCTGGCTTGCTCATGTGAGCGATAAATTTCGCAGCTTCATCTTTCTTCTCACTGCTTTCAAAGATACTTAAGTTCGATCCACCAAGGAACGAGATATTGTTTTCTTTCGCTGGAAGAACAGCTGTGCTCCACTTGTCTTCAATGCCAGGCATTTGATCGTTGATGATATTGATCATCCATGGTCCGCTGATGAACATTGGTACGTTCGGCTCTTCTGCTCCGAACGCCTGGACGACATCAAGCCCTAAATCGATTGGCGCATAGCCTTCTGTGAAGTAGTTTGTTAGATATTCCGCGCTTTCGATAAATTCCGGTTGATCAAAGAGCGGCTCTTGATTTTCTGTCAACAACTCTGAACCGTTTTGACGAGCGAACATGAACGACAACATTTGGTCGTTCGTATCTAACGTGATCCCGTACATGTTTTCGCCATCACGTTCCGACAATTTTTTCGAAGCGTCTTCTAATTCATCCCACGTTTTCGGCGCTTCTGGGTATCCTACTTTTTCGAGCGCGTCTTTCCGGTAGTAGAGAACGCGTGTATCGACGTACCAAGGTGCTCCGTAAAGGCCGTCTTCGAATTCAACCGTTTCGATTGAACCTTCATAGAAATTCGAAGGATCGAGCTCAGGGTAGTCTTTGACGAATTCTTTCATATCAGCGAGTGCGCCCGCTTCTACGAATTCAGGCATCCAAGATGTTCCCATTTGGACGACGTCCGGACCATTTTTCGAAGCGACCGCAGTCAACAGTTTATCGTGCGCCGTGTCCCAAGGGATTGCCTGTACTTTGACGTTGACACCTTCATTCTCTTTTTCATACTGTTCTGCTAGTTTCGGTAAAGCCTTGCCTTCTTCGCCCATCGCCCAGACCGTGATCGTATTCGCGTCATCGCCGCTCGATCCAGAAGAACATCCCGCCAACACACCTGAAATGATTACCGTGCCCGCTACCGCTGCTAACCCTAATTTTTTCATCTGAATTCCTCCGTTTCTCGATAATCGAAACGTTTCGATTATCATGTAAAAAAATAATGTTTATACAAAGGTTTACTGCAAAATCAACAGGTTAAACGTTTCTATAAACATTATAGTTCACAATGTATCCGCTTACAATACGTATTTTATTATTTATTATTTTTTTTTCGGATTGAGGCGTCTTTAATGAATTTTGACGGGATTGTCTGTTTTGAATTTTCCTTCGCTTCAATCAAATGGAGCAACGCACGAGCCGCCTTCTTGCCCCAGTCCGGCTTCGAGTAGCTGACACTCGCGATTCGAGGTTGAGTATAGTTGGTGATTTCAAGTTTATCAAAGCCAACGAGCGAGATATCTTCCCCGATCCGGAGAGAAAAGTTTTGCAAGACGTCATAAACCCCGAGTGCCATATCGTCGTTCAAACAAATAATGGCGTCGCCTTCTTGAATCACTTCAAGCAATTCACTCGCTGCCCGGATACCTGAACGTTTCGTAAACTCGCCGTTCCATTCTCGAACAGCGACTCCGGCTGCGTTTGCGCGATCAACGACGACTTTACGTCGTTCGACAGCATCATGGTTGCCGACCGGACCGTTCACCAGATGAATCTGATTAGGGTTCGTTTCCAAAATCGCTTCCATTTCTTGATTCATTCCAATTTGATTATCGAGTAACACACAACTGATGTTCGGATGTTCAATCTCACGGTCGAGCATCGTCAGCGGATGGCCTCGGTCCGCGAACTCTAAAATTTGTTCTTGGGTGAAACGATGCCCTAAGATGAGCGCCCCGTCTACCATGCGCTCAGTCATCAGACGATGTGATTCGGGACCGTTACAAACAATCAACTCATAGCCGGTATCAGCCAGCTCTTGGTTGATCCCTTTTAGTAACTCCCCGTAGAACGATCCGGAGTAGTCTCCGAGAAACGCTCCGATGATATGTGTTTTTCTTGTCTTTAGCGTACGCGCCGCGGCGTTTGGCACATAGTTCAACTCTTCGGCGATTTTAATGATGCGTTGCCTCGTTTTTTCTGTCACTTTCGGACTACCGTTTAGCGCATACGAAACGGTCGATATCGAAACGCCCGCCTCTTTTGCGATGTCTTTGATTCCTGCCATTTCCTCACTTCCTTCTGTCAAAAATTATAACATATGAACGCTTCATACGGCCGTAGCATTGGTGACTCGACCTGCTCTGTGGCAATCAATCGATCCCCGCATTCAACCGGTATCGGTACCGTGTCCGGAGACAGATTCACGACGACAAGGAGTGGTGTCTCCTCCGCGAGGAAGCGGCGATACACGTACAGATGATCTTCGGTCGTAACGAGTTCATACGCCCCGTCACGCAGCACCCGATTCGTCCGCCGCAGCGCAATCAGTTCCCGATACAAGTGAAGCAGACTCGTTTCATCCAAGCGCATCGTCGAGACGTCCCTACCTTCGTCGTGGCGAACCGACCGAAGCCACGGTGTTCCCGTGCTGAACGTGTCCACTCCTTCGCCCCATGCCATCGGAAGCCGTGCATGGTCACGTCCTTTCATTCGAACGGCATCAAGCGTTCCACCCGTCCGTAAATAATTTAGCGTCTCGACGTCTTGATAATCCTCTGGCGCGATCATCCCGTTCGTCATGCCGACCTCTTCTCCTTGATAGAGGAATGGGATTCCTTTCAACCCGTATAAGAGGACCGCGAGCATTTTCGCCGCCCGCTCGTCACCGTCATACCATCTTGAAATGGCGCGCGGCTGGTCATGATTGTTCCAGAAAAGGCTATTGCATCCCTCGGCCGCGAACGCCCGTTGCCACGTGTCGAGCGTGGCTTTCAGCCGCGACGGCTCGAACGGGGCGAGCTTCCATTTGCCTTGCCCTGCTTGTTCGTCAAGGGCACAGACTTCAAAGTTGAAGACGACGTCTAACGAACCGTCCCGTTGCAAAGCTAGAATTTCGTCCGGGGTCAAACCGCCCGCTTCCCCGACAAGCAATAAGGAAGAAGTGTCAATTTGCGCCACTAAATCTTTCAAGTAACGGCGCATCAACGGGAAGTCGAGCCACTGCTTGCGGTCGACGTCTTTTCCGATCAAATCGATGACGTCAAAACGAAAACCACTCACCCCGCGCTCGGCCCAAAACGCCAAGACGCCCGCCATCTCCGTCCGTACTTGCTCATTCCCCCAATTCAAATCCGGTTGCTCCGGGGCGAACGCATGGAAATAGTACTGGCCCCGGATCGGTGAGTACGTCCACGTTCCGCCCCCAAAGAACGAGCTCCATTCGTTCGGTGTATCTCGCCAAATGTAGAAGTCGCCGTATGTGCCTTCCGGCTCACGCTCGGACTGGATGAACCAGTCATGCTGATGCGACGTGTGGTTGGCGACGATGTCCATCATGATGCCGATCCCTCTATCTTTCGCTTTTCGGATCAACTCGTCCATATCTTCCATCGACCCAAACATCGGGTCGATCCGCGCATAGTCCGCGACGTCATAACCGTTATCGTAACCGGGCGAGACGTATACCGGATTCAGCCACACCATGTCGACCCCAAGCCATTCCAGATAGTCTAGACGCCCGATGATGCCTCTTAAATCACCGATTCCATCACCGTCGCTGTCTTGAAAGCTCTTCGGATACACTTGATAGACCGTGTTCATTTGTTTTGCGTCCATATGCTCCTCCTATTAAGAAAAGGGTGACGAATTCGTCACCCTTTCACCGTAATCACTAACTCATTCTTTTCCTTGGCGTAGCGTAAAAATTCATCTTTTCCGATGCGTTGTCCTGCCTCTCGGTAAGGGTTCGACAGAGCGTGACCAGTCAATTTCTGACCGTTCAATGTCACGCTCGGGTCACCCTTACGGAACTGGATCGTCGTATCCGCACCGAAGAGGCGGAGCTGGACATGCATATCGGCATCCACGATCGGATCGAGCTCGACATGGTTTGTCCCGAGACGAATCCCGAGGTAGTTCGAGACGAGCTGGTTGAACCAGATTCCCGGTCCACTCGAATAGATGCGCCATCCCGCTTTCACGGGTACTGTCCCATCTTTCAAGCGGTCGAATTGCGACTCCGCTGCGTAGCGGTCAGCGAAGTCCCCGTCCGAGCTACTGAAGTATGCGTTCCGTTGCCGTGGTGCGGCATTTTTCACTTCGTCCATCCGGACTGGGTTGATCATGTTGAAGGCCGGGCGAATCTTCTCACGATGTCCTGCTTTCGCGAGCGCCTCGATGTAACGGATATGGGCGTGCACGTATTGCAGTCCGATCTCCCGACCGAAGTTTGCCGCCTGCTCGGCCCGCATAAAGTGACGGCTGACGCCGCCGCGGTATTCAGCTGGCCGGTTCATGAGACGAACCCCGTCCGGGAACGTCAAATGCGTGGCGATCAAATCAAAGTTACGTGTCATCTGGTCTTGATCGACAAGTTCCGCGATGACACTGCGCGTCATCGGCAACAAGCGGTAGCGCATCGGCAGCGTTTCATCGGACGGGTGGAGCATTGCCTCGAACCGTCCATCGACTTCTTTCAAGAACCCTGCGATCACACCGTCACGGATCATCTCCTCAGTGAACTGTTTGCGGATGATTTGGCTCAACTCGCCTAGACGTTCTGCCAAAGCAGACGTTGGCAACTGTTCATGCAACTGACGGAACGCTTGGTACGTCAAGGTGACCGTCCATGAACTGATCAAGTGACGTTTCAAGTCCTCATCGGCCGGTTGCAGCGTATCGTCCCAATCTCCCCCGCCATAGGCGGAGAAGACCGAGCCGTCGACGAAATGCTCTTCAATGAATCCGAGAGCGCGTTCGACGTGTGCATAAAGTGTAGCGTTCGCCTCCGCTTTACCGTCCCGGTCGCGGAACGGAATCGTTTCATCGAGGCACGTCACGTCCTCGGTCCGGCTCAAATAGTCCGAGAGCGCCTTGAGAGGCCAGACGATGACGTCACCATGGCTATCTTCTTGTTGGATGCCCGCATATTCATCGAACATGAACCATTGCGGCCAGTCCCCATCTTTGAATTGATGGCTGAAAATCACGAGGAGAAGTTTACGCGCCTCGTCAAAGTGACCGGTCGAAAGCAAGAACTCCATCGGTCCTTGCGACACGTCCCGCGTCCCCCAGGCGGCTCCGCCATATTGCTCAAGACCGTGCGGTGACTGGTAGTGGACCCGCATGTTTTGGACGTACCATAGCGCCTGAATATTCAACGCCTCGATGTCCGGTGTCTCACCTTCAAGTGTGAGCCCGTTCATATAGCTGTCCATCCATGTACGGTAAGCGTGTAGCTCCTGCTTTTCATCTAGCTCGAACGGAGTGTGCGTCGTCAGACCAAGGTGCATCGTCACACGCTCACTCGGCTCGTAAGCCATCCATACGAGATCGTCCTCGAACGGTTGATCGAACCAATCCGATGTTTTGAGGAGTTGGAACGGCTGATCGCTCTCGATTGCATACGTCAGATCAGGTCGTATCCCGGCGTTGTCTGACGTCTCATCCGCCTTGAATACGAGCCGGTTGTCCGTCTGCTCCATGTGGAACGGGGCGACGTACTCTTGCGTGTTCATCGCGATCTGGTTACTCATGACGAACCGTCGCGGTTTTGACGATTCGACGGTTGTCTTGATGACCGGAGCATCCGAAGCGATGAACGTACGGACGACAATCGTCTCCCCGTCCAACTCGTAGCGCCACACTGCCTCGTTCAGACGCATCTCGAACAGACTCGGCATCGTTAACAAACGGTATGCCCCGTCCATCTCGACATAGATGCGCTGCCCTGAAGTTTTCGGGACGTTGAGCGGGTTGCGGACGTTAGTCGTCCACTTGTTGAAGTTTGTGTTGCCGTAAACGATGTGCGAGTTGAAGACGCCGTTCATGAACACTGTCGTCGCGAGCTTCGACTCGTCCGGCATCAGGCTGCCGGCGTTCAATAGGATATTGCCGTGGCTCCGTTCAACGAGGTGCTCTTTCGCCGCCAACACGACGTGCGCGCCCTCTTCTGTGAAGAAGGACAAGGGCTGTCCGTCTTCCGTCTCCTCGAGCCGGCGCACCGGATAGAGGCGCTCGACTTCGGTCATCGTGAGCTCGGCTCCGCTGATTGATTGGAACGGTTGGCGAAGACGCGGACGCGGACGGACTGCTTGTTCGACAGGCACTCCCGCTTCGACCGTTGCGAAACGCTCGATCGATTTCTCTGTCAGCGCCTCTGGATGATCTTGAACGAATGACAGTTCGAACGCGATTTCTCGGTCCGTCCCCATGTCCAACGTTTCGGTCCGAAGCGTCGGCAAGGCGAACTCATATTGATACACGCGGGAAGGCAATATCCCGTCTAGCCCCGCGGCCCGTCCAGTCAATTTATACGATGTCCCATACACGTCAAATCCGTCCGTCGCATATTCTGCGATGGCTCGGGACGACGTCATCCGAATCGCCGGGAACCCGGTCGACTGCTTTTGATTTTGGCGGGCCATCAGCGCCGCACCCGTCTTCACATAGTCGATATACTGGGCCATGTACGCCTCGTTCGTGCGGACACCGCCTTCATCAGCGAGCCCGAGATCTTGGACGTACGTGACGTCGAATCGGCCTGTCCCTTCGAATGTCGCGTCAAAGCGAACGCCATTGTCACTGAGCGTCCCCCGTACTTCATAAGCGAACTCAGGGTATCGCCCGGACCAAACGATTTCCTGGCCTGAGGCCACGAAATCACTAGGTGAATGAAGCCCAAGCAACGGACGGGCAACTTCTCCCTCATATCGGATATAAAGGTTTGCCATTGAGCCATCAAATGGATGGTGAATCAACTGGTTGACCATGATCGGTCCGGTTTTCAATTGACGGATATCTCCCATCGGAGTGAGCGAGAGGCTCACGTCTCCAGCTGTCAGCGTCGTCTGTTCGGTTAATACATTCACGTCGTACACCTCGTTTTTGTTTTTAGTTCAAAAGATTTTGCCAATACGTCACGGCTGTTCGGGCCCACAAAGAGCGTAAACGTTCCAGGGTCGGCGTCAAACGTACCGTTCGGCTGAAGATAGCGGAGCATGTCTGCCTCAACAGTGAACGTTACCGTCACGGACTCGCCTGCTTCGAGCGTCACTTTGTCGTACCCTTTCAATTGCTTGACGGGCCGCGAGACTTTGGCCACTTTGTCTTGGATATACCATTGGACGATCTCGTCTGCCGTCGTCGCCCCGTCGTTCCGAATGACGACCGTCGCCTCGACGATGCCGTCCGTTACTTCTTTGACGATGAAGTCGTTGTAACTAAACGTCGTGTATGTCATGCCATATCCGAACGGGAAGAGCGGCTCGTTCGGCGCGTCGAGATATTTGCTCGTGTAGCGTGGGTCGGCGTGTTCGATGTCTGACGGACGCCCTGTCCGTAGCGCATCATAGCGAATCGGCACTTGTCCGATGTTGTAAGGAAACGACATCGTCAACTTCCCGGACGGACTGACTTGCCCATACAACAAGTTCACGAGTGCCGAACCGGCCTCGGTCCCCGGATACCAGGCTTCAAGCACTGCATCCGACTGCTCGACAACGTCGCGAAGGTCGAGCGGACGGCCGTTGAACAAGATCGTCACGACCGGCTTCCCGAGCGCCTTCAGGCGTTTAAGCCCTTCGCGTTGCGTCTTCGGAAGACGAATGTCCGTCCGACTGCCGGCTTCTCCACTCATCCATGATGCTTCACCGAGCGCCAAGACGATCACGTCCGCTTGCTCGGCGATACGGCATGCTTCCGTCCAATCAATCTCTGCTTCGACGGTCGCCCCGCCCGTAAACGTATATGGAAGTTCGGCCCGGTCGAACGCTTGTCGCAACGTCACGGCCTCTTCTTTTTTCCCGTAGCCCGCCCATGGACCGAGCACGTCGTTCGAGTCGGCGAACGGTCCGATGAGCGCGACACGTTGCTTTTGTAACGGGAGGACACCATCATTTTTCAAGAGGACCACACTCTTCTCGGCCAGACGCCGCGCTTGATCACGGTGCTCATCTGACAGATGGAGCGCTGTCTCTTTCGTCTGATCTATCCCTCGGTAAGGGTTGTCGAATAAACCTAACTCTTCTTTTAGCGTCAAAATCCGTAAGACCGCCTCATCGAGTAACGCCTCATCGATCCCTTCTTCAAGCATCGCTTCGATATGGTTAGAATATGCGCCCGACATCATGTCGATATCAACGCCAGCTCGTAGCGCGAGTTCGCCCGCATCCTTCAACGTCTCAGCGACGCCATGATGAATGAGTTCTTTGATCGCTGTCCAATCCGAGATCAGCACGCCTTCAAACCCCCACTCGCTTCGGAGGATGTCCCGCATGAGATATTCGCTCGCAGAGGCCGGAACACCATGGACGACGTTGAAACTCGTCATCACCATTTTCGCCCCTTCTTCAAGGGCCCGTTTGTAGGCTGGTAGATGGTACTCACGCAGTTCGCGATCGGACACATCGACCGTATTGTAGTCGCGTCCGCCTTCGGGTGCACCATAGGCCGCGAAGTGTTTGACGCAGGCTGCTAGCGCATCTTCTCTCGTCAAATCGTTCGTCTGATAGCCACGGACGAACGCCGCCGCCATCTCCCCGTTCAGCCAAACGTCTTCTCCGGTCGATTCCATGACGCGCCCCCACCGCGGGTCACGTGACAAGTCAGCCATCGGAGAGAACGTGACGTGTAGACCGGAGGCCGTCGCTTCGATAGAAGAAGTGCGTGCCATTTGTTCGAGTCCGTCGAGATCCCAAGAACAGGCCATCGCGAGCGGGACCGGAAAAATCGTCCGGTGCCCGTGGATGATGTCCGCCATGAACAGGAGCGGGATGCCGAGTCGATTATGTCGCAAATAACTTTCCTGCAGTTTTCGCGCTTGCTTCGCGTTGCTGATCCCGATGACCGATCCCATGTTCCACCGATTCTCGTCGGTGATGCCGTCTTCCTTAAGTAGCTCCGCAATCGGTCCGGTGATCACATCTTGCTCGTCATCCGAAAAAATGGATGGCAGTGTCTGAACAAGCTGTCCCACTTTTTCGGCTACCGTCATTTGCTGCACTAATTGTGTCGCTCTCATTCCATCCCGCCTTTATCTCTAATTTGTAAATCGAAACGTTTCACCTGTGTATACCAAAAGTATAAGCGCTTACAAAATGAGATGCAATGGTTTATCGAAACGTTTCTATAAAAAATATAATTTATGGATAAATCTTATCTTTAGGTCAATGACCTTGTTACCTATGCCCTCGGTATTCTCCAACTCTCACAAAGTGGATCCTTATGTGAACTAGAGTCTTTACGAAGCTTATCGATTCATAATTCGAGATTGCTTAATGAAAAAAAACGAACCATGACATGTGTCATTGACTCGTTTTGTGCTCGGTATTCCGTTGTTCTTTTGTTTTGCTCAACACTTTCGCGGTGACATGGTCGTCATCGAACATCAAGATGAATCGATCGAGCCAGCGTGGGGTGAGGATACTGAAAACAATCAAACTGACAATGAGTGCCAGCAGAACTTGAATCGAAACAACACCTGCATGATAGAAAGCGAACATGCTCAAAATCGCGACGAATCCGATCCATTCGAACACGAAGCCCATGTAGACCCAGCGTGTGTAGCGACGACTTTCGTTGAACGTGAGCAAGAGCTTCGTCTTACGCCACTCCAGACATAAATACGGGAAATAGGAGATGGCCAAGACAAACGGGAGCCACGTCGGTGCCATATAGCCGACGACGACCGTGGCGATGAGCCCGGCCATCCAAATCCACCACCGTACAAACCAATGGGTATCATCTTGTGCGAGCAGCTGGTTAATGCGTTCTTGTTTTGTCAGCATATGTACTCCTCTCATAAGATCGGTAGCCTTTTGTGATTTCATCTCGTGTCGGTTGATCCGGGTCTGCCTGTTTGAACTGCTTATGTATCGTGTAATGGCTCCAGCCCAAGATCACGAAACAGACACCATAGAGCACCCATCCGAACGTTGGAATGTGTATCCGACTGAGGAGAATCGTCCCCGTGACCAACACAATCCAGAGACTATACATCTGATACAAACGTTTCGTGAGCACCCTTCCTCGTCCGTTCGTAAAAGCCATCAACACCTCACCTTCACGAAGCATGAAACGAACGAGTCCGATGGCGGCAAAGATAGAACCGATGCCCCACATCCACCAGATATCGTCAAAGCCTAACGTGAAAGAGTTAAAAAAGATGAGGGCGACCGTCAGCCAAAAAATGATTTTTTGATGTGGTTCTCGATAAGCTCCGATTGCTTGAATTCGTTCTTGTTTCGTCATACCATTTCAGTCCTTTTCTAATTCATTGATTCCGTCAAGCCGACGCTTCAGCTGCTCACGACTGGCTTTTGCTAGCATACTGGAAGTAACATGTTCCGGGTCAAGTTGCAGCAGTTTCCGATCAATCCAAAATGGCAACAAGATGGCGGGTAACCCGCCAATCACCATCGCCCACACAAATCCATCACGATTCATGTGGCCCGTCAAAAACGAGGCGATAACACCGAACAATAAGAAGAAGGTGAAGCATAGTAAGAAAAAGTTCGATTTGATGAGACGACGATACGCCCAGTCGTCATTGAATTTCAGGTAGACAATCGTCTTCTTCCATTCGAAAAACAACGTCGGCACGAGGCCAACAGCCGCAATCATGACGGAGTAAGTCGTGTGCATCATAAAGTAGAACGCACCCAAGAAAAGGAGTATACTGCTCCCGATCATAAAGCTTCGATACGTTTTGTCGACTTGTAACAGCGCTTGGAATCGAGTTTCCCGGTCCATCAGTCTCCTCCTTAATCCCTGACATTATCGAGTCGAATCTCCCGAAACCTCGGTTGCTCCGGGTCGATGTCCGTCAATCGCTCGTCTTGTTTTCGAATCAACCGGTATCCTCCATACAACACACCGATTGTCAGCACCACTATCCACGCATACATCCAACCGAGTTTAATTGTCAGTGCAAACGATAAAATGAATAAGACAAATAGCGCAAACATAGATCCGTTCCGACGGGCGATGATGGTTTTGGCATCCTCTTGCTCAGTCAATTCAACCTCGACCCGATTCGCCTTGAAAAAGATTCCGCCAAGCAGTAACAAGCAGACGAGTATGCCGGCCACGTACCATCCGTTCCATGAATCCGATTCAATCAAACCTACGAGGCAAAATACCATTGGAAATGTGAGCAGACTTTGAATAACGGCCGTCTTCACATTCGTTTTATAAATCAGATTGATGCGTTGTTGTTTTGTCATCGAATCACTCCTTAAAAGCTTTCCCGTTTTACGTCGCGACGCATCGGTTGCTCGGGATCAATCAGTTTTACTTTCTCATCAAGCAGGCGTTCGACAATCACCAGCGCTAACGCTGTAAGGGAGAAGATGAAAAACGGGACCCAACTGATTGTTTCTAACTTCAAAAGCAATGGGAAAGACAAACAGATGAAGACAACCATCATGTAGTCGAACACGTATTGAATGTGGATGACCCGCTTCGCTCGAATGTGGTTTGTGAAACTGCTCATGAATCGACTTTCCCGCCCAATCATCACTCCGTACGCTAACAGCGACACCACCATCAAACTTCCGTAAACGATCGATCGTGTCTCAGTTTGTAGAAAGAAGAAGAGCAATATCCCAATCGGAATCGCAAAACCGAGCCTGACGAGAAGCCATTTCCGGTTTGCTTTTATCATTTTTTTCAAGCGTTCATGTTTGTTCATCAGAGACTCCTTTAGTTGTTATCGTTCATGTCACGTGGCACATGTTGCACGTTCACTAGCATTCTCATTTACAGCTATTCAAGCTCTCCAACTAAATCGTGTGCGTTGAATTTCTCGACGGGTCGGTTGCTCAGCATCTATCCATTCTATCTGTTGATCAAGTTTGAATTGAGTAAACAAAATTAAGATGGCGCTACCCATAAACAAAATGAATGGACTAAGTGTCAACATACTAAATCGCATCATAAGTGGAAAAATCACAGCCATCATGATGACAAACAAATAGTCGAGTTTATATTGAATACCCACTACCTTTTTAGCTTGCTCGTTCGGTGTAAGGCTTTTGACAAAGCTTGATTCTCGTGAGAATAAAACATTTGCTGTAATCGTCAGTGCTAGGAGCATCCCTCCCATTAGCCAGGGATCCGCCTCTGTCTGTAAAAAATAAAATACAAGTACACCAGTGGGAAGCGCAAAGAGAAGTCGTAACACTAACCATTGGGGATTCATCGTTTTTACTTTGCGTAATCGTTCTTGTTTGTTCATCTCGTTCACCTCTTCTGTAATTATACGTTTCTCCGCCGAAGAAAGTTCCGTTTTTTTACATTTTTCTTCCCAATCCGTATTTCTTGACCAGATTCAAATCTCGATTTATAGTTTAGTTAACTTAACTTTATTTAAAAATGAGGTCTCCTTATGAACTTGCTACACAATTCCCGTTTCATTTTCACTTGGCTGTCCGGCATGACGCTGACGCTCGGATTTTCCATCTTCTTTTTGAGCATGTCGTGGCTCACAATCGATGTGTTGAAACAGCCGGCTCTGCTCGGAATCATCATGACGGCCGTCTCGTTGCCACGCGTAATTATGATGGTGTTCGGCGGTGTCTTTGCCGACCGCTATCAAAAGAGTCGTCTCTTATTTTTGACGAACCTCGGGCAAGGTGTCTTAATGCTCGTCGTCGTCGCGCTGCACTTGGCCGACGCTTATTCCGTGATCGTCTTAATCCTTATCTCGATCGCGTTCGGGATATTGGACGGCATGTCGTATCCGGCGCTATCTTCACTCATCCCGTCTCTAGTCAAAAAACACGAGCTTCAACGCGCCAACTCGTTATTCCAAGGGTCGCTCGAGCTCATGTTCGTGATCGGTCCATTTTTAGCCGGTCTTCTGTTGACGTGGGGCGGCTTCGGTCTTAGCTTTAGTACAGCGGCTTCGCTCATCTTTATCTCTGCTTTCTTGATGATGCCGCGGCTGATTCGAGACCATATTCCAGCGGCACAAACGATGTCGCTCAAGCACGTCGTCTTTGATTTGAAAGAAGGAATCCGCTACGTCTCAAAGACACCAATCTTGCGAAGCGGTACGTTCTCGATTGCGATCGTCAACTTGTTCATCATGGGACCGCTCATCATGAGCATCCCGATCCTCGTCGGCGAACGAGGTGGAACGGCGTTCGACTTGAGTCTGATTGAAGGTGGGCTCGCCGTCGGGACGTTCGTCGCAAGTTTTCTCGTCTTGTTGCTGCGGTCGGTCCACCGCGGCCGCTTCGTCTTCCGCGCCTTGTTCTTGACGATTGCCGCATTTCTCTTCTACACGCAAGCCGAGTCCGTCCCGATGCTCGCTTTCGCGGCGGCCATGAGCGGCTTCATGCTGATGCTCGTCTATTTACCGGCCGTCACGCTCATGCAAGAGCATAGCGACCAAGATAAGATCGGTCGCGTCATGAGCATCATGGCGCTCGCCGCGTCCGGCCTAGAGCCGATCGCGTTCGCCGTGCTATCAATCCTTGTCGCGTTATCCGTTCCGATTCAAACGCTCCTCATCACGTTTGGTATAATCGGACTAGCATTTAGTATCGTCCTGTATGTGCGGAGCCAGACGTTCCGTAACACGCGATGAAAGGAGAACGACCATTGAATGACACACGCAAACAACAAGTCATCGAGATGTATCGTCAAGTCGACGAGCTCGACTTGTTGTTCACCAAATACTTTACCGACTTGAACGAGTTTGAACTCAGTTACCAGCAAGAACAGATGTTGCTGCTCTTCAAACGAAAAGACACATGGACGACGACCGAGATCGCGACGAAGATGAATATCTCGAAAAGTGCGGTCAGCCAAGTGTTGAAAGTGCTCGAACAACGCCAGTTCGTCCAAAAAGAGAAAAATCCGGACAACTTGCGTGAGAGCTTCATCCGGCTCGGTCCGGTCGGCCTCGACTACTCGAGACAAGTCGACCGGATCGAAGAACAGCTCGCCGAAGAGATGTTCTCTGTGCTCGAGGATGACGAGATGAAGATGATCAATCGCGCACTCGCGTTGATGATTCAGAAGTTCAAATAAAAATGCGTATCGTCCCTCACTTGGGATGATACGCATTTTTGGTTAGAGTTGCTCGACGACCCGGATTGCAGAACGAAGTGCCCCTTCGATATGACCGCCGAACATGGAATCCGTCTCGGTCCCAGCAAGTGAGAGACGTCCTGCCCAAGCGGTGTCGAGCGTAATCGGTCCGTAAACAGGGAAGTCGGTCAAAGGTTGGGCATCTTGCGAACTTGCCGTGTCGCGGTCACTCGACCAATCCACGTACAAGACGTCACGCGGCTCGCGTGCCTCTTCCCCGAACAGTCGGACGAATTGCTCGACGACGAGACGATTGAGCTCGTCCCGGTCTAGTGCGGCCCGCTCAGCAGGCGACAACCGGAAGAAACCGAACAGTGCCCCGTACCCTCCCGGCGCTGACGCGTCGTGAATCTCCTGCAACACCCCGGACCAACTCATACCGAGGCCCGATAAGCCGGCGTCTCGCCAAAACGGTCGGTCATACACGGCGACCACTTTCGCCTGCCCGGCCATCCACGTCGGTGTAGCCGACAGCTTTGCCTTCGTCGCTTCAGACAGTTCCGGTTGAAACGAGATACGTGAGACGAGCCGGGGCGAGATGGCTAGGATGACGTGATGGAACGTTTTTGACGATCCTGCTTCGACCGTGACCGATACCCCGTCTTCTGTCTGTTGAATCGACGTGACGGTCGTCTCGAGTTCGATTGTCCCTTTTGGAAGTCTGGCAGCGAGCGCTGTGGTCAGTGTCGCCATACCGCCTTCAAGTCGCATCGACAGAACGGTCTGCTCGGGCGGCAACGTGTGGCGCTCAATCACACCAGCTTGCCGCTCGAGCATCAAGTCACCGGTCGCGTATTGCGGGAACGCCGGAAGTCCGAGCCGGTCGACGAGTTGTGTGATTGTCTTCTCGGTGTCCGGCCAATACCACGTCGGACCGAGGTCGAAACCGTTTTGGCTCAACACCCGTCCCCCGATGCGGTCGCGTGCCTCGAACACGGTGACGTCATAGCCTTTTTCGATGAGGAGCGAGGCAGCGTACAGGCCGCTGACGCCAGCCCCGATGATGGCGATTGATTTGCTCATGTAAATACTCCTTCTTTATACGTAGTGCTCCCATTATACTGAAAAAGACTTATCTACATCATCTGAGCGAACCGCTCAGGAAAGGGCGTTACGACGTGAAACAGATTTTCTTTTATCTTTTATTCCCATACATCTTGTTGATGCGAGGATTACATCGGTTCATCAAAACGGAAGCTACAATGTCTAATGCATTTATGCTGTTCTTTGTTCCTGTCCACATCCTCATAATCGGATATAGCCTTCCAGTTTCGCTATTACTAGAGATTGTGAGTGTGTTTTATCTTTCGGCAGGACTCTTTACCCCAATGTTTTACTTCGAATCGGATGTCAGACGCAGAAGGACAAAACCAGGCTACATCCCACGCAATGAGTGGTGACGTTCAAGAAAAAAATCAATACGTCTTCTAAAAGACTAATCTAAATCATCTGAGCAGACCGCTCAGGAAAGGACGGTTCAAGTGCAGCGTTTGTTTTATTGTCTCTATTTCCCGTTCATCTGGTTGATGCGTGTATTATATCGGTTCATCAAAACAGAATCGATGATGACGTTTGCGTTATTTGTCATCTTTACCCCGTTGATGATTTCAATATTAGGTGATTTTATTCAACTACCACTCTACTTGAAGACGTTTGCTACATGCTATATCTCGTTAGCCATGTATACACCGTTTCATTATTTTGATTCTGACGTCAGACGGCGACGCACCAAGCCTGGATACGTTCCACTTAATGAACGGTAACGTCTATTTACCAACATGCCTAATTCTCTCAAGTCGTTACTCTATCCGTTCCTCGTAGGCATTCGCCTGTTTTCTAGATTCTGAAGAGGTAAAATTTTCATTTATATACTTGTCTATCTATTTATGTCTCTATTGCCCCAATTACATTTATAGTGTAATATTACACTCGTACGAAAGTTGAGGTGTTTGAATGAACCAGGAAGAACTGATTGATATTGTGTCGCAAAGAATAAGGTTAATCCGCTTAGAGAAAGAGTTTTCACAAGAAGAAATGTCTAAAATTTTGGGTATTTCAAAAAAAACATTGATTCAAATTGAAAAAGGAAGAGCGGTAGCCAGTTGGAACGTTGTTGTCACATGTGTAGCCTTCTTTGAACAAAGTGAAATCTTACAAAATGGTCTAGGGGAAGATAGCTTGGAAGTTGTAAGGCTAGTTACATTTAATCATATCGAGGAACCTGTCATGAAGACATTGGGTGGGAAGATTTGGTGGAAAGAAGTAGAAAGACGAAAAGAGTTTAGACTCCAACAAAATGTTGTGACCCAACATTTTCGAATTATTGATGATTCAAATTACCGGTGGTTCAGTTCCTTTGAGTTGGAGGAAGCCATGCTTCATCTGAAATATTTAGAAAAAAAGTGAAACGTCATTGGTGTTTCTGAACAATCCACTTAACGTTGTGTTGTTTGTTGACGTTTTATAACAAAGCAAAATCTTATTAGAACCATCTAGAAAACGAGCTAAATCTAGATTACATACAAATGAGAGCTCAGAAAGGAACTATTTATGAAAATTATTAAAACATTTAGTTTTTGGTTTGTCCTTGTCTCTCTGATTGTCTCCTACCTAAACTTTACTAACCAAGATGATAAAGGCCTCTTGTTCTTTTTTTTCGGATTAGATCCAATTCTATATCACATGGTCTATAGTGAAACATTTCGGAGCTTTATAATGGATGAATCGACTCTTGAAATTTTGTGGACGGGTTATATCCTCCGAGTTGCAGTCGGATTGTTATATGGTCTGACTCTAAACTTTTTAGTGTATCAAGTAAAAAATAAGCTGATAAGTAATAAAAGAGCAAATTAAATGGGGAAATTTTACGGAATTTTGGTTACTAGTCTTTTGACGGCAACGATCTTATGTATTTTTGGACAAGGGATTGCCTACTTTTTAAGCGAGCACGTTGTTGGGATTCATCCGATTTATTATTTAACGGGATTGACCATTTTGGGATGGCTATTATATTTGTTAAGCGTCTTTTTAATACCTCGATTATTTAAGCACCAAAACTCGACTTATACATACTTTCGGGAACTTATCATGGCGTTGTTCATAATAGCACCCATTGCTGTTATTTGGTCGATTTTTGTGGTGGCCATGTGGTGGGGGTAGATTTTACTTATATAATTGTGTGTTTAAATACTCGTGATGACATATACTGGTTTTGGATTACTTTGGTAAGGAGGAAACAGAATGGATATCTTACTTATGTCACTATTTAGTTTATTTTCGATGCTTGTCCCACCAGCATTAATCATCACCGTCATCGTGTTGATCTTTCGATTCATGGGTCGCTATGAAAAGCGAGCTGACGCGCGACTCGAGTTTGAGCGTCAAAACGCGGCTCATCAGCAACAACAGTTCGACGTCTTAGTGGAGCGCCTCGAGCGAATCGAAGAAAAAATGGAGACTCGCCCGTAAACCGAAAGGAGTGTTCGAATGGATTGGACCACTATCATGTTGACTGCCTCGTTGCTTTTGAACGCCTTCTTGCTCAATATCATTGCGCGACATGCAAGAGATATGAGGGCATTGAAACGAAAACAACTCCATACTGAACCCATCGTGCAAGATGCTGAGTTTCATGCGTCTATCAAAGAAAAAATTGATACGATTGGCGTGATTCCAACCGTTAAATTCTTGCGTGAGACATATGACCTGTCGCTTCTTGAAGCGAAACACTTGGTCGATCGCGTAATCAAAAAGGAGTAGCGCGCGCTACTCCTTTTTGATTACTTTCATTTCGGAAAGAAACCGACTTTCCCGCGTTCATATATTTTATGCGTGACGTGCTCGGAATCGATGTTAGCAAGCTTTTGATCAATTTTAGAAGAGGCCATCCACGCAAATAGGTTGAACGCCACAACGAGAATCAAAATATTCTCTTGTTCCGGACGTAACAGCAACGTCACAATCAACACACAAAAGATCACAATCACGGCCATCCCGCTCCAATACTCATACCAGACGAGGCGCCGATAGTCGGAGGCGTCGTTGAACGTGAGCAAGGTCTTCGTTCGTGACCATATTTTGACGAACCCGATTGCTGGAATGAATAAGACGAACCAAATTAGTTCGGCGAGTCGACGCTCTCCTGTGAACCAAAAGATGACGCCGAGTAAGATGATGAATAATCCAAGAAGAAGTGCTTGGCGAGTGGAACGTTTCCCCGCCTCGTATAAGTGGTCAAACCGTTCGCGTTGGGTCATATTCGTCTTCCTTTCTAGTCTTCCTTTCTAGTCTTCATCTGATTTACATTCATTTGTCTAAGGACACTTCCTGTTCTTGTCTCGCTAACAGAATCTGAAACCCACACAGTAGCAGCGGGACAATCATACGGGACAAAGGAAGTCCTACAATCGTTACGAATAAGCCAATCATCCCGTGAAGGATGGCGAGCCCGTACCACATTTTGGCTCGTGCATTCACTCTCTTGATTTCCTTTTAATTTGGCTCATACAACTTTACTATGTTCATCCGAAATTTTTTTCATTTGTTTCCACTGCACAAACGCATTCACAAACCAAATGATAGTCAATAACGGAAACATGACAATCATCCATGTTGAACTCTCGATTTGAAAAAGCGGCATCATAAGCAAAAGGCCGATATTCAATAGACCTAAACTGAGATACATGAGAAAAAGGCGTCGGTGTTTCGTTCTCATGGCGTTTTCACCTTTGTCACACTCGGGTATTTGATTGCATTTTTCTTAAGCTTCTCTTCAATCGCCTGCGACACATCAATTCCTGCCGCATGGGCAAACGTCAGCGCGTAGATGAGGACATCTGCGAGTTCTTCTTTCATCTCGACGTGTTTCGTCTCGAGCACTTCTTCGCTCGACACCCATTGGAACAGTTCCAACAGTTCACTCGCCTCGAGCGATAACGATAACGCCAAATCTTTCGGGTTATGGTGGAATGCCCAATCGCGCTCGTCACGGAATTCGATCACTTTGTCCATCAATCGTTGTACTTCGTTCATTTATCCACGTCCTTGTTTTGTATTGTAAGAAAGCTCAAAATAAATCTTCATACCTGATTATTATGGGTCAGTTGATTCAATTCTTATGGAAAAGGGTCATTTTGATCGCTTAACTTGATCCGGAAAAAAAGAAACGGAACAAATAAGAGGCTAATATACCCCAACGTAAACAACTTTTGTGTCTCATTAGAAATGTATTGTCGTTGACCACAGTTCGGACAAGCTTTTCCGTCTTTTGAAAACCCAAGTGACAGCACTTCTTTGATTTTCCACTCGTAGTGACAATTCGTGCAACGTGGTACCATACTCCCCCTCCTTCTCTGTCTTCTATTACGAATAAACACCTGAGAAGTTTCACATTGTCACAGCGACCGTATAAAATGCGAAGAGCATATCTGGATTCGGCTTTCGTTCATCGTTACGGTGTTTTTCTCAACCTCTCTCTTAAATCAACTCCATATAGAAACACGCTGGTAAACCAGTGAATAATGGCACATATCGATGAAACCCCAATCCTTTGTCGTGAACCCCATATTGAATTGCCCAACAGGCGAGAACAAACGACAAAATCAATCAAAGTAGCTTAATCACCGAGTAGACGCCCCCCATCATTCCACTGTCCATACATCTCGTTGGCTTTTGTCTTCTCGATAAACTTATCAAGTCGTTTCACATACAAATCGCGGTCTTCGCGAACACTTTGTATCGTATCGATGCGGATGCGGCGGTACAACTCAGGGAATCCCATGAAGTGTTCATACACTTGCATGTCCTCTTTCAAGCGTTCGATTATTTCTTCATCAATGACAAACGACTCGTTCCGCATATCAGGCAGAACACGCATCCCGCTCTCTGTCATCAACCCCAATCGTTGGAGCCTGCGGACACGTTCTTTATTCAGTTCGGTCCAATTACTTTTCTTCCTTCTTGGTGAAAACCGTTGCGCTAATTTATCTTCCTCTGTTTTTTTAGCAATCCCATCAATCCATCCGAAACATAACGCTTCTTCCACGGCGTCTAAATACAATAGTCCATCGCTGCTACCCTTCCGACTGAGGATGACCCAGCAAAACGATTGTTCGTCTTGATGTGATTCAAGCCATTTTCGAAAGTCATTTCGATGTTGAAATCGCAAGACTTGGTCAATTTCCATGCATTTTCTCCTTTTCCAACCTTTTCTTCATTATCTTATGTACGAAGACAGGAGGTAAACAAAAAGCAGCTCTTATGCATTCCGCTTCATCCTAGGACTGTCATGAGTTAGAATCGGGAATATTTACATACGGAGGTGAAAACAATGATTCGTTACTATAATACTGAAGAAGAACGATTTATTGAGACAACTTTTGAAAACAAAATTCTTGTATACGTATCTGCATTTAGAACACATCACGATCGGACAGAAGCTAAGACGTTTTTACCTGGTGGTGTACTCGTGCAAAGTGGCGGGAACAGCTTAACGTTAAATAGCGAGTTACTTGAACAGTTCGTTGGATTCTCGATTTAAACGGTTTGGGACAATCAATCTGCCTCCCGAACCGGTAAACAAATCGCGGATGCGATGGCAAAGCAATTAACTCCGTTATTGGAAAACAAGAAAAAGCCTTCGCGATTGAAGGCTTGGTGGAAAAAATGATGATTCATCTTTGAATACGCTTCTTTTGAATATGTAACAATTTGTCTCTCAATGCTTGATTACTCGCATATAAATAGAGTCCTTGAACGCCTCGTTTCATCAAGATATTGATTGAGTTCAACACGATTTGTTCTTTCGCCAATTCGACGTTCTCGACTCCATCAATCCCGGCGTATGCCCCCGTATCTTTATAAAGATTCGTGTCGATCACCAGGCAATCCTTCGTCTCATCGTATGTTACTGACGGACCTAAGACGACCCCGACATAGTTCAAATCAAAGCCCTGAATCGTATAAATCGACCCAGCCTCAGCAATCGTCTCTGACTTCTCGGCCCACGTCGTTTTTCCGCCCGTCGTGTTCCAAGGCAATTTATATTCCCCATTCGACTCATAGACATAATACGTTTCGCCGTCCTTTTTATGAAGATAATCAAACGTCGACACGACCCGGCTGAGTCCGTGCTCCTTATCTCTTTGCATGATCAACTGATGCATCTGTTCTAACGTGTCAAACACGCGTAACTCATAATCGTTTGACTCCGGGAATGCCTGAATGCGCTTGTCTTTGAAGGCGTTAATCCAATCGATGACTTCTTCACTCGCTTGCATCCGGAACTGATTCGTCAGCTGATACGTCTCCGCATGCTTTGCTTTCTGTTTGAATGATTCAAGTAAACCTTGATTCCACTTGCTTTTCAACTTTAATACTTGATGTTGGTCAAAAATGACGATGACGATTTTCGCACGCTTCATCAACTCCTCGAGGTGATTCTCTGCCCGAAAGTTGTTGTATGCATCTGATCTCGTCAGCAGAAGGTGCGCCTCATCGACTAAAATGATGTCGACTTTCTGGTCTTTCAATTTGTTAAGGAGCGGTGTCGGCTTAGTAAAATGACCCGCTTTCAAATGCTTGACCTGTTTGGCAATCCCTTTATACGTCTTCAGCATCTCCTCATGATTGACAACCAGATAGTTCTCCGTCTGATACAGCTTCGAACCCGCCTCATTCGTCCGTGCCTGAATGGTATTGAAGATGGAACTGAGTACTACACTTTTGCCGACGCCTGCCTCTCCTTCAATAACGTACAAGTCTCCATACATATCTTCAGGCTTCGACTCCGTAATCCGCCCCTCACAAAATTCGAGCACGCGCTCTTTTAAGTCCATCTGCTCAACAGATAGTTCTTTGAACGGAGACAATTTGAAGATGTCTTTGTTCTCGATGGCGTGCAAGTCGTTTTCGACGAGCCCATTCTTATGTAGCTCTCCCCATAACTCAGGAAACAACTCATTGTCATAGAACGATTTATTGTAATAGTTGTGCGTGAAGTCGCTCGCCGTCTTGCTTTTGTTTTGTAACGTGTACTTCTCGTCCCCTAAAAAGTAGTTGATCAGCTTCGTCTCGAGATGGAACGTCGCCGATCGATTGAACGTCTCGTGCTTCACGAGATTGATTTGGTCCACATTCTTCCGGTCAGCTTGTTTCAGCTTCAGATGCTGTTTCATGCGTTTTTGAAAATGCACCGTTTCCCCGATGTACGCTTCTTTTTGTCCGTTCAAGATATAAATGACCGGATAGTTCAAATAGTCAGCCGTCCGGTCAATCGCGTCTAGACTATTTTTTTCAAATGCTAACGGAACGACTTCGATCATAGTCACTGGCCCACCCTCATCTAATTTCAAATTATCTCCAGTTTAGCATAGTCTTATTCCAATTCGTTACTCAAGTCTTCTTTGAATCAATGGTATAATCCCACTAAAAAGGGAGGGATTCGGTGCTTACTTTCGACAACGTCTCTGTTCGCAAACAAGACACGCTCATCCTTGAAAATATCTCGTTTACCATCAATCCGGGTGAAATTGCAGCCATCCACTGTGGCGTCACTTCCCGGGAAATATTGTTCGCGCTATTGACCGATACGCACGCGAACTACTCCGGGACCATCGATACAGAACATCTTACGCTTTCGCTCTTTTCCATCCGTGACGGGTTATACGACCGGTTGACGGTCGAGGAATATTTGCGTTTCACGCACACGCTCTACGAATCGACGGAAGCGGTCGACTCGATTCTGCAAACCGTCCAACTCACCCCATACCGGAACAAACGATTGAACCGGCTCAGCCTGTCACTCGTCCGACGCGTGCAATACGCGGCACTGCTGCTACATAATCGGGACATCTACGTCCTCGAAGAACCGGATCAGAACGTCGACCAAGAGACACGGCACTTATTCGCGACCGTCTTGATGCACCTGAAGCAACAACAAAAAACCATCCTGCTTCTGACAAGCAATATGGAGAGTGCCTTGTTCGTCACATCGACCATCTATCGCATCGACCATCGACACTTGCGCCTACTCGATGTCGAACCGGATGAACCGGATGCGAACGAAGACGTCACGCCAGAGGTGATGCACGTCCGTTTCGAAAAGATTCCGACGAAAGTGAACGAGAAGATCGTCTTGCTTGATCCGCCAGAAATCGACTACATCGAAAGCCAGGACGGCCAATCCGTATTACACAGTCAATCGGAACAGTTCCCGAGCGTCTTCACGATGAACGAGCTCGAGACGCGTCTGACCGCGTACGGCTTCTTCCGCTGTCACCGATCGTATATCGTCAACCTTCAACGGGTGCGTGAAGTCATCACGTATACGAAGAACAGTTTCAGTCTCGTGCTCGATGATCCAGAAAAGACGACCATTCCGCTCTCGAAAACGAAAATGGCCGAATTGAAGATGATGATCGGACTGAAATAAGCTCCATTCACCGACCGATTCGCTCCACTCACTCCTCAAGAAGCGCTGTTCACGGCCATTTTAATGCATGTCCCTCTAAATCAGCATACGATGAAAGCAGCAACAAACATGCTGACGAGGAGGAACAACTATGCAGGACATCATCACAGTAAGCCAACTAAAAAAGTTATTCGGTAATGAAGAGGCGCTACAGGACGTGACGTTTTCCGTTAAAAAAGGAGAAGTGTTCGGCTTTCTCGGACCGAGTGGATCCGGGAAGACGACGACCATTAAAATCTTAACGTCACAACTCATCCAGACGTCAGGTGACGCGACCGTGTTCGGTGTCCCGGTCTCCGAGTTAAAACAAGAACAGTATCGGAAGCGGATCGGCGTATTGACCGATAACAGTGGCCTCTACACACGTCTCTCGATTGAAGAGAATCTGCAACTCTATTGCGACCTATACGACGAGCCACGAACACGAATCGATGAAGTGCTCCAGATGGTGAACTTGGCTGGAGAACGCAAAAAACGCATCTCCGACTTATCGCGCGGGATGCTGCAACGGGTGACTCTCGCTCGGGCGCTACTACATGAACCGGAGCTGTTATTTTTAGACGAGCCGACGTCCGCGCTCGATCCGGTCAACTCGCGTCATATTTATAAAGGAATCGAACGGTTGAAGGCAAAAGGGACGACCATCTTCTTGACGACGCACGACATGAACGAGGCAGAAGAACTGTGCGACCGCGTCGCCTTCTTACATCAAGGAGAAATCCAATTGCTCGACGCCCCGAAACAATTGCGCCGGAAATATGCGAACGGCTCGATGCGCGTCGAACTGCATGACGGGGAAACGGTTGACTTGAAACAAGGAAAAGACGGGGCTGATTGGCTCCATGAACAGATGCGCGACCAAAACATCGCGGCCATCCATTCGAACGAGCCGACGCTCGGGGATATCTTTATCGAAGTGACGGGGAGGAAATTATCATGACATTTTCAATGAAACGGGCACTCGCCATTTTCCAGAAAGACTATAAAGACTTGTCGCGGAACTTATTCGTGTCCTCGACGTTGATCATGCCGCTGTTCTTCGCCGTCTTCTATTCACAGCTCGGCGGAGAAGGCATCGACGTGACGTACTTCGTCATCAACATCACGTTCAGCCTCGTCGCGACGTTCGTCCAGTGTGCGTTGATTGCCGAAGAGAAAGAGAAAAACACGCTCCGCGGGTTGATGTTGTCACCGGCGAGCACGTTCGACATCTTGCTCGGGAAGAGCGCGTTGACGTTCATCACGACACTCATCCTCGTCGCCATCAGTGCATGGATCATGGGGTATAAGCCGGCGAACCTGTTCATCATCTCGCTCGCATTAATTGTATCGACCTTATTCTATATCGGGATTGGCACGATACTCGGCTTGATGACAAAGACAGTCATGGAGGCCTCGCTCATCGTCATGCCAGCGTTTTTCTTCTTCTCGTTTTCACCGATGTTGTCGGTGTACGAAGACCGGTTCGCGATCATCGGCCTTCTCGACTACTTACCGAACGTCGTCTTAATCGATCTTGCGTTTCAGATTGAGTCTGGAGCTGGACTTGGCGCGATTTGGGTAGAACTTGCGCTACTAGCCGCCTGGGCGCTCGTCGTATTTGTCGGAAGTATTGTCATGTATAACCGGAAACAGACAGACTAAAAACAACCGCGAAGAAGTGACGTCACTTCTTCGCGGTTGTTTTTTCCATTGAGAACATTTAAATCATGATGCGTTTGACGTTTTCGTGCTTATCAGCGCATCTTTCCGGTCAAGTCGATAACTAGCAAATGCTAACCCAGAGGCAATCAATGCACATAATCCGCCCACCCAAGAAAGATGAATTAGATTACCACTTGCTACTACGTAACCGCCAATCGTCGCACCTAATGCGATTCCGACATTAACGGCTACTGGTGTAAGCGAAGAAGCAAAATCTTTCGCTGCTGGTGCATAAATTGTCGCTAAGTTCATTAAATACAATTGAACGGTCGCATTCATGGCATAAATCATGATTGCCATCAACATGAGACTCATCAGTCCAGCCACAGTTGAATTCATCGTAAAGTAAAGTGAACCCAAGATGATTGCTTGAACAATAAATACATAACGTAACTTACTGATTCCGTTACGACTCGCAATCTTTCCTGCCAAAATATTACTCAAAATCGAGAACGCTCCATATGCTAGTAAAATCATACTCACGTAACTTGTCGGAATATCTAGACCTTGTTCTAAAATCGGTGTGATGTACGTGTAAATGGTATATGTCCCTGCAATCGAGAATGTCGGTATAAAGAAAGCCAATAACATTCGTGGATTCGTCAACAACACGAGTTGATCTTTCAAGGACCCTTTCTCTACTTTCATTTTTTTCGGAAGAATCAAAATTGCCATAATCAAACTGATTATACCCAACAACGTCGTGAACCAAAATGTAAGTTGCCAGTTTCCAAGTTGACCAATCAATGTGCCAATTGGGACACCGATCACATTTGAAATTGTAAAGCCCGCAAAAATTAAGGCGATGATTGATCCTTTCTTATTTTTCGGCATAATGTCACCGGCTATGCTCATCGATAAGGCAACGAGAACACCACTTACTACTGCCGTAAGGATGCGAGACAAGATTAATAGTTCATACGTAGCGGATAACGCACTGATGATGTTTCCAATGATAAAAATAGAAATCAACGTCAACATTAACGGATATTTTGGGAAATGACTAACAAACGCCGTCAACACCGGTGTCCCGATTGCATAGGCAATCGCAAAACCGGATACAAGAGTTCCTGCTGTCGCTAAGCTAATATTTAAATCCAAAGATACTTCCGTCAACAAACCAACAATTACAAATTCACTCGTCCCCATGACAAACGTCAATAACGTCAGCGTGAACGCCAATACTTTTTGTTTCGTATTTAGTCCTTCTTGATTCAAAGTTCGATCCATTGGTGTCACCTCTATTTTCATATAGGTATATCTAGAAATGTCGATATAAGCGGTCAAAAAAAGACATCAGGCTCTCAAATTTCTTCTTCGATAAACTTTGAGATTTTCGCCAATGTCTCTTCATTTCGTCTGTAATATGTCCATTGTCCATAGCGAACAGCTTCTAACAATCCCGCTTTTTGCATAAGAGACAAGTAATGAGAAACGGTCGATTGAGATAAGTTCACCTTTTCTTGAATATCCCCAACACAAACGCCACCTTTGATGCTAACCTCCTTTGGTAAATGGGCTTGCTGAACAGGGAAGTTTTTCTCAGGTTCTCGTAACCATTTCAAAATATTAAGACGAGTTTCGTTTGATAGCGCCTTGAAAATATCTAAAACATTTAAGTTATCCATGTCTTTATCCTATATCGATTTAATTCGATATGTCTAGTAAACCGATTGTTAATAAAAAAACCTCCAGTAAGTTTATAGAACTTACTGGAGGTTTTCTCAAAAGCTATACTGGATTGTTTACACAACCAACTTAGCCATTTGTGTTTCAATAATTCACGAACTCTCTAATTTAGAGGTTCAGGCGTATGACTTACATCATTCCGCCCATTCCACCCATACCGCCCATGTCAGGCATGCCGCCGCCAGCGCCTGCTGGTTCTGGCTTGTCTGCGATGACCGCTTCCGTTGTGAGGAACATGGCTGAGACTGATGCTGCGTTTTGAAGCGCTGAACGCGTCACTTTCGCCGGATCGACGATACCGTATGCGATCATGTCGACGTACTCGCCAGTGGCGGCGTTGTAGCCGATGCCGACCGACTCGTTCTTGAGCTTCTCGACGATGACCGAACCTTCTTCACCCGCGTTTTCCGCGATTTGACGGACCGGTGACTCAAGCGCACGGAGGACGAGTTTGACACCTGTCGCCTCATCCGCTGTCACTTCAGAAAGAAGTGCGCGAACCGCTGGGATGACGTTGATGTAGGCTGTACCACCACCTGCGACGATACCTTCTTCGACCGCTGCACGTGTCGCGTTGAGTGCGTCTTCGATGCGGAGCTTACGCTCTTTGAGTTCAGTCTCAGTAGCAGCACCGACTTTGACGACGGCTACGCCGCCTGCAAGTTTCGCAAGACGCTCTTGGAGCTTCTCACGGTCGAAGTCAGACGATGTCTCTTCGATTTGGTTGCGAATTGTTTGAACGCGTGACTTGATTGTTGCTTCATCGCCAGCACCTTCAACGATCGTTGTCGTGTCTTTCGTGACGACGACTTTCGATGCGCGTCCGAGTTGGTTCAGTGACGCCGACTTGAGCTCGAGGCCGAGATCTTCAGTGATGACTTGGCCGCCTGTGAGCGTCGCGAGGTCTTCGAGCATCGCTTTACGACGATCGCCGAAGCCTGGTGCCTTGACCGCGACCGCGTTGAACGTACCACGGAGCTTGTTCAAGACGAGTGTCGCGAGTGCATCGCCTTCGATGTCTTCTGCGACGATCAAGATTGGTTTCCCTTGTTGCACGACTTGCTCGAGCACTGGGATGATTTCTTGGATGTTTGAGATCTTCTTATCAGTGATCAAGATGAACGGGTTGTCGAGCACCGCTTCCATTTTGTCTGAGTCTGAGATCATGTATGGTGACAAGTAGCCACGGTCGAACTGCATACCTTCAACAACATCGAGTTCAGTCGTGAAGCCGCGTGATTCTTCGATTGTGATGACGCCGTCGTTGCCGACACGTTCCATCGCTTCTGCGATCAACTCGCCGACTTCTTCGTCAGCTGCTGAAATGGCCGCGACTTGCGCGATTGCTTCTTTTGACGCGATTGGTTTCGAGATGGCTTTTAGTTCTTCGAGCGCACGGCGGACCGCTTTGTCGATCCCTTTACGAAGGATCATCGGGTTCGCGCCCGCTGTCACGTTCTTGAGACCTTCACGGATCATCGCTTGAGCGAGGACTGTCGCTGTCGTCGTACCGTCCCCTGCGACTTCGTTCGTCTTCGACGCGACTTCGGCGACGAGCTTCGCGCCCATGTTTTCGAAGTGGTCTTCAAGTTCGATTTCTTTCGCGATCGTCACACCGTCATTCGTGATGAGTGGTGAGCCGAACTTCTTTTCGAGGACGACGTTACGTCCTTTCGGTCCGATCGTTACTTTTACCGCGTCAGCGAGTGCGTCGACGCCTCGAAGCATCGCGTGACGTGCGTCTTCTGAGAATTTGATTTCTTTTGCCATTGTTCATTTCCCCCTAAAAAAGATTTTTGAAAAATGGTGAGTCTTAGCCTACGATTGCTAGAATGTCGCTCTCACGAACGATTAAGTATTCTTTTCCATCATGCTTCACTTCGGTACCCGCGTATTTCGAGTAGATGACCAAATCATTTTCTTTGACGTCGAGAGCGATCCGCTCGCCTTGGTCTGTCACGCGGCCTGTGCCGACTGCGAGGACCTTCCCTTGTTGCGGCTTTTCTTTCGCCGTGTCAGGAAGCACGATGCCTCCGATCGTCTTTTCTTCTTTCTCCACGACTTCGATGATAACGCGATCTCCTAGTGGTTTTAACATTGAAAAAACCTCCTCCGAATATGAATGATGTATCGTTGTATCGTAAGTTTTAGCACTCGTCAAAATGGAGTGCTAACACTGTTTAGTGTAGTATGAGACGATGAAAAATGCAAGCGGGAACATCAAAAAACGCTTCCACTCGCGGTCAAGAGACCTTATTTGTTACAATGATTGAAAGGAACGCTTAACTCTAGTGAATAAGGAAGTGTTGAATTGGCCACATTAAACTCAAACCAATCGATAAATACCCGGTTTTCGATGGCGCCTAACATTCGAATCCGGCACATCATCCCGATTCTACTCTACGCGTTCGTGCAGTTCTTCCCGCTGCTCATTAGTGGAGTCCGTCCCGAGTGGATCACCCCGACGTCGACCGGCCTTTGGTTCGCAATCGGCTTCAGTTTAACGATCGTCATCTCGTTCTTCTTGCTTTGGCCGGACTTGAAGCTGTATAAGCAACAAGGCATCCAGTCGAACTTGAACGACACGGTCAAATGGATCGGGCTCGGGATTTTGATGCAGTACGGGCTCGTGATCGTCGCCAACCTGATTGAGACCGCGATATCAGGTGATCTCGTAGGGTCACAAAACACCGAGCAAATCGCTGATATCGTCCGTCTCGTCCCAGTCATGACGCTCTCAGTCGTCTTGCTCGGACCGATCATGGAAGAGATTTTGTTCCGCCATATCCTGTTCGGCAACTTGAGCGCCCGCTTCGGGTTTTGGATCGCGTTTGCGGTCAGTTCACTCTTGTTCGCACTCATCCACGGCGACAACAAGATCCTTGTCTATGTGGCGATGAGCTTCGCCTTCACGGTCGCTTACGCCAAGACGCGTCGCTTGATCGTCCCGATTGCGATTCACGCGTTCAACAACGCGCTCGTCATGGTCGTATTATTCCTAATGTAGAAATGAGGTGGCACTTATGCCGCGACACTTAAAAGTTATGTTTTTGTTCAGTCTCTCGTTCGGGATTCTGTTTACGGTCCTCGCCTACTACTCGGTGCAAGAGTACGGCTTCAGTTTCTGGACGTACTTCATCATCGCCGTAGCCGCTTATGACTTCTTCAAGGTATACCAAATCTTGACGCTCGCTCGGAAAGCTAAAAAAGACGGGTCAGACAAATCTGCATAACGAAAGCCCGGGCTTAGGAGCTCGGGCTTTTCTTCATGTAAACAATATTTGTCGTATCAATCATTTCATCGAGTATGGCGCGTCGAATCAAAAGACCCCGTCGTACCATCACCAATCCAACGATGACGTACAGCGTATCAAGTAACGGAACGGTCATCTCATCAAAGAACCAGACGACGACAAAAAATACGAAAATCGTCACGAACGAGAGCGACGACACCAACTTCGAATCGACCGTCCGTTGTAGCGATATGATTGTCTCGGCGTCGAGCCGTTCGAGTTGCTCATGATAATACGTGTGCACGACAACACCGAACGCTGCCCACGTGATCATGATGAGCTCACCATTCCACCACCCCAATACAAATACGATTGGGTTAAAGAGCAGAAACGCAAACAATAATTTTTTCCTCATTAAGTCCCTCCTCACGATACAGACGTCCTTCCGTTCTTCATTATAAAGTGAAATGAAATAAAGGCCTTCGTTCAACTCACGCTCGATTTGCCAATGGAGCAACTACGCGTCGAATGTCCGCGTCAGCCTATTGTCGTATCCGTTCTGTCATCTCGTCTTTGTAACAGCCAGATGCCTTACCTCTCATCCTGTTCCTGTTCAACCGCTTGCTCATACATATGTATCTCATTCATCAAGAACAGTCCTTTTGTCGCAAACAAATACGTCAACGCGGTCAGTGCGAACTGTTGTGTCGATTGCGTCACGCGCGTCGCACCAAACCCGATTAAGAAGATCACAATGAACACGATGATCGCGACAAGCCATGTCTTCTCACTAGAGCGCCAAAACAAGCGTTCTCTGATCGAGGTCGGATACTGTCCGGCTTTTCGTCGGTGCCACCGATAAAACAGCACACTCGCGATGAGAAACAATAGATGCGAAGACACACCGAAGATGGTTCCCCCGACCACCAATCCGATTCCGGCGCCAATGGCCATCTTACGTCCGTCCATTTCGCTCACCTCCTCTCTCCCCTCTATACGAAGAAGTCATCTAGAAGTTTCATTCGCTTTTGAAAAAGACGTCAATCTACGTTATATTTGATAGACAGACTATCAAATAAGGAGAGATATGATGAAGAAAGTACTTCTCGCGACGGTTGCTTCCCTGTTTCTCGTCGCCTGTTCAAACGCAGACGACCTGTCAACATACGAAGAATATGACGTGCTCGAAGAGACGATTGATGTCGCACAATATGAACCGAAAGTCGAGACGGACAACGACGGCAACCGCGTCATCCTATTCTATGAAGATGAACGTGTGGCGTATAAAAGCGTCTATGTGAAAAACGAGCGTCATTTGAAAGTCATCAGCACGGACGCTGAAACCCCGCTCTATAACGATACACTCTAAGACACAGCCCGCTTCTCAGGAAGCCGGCTGTGTCTTAATTCGCATAATGAATCTGTTGCCCGGTGACGAGCGGGTAAGCGATCAGCCGCGTCCCGTCTAAATCTTCATTGAACAGCGACACGGCCGTGATCTGGCTGTTCTCATACGTTTGATAATAATAGATGCCTCGGTCCATATTGCAGCAAGACGAATAGATCGTATATTCGAACGTCCCGTCCGCTGCCTCATTCAGCCCCCGTGTCTGCATCACCGTGTCCAGTAGCTTGAAGAACTGACTGACACTCTCCGACTCAGTCTGCCCGGAGACCGAATTGAATCTGGCGAACGTCGCTCGTACGAATCGCGACGTCGACGATAAGTCACCGGGTAAGCCATGACCGCCTAAGCCGAGGCAATACGCTTCGAGCTCGAGTGCTTTCGCAAACGTGTTGTCCGGTAGCTTCGTCGACACATGACGGTAGTCGTTCAAATTGAACAATTGATAGTCAAACGACGGATTGTTCGTTAACACGCCGACTGGGTTGTCGTACACACGCAACCCGTTTTTGAGCGGCTCCACGACGATCGACTGCTGTTGGTCGGCAATCATCCAATGGAGCGGATGCAGCCGCAGTTCATTACTGAAATCGATGTTGACTAAGTTGATCGTCTCAAGTCGTTGCTTCGCCTCGCCCACCGTGGCACACTGTCCGAGTATCCACGGAATGAACTCGAACGGAGTCACGTTATCTAAACCGCTCGCCTCCGGTTTGAAGTCGGCGTTCCCCGGAAAATTAAGCCCGGCCATACTGAGACCTGTTTCATTCGTCGCTTCATAATAAAGCGGATAGTCATCGACGACCGTCGCCATCCCGATCATCGCGTAATGATGAGGGACGTCGCCCACGCGTCTATATGTGAAGGGATAGTTCCTAGGCGTGATCGTCACTTGTTCGTGATAGGAGACGTTCAGGTCAAGATTGCGGCCGAAATAGTGATCTTTCGTTGAATACGTGATGGCTGTACACATAACAGGACTCCTTCCGTTCAAAAACAGACAACGACACTCTTTAGTCTATTCACGTTATCCGGGGACTTCAACCACAGTTCCTGACGACAAAAGACCGGTCAAGCTGTCGCTTCACCGGTCTCGCTCGCTATGTTATACGTGACGTTCGATAGAAGGTTCCAGGTCTTGAAAAAACCAGAGACCAAAGCCCTTTAATCCGAAGACGAGCGCCAGTCCGTAATGCATGAGCGCGCGCAACGAATAGTCGATTGTCTCGACCCGAAACGAGATGAAGAACCCGATCATCAACGCGACAATCACGACGCGAAGCGTGAACGTACTTGCTTGTTCCCCGATGGCTTTCCCCGTCGCGTCACCCTGTGAATACGCCACGTCATGGCGCCAATAATAAAAAACTAACGCGAACGACATCAAAGTACTTTGAGGCACGTCCCCGAGCAGGAGTTCCACTACGACCATCCCGAGCATAACGGCCGTCCCTAGTTTCAGTACGTCTTGGTTCGAAAACTTCTCCCGAACACGAAGCATTACCGAACGCTTCTTCATAATACGATAAACCCGACCGTCAATAGTCCATACATGAAGCCAAGGACAATCACGCTAATGGCAATCGATTTATACTGCGGATACTTATGTAACACGACCGCTCCGGCAATCACGTGAATAAACGCGACGATGAACGTCAAAATGGCAAAGCCCATTGGCTAATTCCTCTCTCCCCAAAAAAATAAATAGAAAATCATGGGAATTCATCCGTTTCCCGTTACAATAAAGTCTGAATTCATTATATCAATTTTTGGAAAGAAGGCACACCACACCATGAATTATTCACGTACCGATTTAACGACCGAGGAAATGCTCCTCGTCAACAGCGAAGTCGAGAAAAAGAAACGCAATCTCGTCGTCGCGTATTTGCTTTGGCTCTTCCTCGGAGGTTTCGGCGCACACCGTTTCTACTTTAAAAAGACGAGTAGTGCCCTCGCGATGCTCGCTCTAACGGTTGGTTCAATCGTCCTTACGATTGTGTTGATCGGTTTTGTCGGGCTGTTCGCAGCAGGAATTTGGGCGCTCGTCGATGCGTTCCTCATGCCTGGTTGGCAACAACGCGAAGTCGAAACGATCGAGCGGGAGACGATTGAGTCGTTGAAAACTCGTAACGAGCAACAAGCAGCCTTTTAACGAAATCAGACGGCCACGCAATCGCGTGACCGTCTTTTTTCAGAAGTTATTCTCTTTTAAATAAAATGCGAAATTGCGATGTTTCCGCTCTTTCGTCGCGTAATGAATCCATAACCATGCGAGCGATTCAAGTTCACGGGCGAGCTTCAAGTGGTGGAGCGTATGCGCGTCGAAGCCAATCTTCGAGGCCAAGCCTTGGACGGCCCGAACCGCCTCCTGCTCGTCCCCGGCGATGAACATCATCGACATGTTAGGGTTCTCCAAGTTCTCGACGCCGGTCTGGTTGAACGCCTTGACGATACGGACGTGCGGAGCCAAGTCCTGCAAATGTTCGGCCCCGGACTTCCCTTCCGGCCGTTCAATCGCGTCAAACTCTTTGGCGATCGGGTTCGTCACATCGATAACGATCTTATCGTCCAAATCCCGGAGCGACTGAATCAAATCGATCGCCGCCGCGAACGGAGTCGTCAGTAACAGAACGTCACTGTTTGACGCCACTTCTTGGAGCGACATCGTCCCTTCCCGTTCGGTCCGAGTCCCGTATAACACGTCATAGCCGACGTCCTCGAACTTGCGGCCGAGCGTCCGCCCGACCTTACCTGCGCCTAATATCCCAATCTTCATGTATCGAGTCCCCCTTATAATTCTTCGTCCGTCCGGGTGATCGTGCCACCGAGCTCGCTTGCGAGCCCGTCGAGCACTGACTCGTCAAACTCTTCCCCGATTCCCATCACGCCCGTCTGACCGGGTTCGATGTTACCGACGGTCCGTTTGAACGTCTCTTGAATGCTTTGGACGTGCTTCAAGTCTTTCGTCCCACCGATCAGTCCACCGGTGAGCGTCCCGAACAGAATCCCGAACGGTCCCCCGAGGATACCAACTGCCATCCCGATCAACGCGCCTTTCGTTGACTTCGTCACCGGTTTCAACTGCACCGCGTCTTCAAATGAAAATGCCCCGTTGTCTTCACGCTTGATGATGACGAGTTGTTCAAACCCGACGAGCCCGTCAGCGTGATACTTTTTCAACTTGCTGAACGCCTGATACGAAATCGACTCTTCTGGAAACGTGAACGTGACGATATGGTACGGCTGTTTTTCCTTCTTACTCATGTTGGTTCCTCCTTTTACAAATACAGGGACACATCAGCTTTCCTTTAGTTATTCCCCGGGTTTAGGATTGAAAAAACATCACAGCAACAGGGAAAATATGCTAAATTTAAATTATAAAACTCGAAAGGGTGAACACGCATGAATAGGCGACTCAGAAAATCCGCGACCGACCGTTCACTCGCCGGTGTCTGCGGCGGCATCGCCGAGTACTTCGGCATGTCCTCGCTCGGCGTCCGGTTACTCTTTCTTATTATGCCCGGAAACATCCTCGTCTACATCATCCTCGCCAACTCGATGCAGGACGCGCCACGTTACCTATAAAAAAAAGATTCGAAAGCCGCGGCTTTCGAATCTTTTACGTTATGCGTTAACTTTGTCTTTCATTGCCGCGAGCGCTCCGCTGTTGATGAAGTGCCATGGTTTGTTGTAGTGCGGTTGGAAGAAGAAGTCGACGTAAGCGAGCTCTTCGACCGTCATCTCGTTTTGGATCGCGAGCGACAACGTGTTGACCGCTTGCGTCATATCCGCTTTCGAGAGCACTTGTCCCCCGACAACACGGTGTGTGCCGACTTCATAGACAAGTTTGAACTGGACCGGCTCCGCCGTCGGCATGAACTCAGGGCGGTACGCGTCCTCGATCACGACGCTCTCGACTTCGAGGCCGAACAATCCGGCCGCTTCTTCCGTGAGGCCTGACGAGGCGATGTTCCAGTCATAGAGACGAAGACCCGACGTTCCTTGTGTACCTTGGTAACGGACACGTGGTGTGACGAGGTTCTCGGCGACGAGCGTACCCATGCGGACAGCGTTCGTCGCGAGCGGGATGTAGGCGTGTGTGCGCGCCGGGTTGTAGTAGACGGCACAGCTGTCACCAGCTGCGAAGACGTCCGGGTTGCTCGTGCGCATATATTCGTCAACGATGATGGCGCCGTTGCCGAGCATGTCGACTTGTCCTGCGAGCAGTCCCGTGTTTGGGCGGAAACCGACACATAGAATGACGAGGTCGGCTTCGAATTCACCTTTGTCGGTGACGACGTGCGTGACGTTTCCGTCTGTGCCGCGGAACGCTTCGACCGTTTGGCCAAGCTCAAGGTCGATACCGCGTGACGTCATGTCGGCTTCAAGTTGGTCCGTGAACGACTTGTCGAGGTACTTGTTCAAGATGCGGTCGGCACTGTCGATGAACGTGACGTGCTTGCCGTACACTTCGAACGCCTCGACGAGCTCGACGCCGATATAGCCGGCACCGATGACGGCGATATTTGTCGCGCCCTTCGCCCGCTCAATGATGCGCTGAGCGTGGCCGTAGTTTTTGCAAAGTTCGATCCCAGTCATCTCGATTCCAGGCAGCGTCGGGACGATCGGCCAAGATCCTGTCGTCACGATCAAACGGTCGAACGTGTCATACACGTCTTCCCCTGTCTCGAGGTTTTTCGCATGCACCGTCTTCGCTTCCGTATCGATGTTCAACACGTCATGCTTCATGCGCATCGTCGCGCCGAGTTCTTCGAGCTCGGTCGGTGATGAGTAGAACAATTCTTCAGCGCGTTTGACGACGCCACCGACGTGGAGGGCGATCCCACACGAGAGGAAGCTGACGTTGTCGTTCCGCTCATACACGGTGATGTCGAGATTGTCGTGCTTGGCGAGTAAGCCTTTGACTGCTGCTGTTCCTGCGTGTGTACATCCGATGACTGCGATTTTCATATGGTAGTCTCTCCTTTGAGTTGTAGGCAAGTTAGTGTTTGTGACAAATATCACATTCGCTTTCTGAACTTAGTGTACTATTTCACAAGAAGGTTTGACAATCCCTTTGCTCAGTTTTTCACGTAATTATGTCTAAAGTTTGAACGCTGGTTGTGACGACAAAAAACCGCTCCGCGACCGGAACGGTTTTGATCATGAATTGGACGTGCGTCTCGCTTTCACCCAGTGGTAGATGACGACACCGATATAGGTGACGAGACCCATCACATACAAGGCAAAGCCGTACAAGATCCAGCCCAGGGCGTCCCATCCGCGGACGAAGACGAGTCCGATGATACACGACACGTATCCCACGACGAGCAGCGTCAACGAGAAGACAAGTCTCCGCTTGAATGGCGACTTCCAAAAGTTCAGCACAGCAATCAACAAAATTGTCGTCAACACACCGATGATGATGAGCTCATCCCCGTAGTACTCCCAAGTCATCGCTTCTCCCCCTGACGTGTGTTTGATTGGTTTAATCGTATCACTTTCTTGTTACATTCCCCATCTCAGAAAAAAGCCATCCGCTTCAGCGAATGGCTCCTCTATTACCGTACATAAATTGTTTTCGTCACACTCCGGCCTTGCGGCGTCACGAGACGGAGCGTCAATTTCGTCCCTTTCTTTTGTGAGGCGAAACTGAGCGTCGTCGACGTAGCCGTCACCGTCTTCTTGGTGAGGACGGTCGAGCCACGCGTGAGCGTCAATGTGCCGTATGCGACATTCGACGTCGCCTTGAGCGTTTTCGACGCACTCGATGGAATCGTCGTCACGAATGTCGGCGTCGGACCAACAGTCACTTTCAACGTCTGCACATGGCGGAACAGTCCTCCTTGACTCGTCAAGGACAGCGTCCCGTTAATCGGCTGACGGGTGAAGCGGAGCGTCACTCGTCCGGTACTGCTTGCCTTGGCCGTAGCAAGTACTTTCGAACCGTTCTTCAACGTGACGGTACTGTTCGGAATCACGTATCCGACCCAAAGCGACTTCTCATCGTTGATTGAGAGCGTCGACAACGATGTCTTCGGCAAGTTGACCGAGACGTCACGCGACTTCGATCCGACCGCCGCTCGGACACGAATCACATCCCCAGGTTTGGCCGGGATCGTGTAACGCGTCGTCGACAGACGTTTCGCCGTGACGAGCTTATCATTCACGTAAAATCGAACTGTCGCCGTGCTCGTCTTCTTGATTGAGAGTGTCGCTTGTGTCTTCGTCATCAACGTATCCGTCACACTGAGCGTCGGAGTGAACGCACGGACCGTCTTCGTGAGTTCGTACGTCGCATCGCCGCTCGAGCGTGTGACGAGGATGACATCCCCTTCTTTCAGTGGGGTGTCAAACGTGTACGGCATCGCACGTGTTGTCGCCACATGCATCCCATTTCGATAAATGCGATAGGCCTGATCGGTATTCGATGTAACGTTGATGGATTTGTCATAAATCAACGGTGTCCGAGTCCAAGTAAAGACAGGCGGTTCCACTCTTGTCTCCACGGTTGTGAGTCGGAACGCTGAAGCGGGTGCCTCTTTTAATTTGAAGTAGACTTTTGTTCCGATGTCTACAGGCATCGTATTGAACTCTTTAATCGAAATGAGTCCGTCCTCATCTGCCTGCTCATTCGAAATTTCGTAGTATTTCCCACTGCGAATCAACACATCCACCGAGGCGTTCGGCGTCGTTTTTAACGTGACACCTGAAGTGACGGTTTTCGTCAGAACCGAGATGCCGTTAGGTGACGTCTCCTCACTCTCCTTGACCGTCTGAAGTTCGATTGGTTCGGCGTACACGCCAGACTTACTACCGATTTTCACGGTCACGCGAGACCCCGGTGTGAACCAACGCGCCGGTTGCCACGTATAGCGCCCTGATTCATCTGATTGGACCGTCGTCGATTGATAGTTCAACAATGAATCCGATGAATTCGATTGATACAAGTTTTTCGTCACGCTGACAAACACCGGCGTGTTCGGTGCCGTCTTCCCGCTGATTGGGCCTAAGACACCGGTTGGCGGGTCGAGCGTGAGCGGCACATATTTCGATGCCCATAAGTCTAACCGTCGCTCAAAATCGTTCCACTTAAAAATCATGTCATACGATTCATTCGTCTGTAGCGTCAGTTTCCCTTGCTCCCAAACGAATGGATCGTCTTGATAGGCTAAACGTGCAGTCAGCTCAGTCCATGGAATCGGTAAGGCTGTTCCATCGACGAGTGTCGCCGTTCCGCTGACCTCATAGGGACGACCTACCTCATAGCGAGTCGTCGTTTTCGGAACATTAATATTCAATTGCCATGGCGCTTTCCATAAAGACTCCGGTGTGTAGACCTCCGTCTTCTTCATGCCAAAAACGTACCAAGGACCGTGTTGTCGAATGTCAGCGTCATCAATTGGTGCCTCTTTCCACTCATTCGTGCTGACGTTATAACTGACATAGAATGTCGTATACATTTCTCGCGTCATAAAGTAGTAGGTGCCGTCTTTCCACGTAAGATTACTTACGTCTGGCGCATCTTTCTCAATCCATCGTTTCGTCGCCAAATCGAAAATAAACATGTGCTCCGAGTCATCGCTTTTGATTACGAACCATTGATTCGCTTCTTTGATGTGACGGGCCCACTTCACCTGTCCTGAATAGGAACTGATTGTCTCAAGCACTTCTCCTGTAACCGTCCGCTTCGTCACTTGACCGCCGGCGAACGCGAGGACGTTCCCATCGTCGAGCAAACTGTATACCTGACCACTGCCTTTCGTGAGTGATCCGCGAATATCACCTGACATCGATGTGATGATATACTTTTCGTCATCAGCCCATAACATCATTCCTGTTGTTACATTCGTTGAGACGAGTCGATTCTCACTTCCTGCTTCGATTGGGAATGTCGTCGCTACATTCGTACGTATATCCCACATCACCCACTCCGGCCACCCTTTTAACATAAATCGGCCGTCCCCGATCGCATAAATATTATAAGCAGCAGACACTCGAATCGGTAATGTATAGACTTCACCGGTCTTCACATGTACGAGCGTCTCAGGATCTCCCGAGCGCCACACATATTCACTATTTCCTACCACTTCTCCCGCCGGAATAATTTCAGGCTTGGCATAACTATCTGCCCGAACATCTAATCCGGGCGCCGCCACCATGACGAGCACAACGAGTATGCTCCATAACCATTTGTTCATCGTTCTCCTCATTTCTGTTTATGAATACATAACTTTCAAAAATAATCCATTTTTGATTTAACATTACTAATTTTAAGTTGTTTTTTCAAAATTGAATAGCCCTAAATTATAAAAAAAGAACACTCCGTCTCATGACGTAGTGTTCATTTCTCATTCATCTGTTTCATCAAATCCATCTGTTCTTTCACTTGCGCTTCTTTCTCACGTCGGAGCACACCGCGATACGTCACGCGCGAGATCGATAAGCTGATCTCATATAGGAAGAAGAGCGGCAGCGACACCATGAGGTGCGACGTCAAATCCGGCGGCGTGATGAATGCCGCGATGACGAACAAGGCGAAGTAAGCGTACTTCCGAATTTTCGAGAGGAAGTACGGTGTCACGACACCGATGCGTGTCAAGAACATCGTCACGACCGGAAGTTGGAACAACAGCCCGAACGGGATCGTCAGCTGCAACAGGAACGTGAAATAGTTCGTCGCTCCGATGATCTGTGTCAGACCGAGGTCTTGCCCGAGGTCCGTCGAGATATCGAGGACGAGCGGGAACAACCAATAGTAGGCGAATGCGAGACCGATGAGGAACAAGATAAAGATGACCGGGATATAGGCGAGCGTCCATTTTCGTTCATTCGGATGCAGACCAGGTGCGACGAACGCCCACAGTTGATACAGTAGAAATGGACCCGATGCGACGAGCCCGATGACGAGCGCCAAGTTCAAGTAGATCATGAGCGGGTCCGCGACCCCAAAGGCGTTCAGCTCGAGCCCTCGTTCGACGAGGTCCGCCTGCAGATAGGCGAGCACGTACTTGACACTCGGCAAAGCGATCAGAAAGAAGGCAAAGACGACAAATGCCGACAGCATCAGTCGTCTCCGCAGCTCTGTCAAGTGATCGGACAGTGCCCGTTCTTGATCAGGTTGATGGCTCATGGCTTACTGCTCTTTCTTCTCAATTTCTTTCTTGTCGGTCTCGTCGTGCTCTTTCATCATACCGTTCGTGGCATTTTTGAACTCACGGAGCGTCTGCCCTGCTGCCCGGCCGAACTCTGGCAATTTCTTCGGCCCGAAGAGGATGAGCGCGATGATGGCGATGACGAAAATACTGACGCCACCTGGCATACCGACGACGAGTGATGATTGTAGAAATTCCATTATTGATGGACCCCCTCAGCGGATGGATAGTGTTGCATAAAGTAAATGAGCGACTGGAGTTCGATCGACAAGTCGATATGATGGACGCGGACCGTGTCCGGTACAGTCAATCGTGCCGGCGTGAAGTTCAAGATCCCTCGAACGCCATAGCGGACCAAATCATCGGCGACCGGTTGCGCGTAAGCGGACGGGACCGTGAGGATGGCGACATCGATCTTGTTTTGCTTCATGATCTGTTCCATCTCATCGACGTGATGAATCGGGACACCTGACATCGTCGTGCCGACTTTTGTCTCGTCTGCGTCGAACCCGACGACGATATGTGTGTTATTGTTTTTAAGGAAGTTATAGTTGACGAACGCTGTCCCGAGATGACCGACCCCGACCAAGGCGACGTTCGTGATCTCGTCTTGATTCAGCGTCTTACGGAAAAATTCTAACAGATACTGTACGTTATAGCCATATCCCTTTTTACCGAGCGCACCGAAGTATGAGAAGTCACGGCGAATCGTTGCCGAATCGACCTTGACCGCCTCGCTCAGTTCAGCAGAAGAGACACGCTGTTTCCCTGACGAATGTAGGCTTTGGATAAACCGATAGTATAGTGGCAACCGTTTGGCTGTCGCTTGCGGAATCTTTGGTTCGTTTTGACTCAACGGAAAGAGCCTCCTTTTTACGACGCGTTTCAAACGAATCTGATTTCATACACCTTGATTGTAAACGAATTCACATAAGCACTCAATGAATATACCTGAAAAGGGGAAGAAATAAAGTATACTAAACAGAGAGAAAGGGGTTTTTTCACTTGATCCTACTGCAAGTCAACAACTTATCCAAATCGTTCGGCGTCGAGCCGATTTTAGAGAATGTCAAACTAGAAATCCAAGAAGGCGAACGCGTCGCCCTCGTCGGCCGCAACGGCGCCGGCAAGTCGACACTGTTAAAAGTCATCGCCGGCGAGTACAACTATGACTCGGGCGACATCATGAAGCCAAAAGACGTGACGATCGGCTATCTCGCCCAAGACTCAGGATTAGAATCGAACGAGACGATGTGGAACGAGATGCTCACCGTCTTCACCGACTTGATCGAACAAGAGAAGACGCTCCGCCAGATGGAGCAAGACATGGGCTCGGAGCGCATCTTGAACGACCCGGCCGCCTACGAGCGTCTGCTCGCGGCGTATGACGAGGAGCAACACACGTTCAAAGACCGCGGCGGCTATCAGTACGAAGCGACGATCCGCTCGATCTTGCACGGGATGCGGTTTTATCCGGACGACTTCGAACGTCGGATCGATACGCTCTCAGGCGGACAGCGGACACGTCTTGCCTTAGCGAAGATGCTCCTGCAAAGCCCGGACCTGCTCATCTTGGATGAGCCGACGAACCATTTGGACATCGAGACGCTCAGCTGGCTCGAGAAATATTTGAGCGGCTATAAAGGTGCCGTCCTCATCGTCTCCCACGACCGTTACTTCCTCGACCGCGTCGTCTCTGTCGTCTACGAGCTGTCACGCAACCGCAGCCGCCGCTTCGTCGGGAACTATACGAAATTCCTCGAGCAGAAGGCCGCGCTCTACGAGCAAGAGAAGAAACAGTTCGATTCGCAACAAGAAGAGATCGCCAAGATGCAAGACTTCATCCAACGGAACATTGCCCGGGCGACGACGACGAAACGCGCCCAAAGCGTCCGCAAGCGGCTCGAGAAGATCGACCGCATGGACGTGCCGGACGGTGATGAGCGGAGCGCGGTGTTGTCGTTCTCGATCAAACGTCAAAGCGGGAACGATGTGTTGAGCGGCAGCGACCTCGCCATCGGCTACGAAGAACCGATTGCACAGAACTTGCGTTTCCAACTGCAGCGCGGCGAGTCGGTCGCCCTCGTCGGCCCGAACGGGGTCGGCAAATCGACGCTCCTCAAAGTGTTGACGAAACAACAACCACCGCTCACCGGTGACATCCGCTACGGTACCGGCGTCGAGATCGGCTACTACGACCAGGAACAACAGAACTTGTCGGACGCGAACCGCGTCATCGATGAGATTTGGAACGACTGGCCGCTCATGCGCGAGCAAGAAGTCCGCAGTCTACTCGGCCAGTTCTTGTTCAGCGGCGACGACGTCATGAAACGCGTCCAAGAACTATCCGGCGGCGAACGAGCCCGGCTGACGCTCGCCAAGCTCAAGCTCGAGCAACCGAACTTGCTCGTCTTGGATGAGCCGACGAACCACTTGGACCTCGACTCGAAGATGATCCTCGAGAACGCGCTCGTCGACTATCCCGGGACGATCCTGTTCGTCTCCCACGACCGTTACTTCATCGACCGGCTCGCCACGCGTGTCTTAGAGATCACGCCGAACGGCATCGATGAGTACCTCGGCGACTACTCGTATTACGTCGAGAAGAAAGAAGAGCTCGAGGACCTTGCCCGGCTCGCCCGCGAGGAGACGAAACAAGTCGTCGTCAAGAAGCAGCGCGCCGACAAGGAACAGCAGCGCGAAGAACGCCGGTTGAAACAGCGGGTCGAAGAGATCGAGCTGACAATCGAGCGCCACGAAGCTCGGCTTGAAGAAATCGAGCAGCTGTTATGCGAACCGGACGTGTTCAACGACTTCGCCCGCGCCCAAGAGCTGTCGACCGAGTCCGACGCGACGAAAGAGTCGATCACGGAACTGTTCACAGAATGGGAGGAACTCCATTCATGATGCGTTCCCGTGCCATGCGGATCGATTGGATGCATGCGTTCCTGACCGGGTTCGTCTACATCGTGCCGAGTGGGACCGAGTATATCTCGGAACTCATCCGCGGCGAGGCGACGAACGTCCCGATCATTTTATTTTACTTCCTGCCGATTGTCGTCGGGTTTATCATCCAAACATGGTCCGGTATCATCATCAGCCTCTTCAGCGGCTTGCTTATGAGCACGTTGTTCATCCGGCTCGTCATTTGGCCGATCGATGTCACGGTGCATAGCTTTTATGCGCCTGGCTCGGTCTGGGGCCACTTTTATCGAGAGACGCTGTTCATGTGGGTGCTCGCGTTTATCGTCTACGTCGTGAGCCGGGTGAATATGTGGTATCGAAATAATTATCGACAACCGAAAAACTGACGAAAGAGCGCCAATCCGCGTATAGCGGAAGGCGCTCTTTTATTATGATCGAGTATGCTGTTTGAACGTAAAACCCATCGTTAAAAAGATGTAGGGGAATGCCAACAAAATTAAATGGAAATATCCTATACTACCAAAGATGACTTCATCTTGTGCCGGATCAGACATCTCGTCTAAGTAAATGCCTAGGCTGTAGCTATACCAAATCACGTAAGCATAAAAGAATGCTGAAATACCGTAAATAATCTTTCCAATAAGATTTGTTTTACTCGTAGTCACCCCTACTAAAAGAAGGATTGGATAGAGGATTAGCAACGCGATTACAATGAAAAATAACGAATCTGGTTCAAAGTATTGAATGTTCATAGTTTACCTCGCCTTTAATAGTCTGGATTACAAAGTGCTTTATACGTATCCAACAATGAAACATCCGGTCGATTCGTATCTAGATTCCAAGATGATTTCCAAATCGTAGTCGGGTTAACTGCATGACAGATAAATTGATCTTTGAGCTTCGGGCGGTTTGCCGTACTTGTCGCTTGATACGAAGCGTCTGCTACAACTTCAGACCACATCTGTTTTCCGATAGCAGTTGACCCAAAAACGCCTAATAATGCGCCACCCAAAGTATAGCTAGCTGTAATATACGTTCGTGCACATGTCCGTGGATATACAGAAAAAGTATTAGAGTCCGTATACTTCGACGCTGTATTATCGATTGTATCCGAGCAGAACAATGGATCAGCGACTAAAGGATAATCCGTTCCTTCATAATCAATATGTTGGATCAACTGTTGGTCTTTAATCTCATAATATGTTTCGACTTCGTTTCCATTACTGTCTTTCGCCCAAGGGGAGCCAATGAAGACCTCTACCTCACCTTTTTCATTCACAATTTTGTACTCTCCATCTTCGTGAATAATTCGACTACCTTCTAATAGTATTCAAGATTGCTAATCAATTTTCTAGATGTCTTTTTTATCAAAACAAAAAGGACAATAGTACAACAATTTTCTTAGGTCATGAAAAATATACTAGGCTTATGGCCCTCAAAGTAACCATTTCCCATTTTTGTGATTATAATTTTATCCAGAGTCCACTATTAAAAAGATCACCATAAAGTGACGAGCCCGGTTCATCCGACTGTCAGATAGACTATGTAAACGAACAACAGAAAGTAGGTGAAATCAATGGAGTAGACTAAAAATATCCGCTTGATGGATTATGAATTGCGTCCCATCCATGCGCACATATTATTGGCCGGCTGACTATCGATACTCACTTGGCGCATTTTCTATAAAGTCTACCGTAGTTGCAGTTCTTTTCTCGTCGTCACGTTCTTCATCGAAGACAAATGAAAAAGGCTCACAGAGACGGACAATATCCGTTTCTGTGAGCCTTTTTTAGAAGTAGCGCAGCGGTTGGAAGCCGCGCGTGTGGAAGTCGAGCTTGATACCGTCTTCCGTGATAAAGAAGACGTACTCGTTCGTATCGACGTCGCGGACGAACACTTTATAAAACGTCAGCGTCTCTTCGCGGTTCGTCACATAACGGGCCTCATGGGCCGAGATGACTTGCGCGAACAGTTGTTGTTCGTCGAACTCTTTGACGAGCGCATCGAACTTGGCCGCTTCTTCCTCTGTCGCCTCACGGCCCGGGAAGAGCTCGTAATAGGCGTCGCTCGCTTTCGGCTGCACGCCGAGGTTACGGTCAACGACGATGACGCTCTTGATGTCTTGGTCTTCTAGATTCTTATAACCATACAGCGTCTCGATGAGTGTGTTCTCACCGGTCACACGGGTGATGCCTTCGAGCGTATCAGCGCCCGTCAGCGAACGGACCCGCGTCTCTTCTGGGACGATTTCTTCTACATAAGCGATATTATAAGCGCGGATGATCTCACGTACTTGCAAAAACGTCGCAACGACGAGCAATACGATGAGCCCTCCAATGATGATACGTTTCGTCATCTCTCTGTTCCCCCTAGACTGTCATGCTCTCTTCTAAGGATAACCCAGGAACCGCATTCATCGCCAGTGTATCGCGCTTGCCGCGCACATACGCGTGATGCGCCGCCACACCGATCATACCGGCGTTGTCCCCGCACAGATTGAGCGGCGGGATGACGAGACGGATGCCTTCCCGTTCCGTCGCTTCCTTGAGGGCGGCCCGGAGCCCACGGTTCGCCGCGACCCCACCGGCGACGAGCAGTTGCTTCGCGCCTTTTTCTTTCACGGCCCGGATCGCTTTCTCCACTAGCACCTCGACGACGCTCGCTTGGAAGCTCGCCGCCAAGTTTTCTGGTACGACCGTCTCACCGCGTTGTTCGGCGTTATGGACGGCGTTGATGACGGACGACTTGAGCCCGCTGAAGCTGAAGTCGAAACTTCCAGCCTCGAGCCGGACACGCGGGAATTTATACGTATCTTCCCCGCTAGCTGCCAACCGATCGATGGCCGGGCCACCTGGATATGGGAGACTGAGCGTGCGGGCGACTTTGTCATACGCCTCACCAGCCGCATCGTCACGTGTCTCACCGATCACTTCGAACACACCGTGCTCCGGCATATAGACGAGCTCGGTGTGTCCACCTGAGACGACGAGACAGACGAGCGGAAACTGCATCTCTTCGACGAGTTCGTTCGCATAGATGTGTCCGGCGATATGATGGACGCCGATGAGCGGTTTACTGTGGGCGAACGCGAGCGCTTTGGCCGCACTGATCCCGACGAGAAGGGCACCGACGAGTCCTGGTCCTTGCGTGACCGCGACCGCGTCGACGTCTTCCATCGTCACACCGGCTTCACTGAGGGCGTCATCGATGACATACGTGATCCGTTCGACGTGGTGACGCGAGGCGACCTCAGGTACGACGCCGCCGAACCGTTTATGACTTTCAATCTGCGACGAGACGACGTTCGATAAGAGCGTCTTGCCGTCACGAATGAGGGCGACCGACGTCTCATCACAACTCGACTCGATCGCGAGAATGAGCGATGTGTTCATAGTGATTCACTTCCTAACTTCGCCCAGTAAATATAGGCGTCTTCATTATTGTCTTGATAGTATCGTTTCCGGCGACCTGCGTTCTCGAAGCCGAACTGTTCATATAATTTTTGGGCGCCGATGTTTGAGACGCGCACCTCGAGCGTGAGCGCGGCGAGTGACTTCGAACGAGCGAACTCGACGAGCTGCGTGAGGAGCATATTGCCGACGCCTTGGCCCCGGTATTCCGGTAAGACAGCGATGTTCGTGATATGCCCTTCGTCGACGATTTGCCAGACGCCAACGAACCCGATGACGCGGCGCTCATGGACGGCGACGAAATAAATCGCCTGCTCGTTCTTGAGCATCTCGTTCATGAACGCTTCTTTCGTCCACGGGATGGCGAATGACGCCTCTTCGACTTTCGTGACTTCTTCGACATCGAGCCAGTTCATACGACGGATTTTGATGTCAGCCATTGTTTTGTCCCTCGAGCCATTTTGCCTCGGCCTCAGCGAGACGAAGGTATTCCGGTTCGAACGCGTGCACGTCCGCCGTCGCTTCACCTAAAGCGACGAGATCACCGGCCCGGCCATAACTGTGGGCGGCCGGCGCTTCCATATAGTCATATGCTGCAAGCACGTCACGGAACGGCTCGACGTCACCGACGACGACGAACGGTCCCGTCATGTTTGCTTGTAGCCAATCGGCGACCGAGGCGTGACTGTCCGGGGTGACTTGTGCGTTTTGTTGATAGTGCCCGATATAGGCGTTGCCGCGACGCGCGTCAATGAGTGACACGACCGGAAGTTCGGTGTTCGGGGCCGCTGCCATGAGGCGGAGCGCCGATACGCCGACGAGCGGAAGTTTCAATGTATAGGCGAGCGTCTTCGCCGTCGTCACGCCGATACGGATACCGGTGTAAGACCCAGGTCCCGTCGTGACGATGATGCGTTCGAGCTCGGTCGGTGTCCATTTGACGGCCGCCATGAGCTGCTCGATCATCGGCATGAGCGTGACGGCGTGGTTTTTCGAGACCATGACCGTCGCTTCTGCATGGATGCTTCCGTTCTCACTGAGGGCGACGGACAGACGTGTCGTCGCCGTGTCGATCATCAGTTGCTTCATACGAGCACCTCCTTGACGAGCGTGTCATACGCTTCACCAGTCGGTATGAACGTGATGGAACGTTCCTCGTCGCCTGTCCGTTCGATCGTGATCGCGAGCCGCTCGGTCGGTAGCGACGACTCGATCAAGTTCGACCATTCGACGATGGCGACGCCGTCACCATTAATGTATTCTTCGAGACCGATATCGTCCCCGGTGTCCTCGAGACGATAGACGTCCATATGGTAGAGCGGCAAGCGCCCTTGGTATTGTTTCATGATGGTGAACGTCGGGCTGTTGACGTTACGCGTCACGCCGAGTCCTTTGGCGAACCCTTGGGTGAACGTCGTCTTGCCGGCACCGAGGTCCCCGTTAAGCGTTATGACCGTTCCCGCTTTGACGAGCGCGGCGAGCTTTTCCGCTACGGCCTGCGTCTCTGGCGCGGAATGGGTAATCAATGTATACATGATGTTTCTCCTTTGGTCGATTCTAGCGATACGTACTCATTGTACACTCAATTTTAGACAAAAAAAAACACGAAACGTCATCGTTTCGCTATCTCATTTAAAAATTGGTTGCGGGGGCTGGATTTGAACCAACGACCTTTGGGTTATGAGCCCAACGAGCTACCAGACTGCTCCACCCCGCGACGACATATGAAATTAAATAAAAATTGGTTGCGGGGGCTGGATTTGAACCAACGACCTTTGGGTTATGAGCCCAACGAGCTACCAGACTGCTCCACCCCGCGACGATTTGAATTGTTTCGACATTCTCTATAATAAGCGAGACGGTTATAAAATGCAACCTTTTTCTTAATGTTTTTTGGAAATTAGAATCGGGAACACTTAAAGGAGTGTAATTTTATTAACAGAAAAGGAGCGCGACCGACATGTCGAAATGGGGCAACCGCTTTAAAAAATGGTTCTTTTCCGAGTTAGATGCGTCCGTCTATTTCCATACGATCCCGTTCGTGCCAAAGCAAACCGTTCACGGAACGCTTCGCGTCTTGAACCCGACGTCAAAAGTGATCCGTCTGCGTGAACTGACGCTCAACTTCCTGACAACATTCAAAGACATCACGCTTGAAGGTAACGAATTCAACCGCGAGGCTGACATTCAGGAAGTCCCGATCCGCCTCACGGCCGTGCTTGAGCCCGGGGCAGAAGAACATATCCCGTTCACGTTCGACTTGACGATGTATGCCCCATCGACATCAGGCGCTCCTTACAGTGTCGAGGCGACCGTTTGGGACACCGATGGTAAACGCGTATGGTTCGACGTCGTCGAAAATATCGAGATCGAACCACTCCCTGAGTTGAAACGGTTGCTCGAGGCGACCGAGCATGCCGGACTCGAGCTCATGTTCGTCCGCAACGTCATCGACCCGCTCGGTGAAGAACGACCTTATCCGTTCGTCGAAAAGTATGGGTTTAAGCCCGTCGGCGACTGGGCCGATGAGTTCGAGGTCGTAAAATCATTCTGGCGCATGGATGAAAATGGGGTCGACGTCTATTACTGGCTCGACAATATCGAACGACAGCGCACGCTCGACTCGATGGCGACCGACGTCGAACTCCGGCACCGATCCCTCACCTGGGAACAGCTCGAGCACGAACAAGACCGTCTCGGACTCGGGATCCAAGATACGCTACGCAGCCACCGCTCTTCATGAGCGGTTTTTTAATGGCTATTTTTCAATCGTCCATGTGTCACCGTTGATCGAGACGATCGTTTGAAAGTTGTCACGATACGGATGCATGAACAGCTCGTATTGCAGACGCCGTTCTTCATGCGATGCTTTCAAGTATTCCATCTCCATCCCTCGCTCCGTTATGTCACGAGCAGCGCGTCGGGCGAACTCCGTATCCCCATCTGTATATAGATAGACCGATAAATCCATATACCTTGGATCGAGAAAGGCGACGCTCATCCCCTCGACGATGGTGACCTGCTTCTCGGGATCGATCCACGTCCGTTCGAGATACGGGACATCCATCGTATAAAACCCGACCCCTTCCCGTACCATCCGGACGTCCCGCTCGAGCGACAACAAGTGATGCGCCGCCGGATGACAGGCCGTCATCTTATAGTGATGCACCTTCCCATCGACCATATAGTCGATCATCGCACTCTTCCGAAGCGTTGAGTCCGTGATATACGGGTCGGTGTTAATGTAGTTGACCTCCCCGAGACGTGCTTGTAACTGTTTGGCGAACGTCGTCTTCCCGGCACCCCCGTGACCCGAAATCCCGATGAGCGTCCGTTCGTTCAGATCAATTTGATCGATGATTTGATTAATGAATCGCTCCATCGTAATTCCCCCTTTGATACACTATACACAGAAAGGAAGTGTACCAATCCAATGTCCAACTGTCCATTTTGTCATCCACATCTCGATCCGTCCCAACGCATCATCGCTGAGAACGACACGTGCTACTTTCTGATGCATGACCGCGAACAAGACGTCCTTGTCGGTTCCGGTGTCATCGTCCCGAAACAGCACCGGGCGACAACGTTTGAGTTAACACCGACGGAATGGAGCGATACATACACCTTGCTTCATGACGCCAAGTCTTTCCTAGAGGAGACTTACGGTCCTGACGGCTATACGCTCGGCTGGAACGTCGGTACAGCGTCCAATCAGACAGTTCCCCATGCCCACTTGCACATCATCCCGCGCTACGCAGACGGACCACATGCCGGCAAAGGGTTACGACACTGGCTGAAGCGACCGGAATGATCAAACAGCTCATCGTGTGACGATGAGCTGTTTCCATTTTTCTTCCGTATCTTCGAGTTGTCGTTCCAGCCGCTCGACATCTCGCGTCATTTTTTCAATTAGTTTGGCAATCTCGCGATCGAGCCCGTTCACTTTGTCGAGTGAATCATTGATTCGTCCGTGCATCGTCCATTCGGAAAAAATATCATCGAGGAAGTAATCCGCGAACTGGACGAGCGAACCACGCTCGATGTGTAAGCCACTGACAATCCCTTTCACATCAGCCAATTCACGCGAGAAACGCTCAAGTGCGGATTGGAGTTCATGCATCTTCCGTTCAGAAGCATCGATCGCGTCATGTTTCATCGCTGTCGCAATCAAGCCACCTCCGAAGAACGTGTCATATGTTGACCAACTCTTCGCACTGTCGAGGTGTTTGAGCGCCTTTGAGATGGCAGCTCGTGCTGCGTTACCTGCTGCGATCGCTTCTTTATACTCGACGACCACTTCTTTCGTTTCCGCCTGTTGATTCGTGAGACGGTACAATTCTTCTCTTACCTTAGGATCCTGCTTCAGGTGACTTTCTTTTTCTTTCATAAACGCTGCCCATTTCGCATCGATCCCGTTATATGTTTCAAAGGTTTCATACAAATCTCGACGCTCAAGCACTAACTCATCAACCATCGCCTCGTGTTCTCGCAACTTGAATTCTGCTCGGGCCGCTTCTTCTAATTCAATCGTGCGCTGCTCGCTAAACGTTCCACGCAGCTTACGCCATGCATTGACGAGCGAAAATGTCTCTAAGTCATAGACATCACGCTGTTCTTTCGTGAACGTATTAAGCAACTGTTTTCGAACAGTCTCATGTTCAGTAATTTGTTTGTCGAGAGTCTTCAGTTTACGAGCCAATCGGTCTCGTTCAGCAAGGCTTTGTTGTAAAGTTGATTGTGTTTCAAACACGTTATGTTTCATTTAAATACCTCTTTTCACTTGTATCGCTCTGTCTATTAACATGACTCAATTTATGATCATTCATTCCTTATCTACGTGATTCCTCCTAAAATGTTTCAATACATGAGAAAAGACGCTCTCTATATGAACCACACTCTGTTAGATAGAGTTTAATTCAAGAGGAGAACGCCTTGCTCTTTTGCTGTCACGCTCTTCGCTTGAGAGTGAAGATAGTTATTCCTTGCACAATAACCGTCACAAAAAGGATAATCGCAATTGTATCTCTATACATATCAACCGACAGTGGTTCAAATTGTTTGTGGTAAATCTCTACTAATAACCAGCCGATTGGGAATATAGGAGAAGCGTGCATATATGAAGCGTTGGTAATTTCTCGCCCTCTTTCATCCTTTCCTTCTTCGCTGTAAATGAACTTAACTGAAATCACAAATGCGATTAAAAACAGTGGTAACAATATCATTAAGATCAGTGTCATTCTTCATTCTCCTTCATTTCATATTGAAAAACGTCATGTAAGGTTGTTTCAAATAAACTAGCGATTTCAAATGCAAGTTTTAGCGACGGACTATAACGATTGTTCTCTAGTGATACAATTGTTTGGCGGCTAACTCCTAGCATTTCAGCAACCTGCTTTTGCGACCACTTACGTTCAGCTCGTAAAACACTCAATCGATTTTGAAGATGACCTTGTTCTTTTCTAACCATGCTCGCTCGCCTTCTTTCATGCAATCCCTCTTCTTATATACAATGTAATATATTTTTTACACAAAGTCGAATATATATTACATATCAAACTAAAAAAAGGACGACCAAGCATGTGCTTGATCGTCCTTCATATGGCCCGGCAACGTCCTATCCTCACAGGGGGAGACCCCCAACTACTTTCGGCGCTGAAGCGCTTAACTTCCGTGTTCGGCATGGGAACGGGTGTGACCGCTTCGCTATCGCCACCAGACAATTATTATAATACCGCTGTTTAATTAAAAAGTCAACGCTTTTTCTAAAAATAGTTTGTTTTGTTATACATCAAACAAAAGAACGACCAAGCGTGGGCTTGGTCGTCCTTCATATGGCCTGGCAACGTCCTATCCTCACAGGGGGAGACCCCCAACTACTTTCGGCGCTGAAGCGCTTAACTTCCGTGTTCGGCATGGGAACGGGTGTGGCCGCTTCGCTATCGCCACCAGACAAGGGAATTG
>NZ_SJVA01000008.1:0-81756 GCF_004337195.1 Exiguobacterium sp. SH0S7
TCCTGCAGGAAAGCAATCCAACGGAGACCCAGCAGCGACATAAGTCGCGATGCGGCTCCGGGATTGCCTGCGGAAAGCGTGGGCGCCGGAAGGACGAGCGATTCTATTGATGTTAGTCAACAAGCTGAAAAATCGATCGGCGCACGCGCCGATCGATTTTTTTATTTGACTTCGACTGTCTCCATGACGTGTTCATGGATGTCGTGTCCTTTCGTCACATGAACTTGGACGTTGTACGTACCGGGCTCCGGGAACGTATGCTCACCCGCATAGCTTCCGTTTTCCGTTTCCTCAAGCTTCACCCAATCGTGCTTATCCGCACCGTCTTTGAATACTTCAAGTTGAACGTCCGCACCTGTCAGCACCTCATGGTCAATTTCAACGTTGACGGTGAACGGGCTCGCTTCATTCGCCGTCACTTGCTTTGGATCGAGTGTGATATCGGCCCCGGCGTGTTGGTGATGGTCTGTTTCAGCCTCGGCTTCGGCTTCTGTTTCTGGATGACCGACCGTCACCTTCGCTGTCGGCATCGTATGCATCGCCCGCGCCGTCACGTGGACTTGGACCGTATAGACCGCTTCATCCGCAAACGTTGCTTCCGTCTCATAGACCCCGTCTTCTGTGAGCGAAGCTTTCATCATCTCACTCTCTTCTTTGGCGCCGTTCTTCCACACTTCGAACTTGATCTCGTCCGCATCATCGACCCCTTTGCCGTCTTGCGTGACGCGAACCGATAACGTGACCGCTTCATCTATTTCCGCTGTCGCCGGTACGTTCAATTCTGCTTCGACAGGTTCCATCGACTGCACCGTCTCCGTCGCATTGTCCGCCTCTTCTGTCCCGCATGCCCCAAGGACGAACAAACCGATTATTCCTGTCGCCATCCCGATTCGTTTCACTGTTTGTCTCATTATGAATCCCCCCTAGTTAATCGCTTACACGTTTCACACATTGTTCATGATATCATCCTTTTTCAGGAATTGTGTGATGTTTTTGTGATATTTACCACGTCACCTGCTCATAAATTGAACACAAAATTTGAGAGTCATTATCCAAAAATTCCTTTGCCTATTTTTAGGATTATAACGTGTTCATCACCAAAACGGGGTATATAAAATATATACACAGCTCAATATATGGAAAGCCTTGACACCAAGATACATACACCAAGAATGGAGGCGAAAGGAAAAATGAAGAGCAAATTTGTACGGTTATTGATGGCTTTGTTGATCCTGCTGGCACCGTTAGTCACCTATCCAAAATCAGCTGATGCCGCTGCTTCGAAGTTCATAACGAGCGTGAACACGACGAGTAAAGTCGTGGCGTTGACGTTCGATGACGGAGCGGATGGTGCGAATACGAACAAGATTTTGGACATACTTGCCAAGAACAACGTCAAAGCCACTTTCTTTTTGACTGGAACCGGCGCCAACCACCATCCTCAATACATTAAAAACATCGCAGCTAAAGGTCACCAAGTAGGTAACCACTCGTACAGCCACCCATACTTCACCCAGTTGACCGCCACTCAAATGAAGACCGAACTCGACCGTACCGAAGCAATCGTTAAGTCACTGACCGGCAAAACGACAAAACCGATCTTCCGGGCTCCGTTTGGCGCCGTGAACAGCGCCGTCTTGAGCGGTGTCGGCGCTGCCGGCTACGCTTATACGATCCAATGGAACATCGATACGATTGACTGGAAAGGACTCACTGCTAGCCAAATCAATACGAAAGTCCAAACGAACATCAAACCAGGATCGATCGTCCTCATGCACACCGGTGCTGGTGCGCCAGGCACACCGCTAGCCTTGCCGACGATGATCTCGCAACTGAAAGCAAAAGGCTACAAGTTCGTGACAGTTTCCCAATTGCTCGCTTACCAATCTACTTCAACCTCTAAAACGTATACTGTCAAATCAGGCGACACGCTCTATAGCATCGCTCGGGCTTACAACGTCACAGTCGCTGCACTCGCTGCCGCCAACAAGATCACGAACTACAACTTGATCAGTGTCGGTCAAGTGCTCGTCATTCCAGGTACAAGCGTCACGCCACCCCCAACGACGACTGTCAAATATACGGTAAAAGCAGGCGATACACTCTACAAGATTGCGACACTGTACAAAACGACCGTCGCCAAAATCGCTGCCGCCAATAACATCACCAACATCAACCTGATCAGCGTCGGTCAAGTCCTGGTCATCCCAGGAACAACCGTCACTCCTCCGCCAGCGACGACCGTGAAGTATACCGTCAAGTCAGGCGACACGCTCTATAAGATTGCGACGACATATAATACGACCGTCGCCAAAATCGCTGCCGCCAACAACATCACGAACATCAATTTGATCAGCGTCGGTCAAGTGCTCACGATTCCTCGTTAACCACGAAAAAGATGATGCCGCGGCATCATCTTTTTCGTTTGCTTCATTTCACTTCAAACTGTTCCGCCTCGGTCGATCCAGCGAGCGCGGTCGTCGACGACTGTCCGCTCGAGATGACGAGTGAGACTTCATCGAAGTAGCCGGTGCCGACTTCACGCTGATGGCGCGTCGCCGTGTAGCCGTGTTGTTCGGCCGCAAATTCAGCTTGTTGTAACTCAGAATATGCTGCCATCCCACGATCTTTATAGCCGCGGGCGAGCTCGAACATGCCGAAGTTGAGCGAATGGAACCCGGCGAGTGTGACGAATTGGAACTTGTAGCCCATCGCTCCGATCTCTTGTTGGAACGTCGCGATCTCGTCGTCAGATAACTTCTTCTTCCAGTTGAACGAAGGCGAACAGTTGTAGGCGAGCAATTTTCCAGGATACTTCGCATGGATCGCGTCCGCGAACTGGCGTGCTTCTTGCAAGTCCGGTTCCGACGTCTCGCACCAGACGAGATCGGCGTAAGGAGCATAGGCGAGACCTCGGGCGATCGCCTGCTCGATGCCGGCCTCGGTCCGGTAGAAGCCTTCCGGCGTCCGGTCGCCGACGATGAACGGATGGTCAATCGGGTCGATGTCACTTGTGATCAAGTTGGCCGCATGCGCGTCCGTCCGGGCGACGATGATCGTCGATACGCCCATGACGTCTGCTGCTAGGCGCGCCGCGATCAAGTTTTTCACAGCCGTTTGCGTCGGGAGCAATACTTTACCGCCGAGGTGACCACACTTTTTCTCCGAAGACAGCTGGTCCTCTAAGTGGACACCGGCCGCACCGGCCTCGATCATCGCTTTCGTCAGCTCGAAGACGTTGAGCACACCGCCGAACCCAGCTTCCATATCGGCGACGATCGGCGCGAACCAGTGCGTATCCCCTTTCCCTTCCGCCGTTTGAATCTGATCGGCCCGTTGCAGCGCCTGATTGATTCGCTTGACGACGCTCGGTACCGAGTTGGCCGGGTACAGGCTTTGGTCTGGATACATATGCCCTGATAAGTTCGCATCAGCAGCGACTTGCCAGCCGCTTAAGTAGATGGCCTCAAGCCCCGCCTTCACTTGTTGGATCGCCTGATTTCCGGTGAGCGCCCCGAGCGCGTGGACGTAATCCCGTTCGTGGAGCAGGTCCCACAGACGTTCCGACCCTTTCGTCGCGAGCGTATGTTCGATCAAGACCGATCCACGAAGCTTCATGACGTCGTCGACTCCGTACGGACGCTCGACCCCGTCAAACCGTTCCGACTGAAAAACCTTCTCGAGTTGCATGCGTTGTTCATTCATTGTTGTTCCTCCTGTATTATATTAGTTTTATCTTAATCAAATTGTTATATAACAGATGTTGCAAACTTAATCCAAGTAGGCGCAGCATTCGAGTGCCGACTTGAACGTCGAATGTTCCATCCCACAACTGCGGCAGACGTTTTCCTCGTCCCGCTCTTCTGGTTTGCGGAATACGACGACTTCCTCGACCGGTTCTTTCATGATTTGGAGCGAACCGTCCGTCCGGTCGAGCACGAGGCGCATCAAGTCGTTGCCATACACGAATGCGGTATTGGCGAGCGTCGTTGTCGACTCTCCAGAGACGATGCGGCGGACGACCCAACGTTCGATTAACTGTTCGCTTTCGATTTTTTTCGTTGTCATGATGATGCTCCTCCTTTTAAGTTCAATTCAAGTGTCGACTGTGTCAAAAACTGACGGCGGCGGCGATGCAAGATCGGTTCCGTGTACCCGCTTGGCGAATCCGTTCCTTGGAACACTAAGTCTTTTGCTGCTTGATACGCGATCGAGTCGGTCACGTCCGGCGTCATTGGCCGGTAGTTCGGGTCGGCCGCGTTCTGCTTGTCGACGACTTCAGCCATCCGGTACATCGTCGCTTCGACTTGCTCACGCGTACAGACACCATGATAGAGCCAGTTGGCCACGTGTTGGCTCGAGATGCGGAGCGTCGCCCGGTCCTCCATCAACCCGATATGGTGGATGTCCGGCACTTTCGAGCAGCCGACACCTTGCTCGACCCAGCGGACGACATAACCGAGTAGCCCTTGCAGGTTGTTCTCGAGTTCCTCCCTCACTTCATCGTCTGTATAGACGCGTGTCGCGAGCGGAATCTCGAGCAGGCGTTTTCGTTCGCTGTCGATATCGAACGACCGTTGCACCAACTCCCGTTGGACACGGAACGCATCCCCTTGATGGTAATGGAGCGCGTGGAGCGTCGCGGCCGTCGGCGACGGGACCCAGGCGGTCGTCGCGCCGGACTCAGCATGGGCGACTTTCTCCCGCATCATGTCGCGCATCTTATCAGGCATCGCCCACATCCCTTTGCCGATTTGGGCTTGTTGATAGAAGTCGGCCGCAAGTCCAGTCAAGACGTTCAAGCGTTCGTAGGCATCGAGCCAAGCCGACGTCTTCATTTCGCCTTTCTTGCGCATCGGCCCAAACGTGAGCGACGTATGGATCTCGTCACCGGTCCGGTCAAGAAAACCGGTATTGATGAAGACGATCCGCCCCTTCACGCGTTCGATGCAGTTTTTCAAGTTGAGCGACGTCCGTCTCTCCTCGTCCATCACACCGACTTTGAGCGTATGGCGCGGCAAGTCGAGCACGTCTTCGATCGCGTCGAACAAGTCGTTCGTGAACGTGACTTCCTTTGAACCGTGCATTTTCGGTTTGACGATGTAGATCGACCGTTCCCGCGAGTTCCGTTTTGAGTCGAGGTGACGGCTCGCGATCAGTGACGTGAAGATGCCGTCAAGGATTCCTTCCGGTACTTCCCTTCCTTGATTGTCGAGCATCAAATCTGTCGTCATCAAGTGACCGACGTTCCGAATGAACAGTAAGGAACGTCCCGGCAGTACGACGTCTCGTCCGTTTCTGCCTGTGTAGCGGCGGTCTTCATTCAGTTGGCGCTTGAGGGGCTTGCCACCTTTCGTGAACGTCGCTTCGAGCGTGCCGTCCATCAGCCCGAGCCAGTTTTTGTAAAGGTGAACCTTGTCCCGAGCGTTGACGGCTGCGACCGAGTCCTCACAGTCGACGATGGCCGATAAGGCAGACTCGAGTTCGATATCGGTGAGCCCTGCCCCATCCGTGCCGCCGATCGGATGGTTCCGGTCAAATTTCAGTTCGGCGTGGAGGCCGTTATGGACGAGCACTAAGCTCGTCGGACTGTCCGGATTCCCGACGTAACCGACAAAACAGTCATTGCTGAACGGGACGTCTTGTCCGTTGATGATGGCGTATGGTTCATCGGCGCGAACCGCGTATCCTTCCGCGTCCCGGTGCGAACCCGTTAGAAGCGGGAACGTGTCGTCGAGGTATTGTTTGGCGTAAGCGATGACCGCTTTACCCCGGACCGGATTGTAGCCGGCCGACTTCGTTTTTCCGTCCGCTTCATCGATGACGTCCGTTCCATACAGCGCGTCATAAAGACTTCCCCAGCGTGCGTTCGCCGCGTTCAGTGCATAGCGTGCGTTGTCGAGCGGGACGACGAGCTGTGGTCCAGCTTGCTGTGTGATCTCCGAATCGACACCCGAGACGTCGATACTAAAATCAGGGACGACCGGTTCGATGTAGCCGATCGATTGGAGGAAGCGCTCGTAGCCGACAAGGTCAAAGTCTTGTTTCTGTTCGCTGTACCACTTCTGTAACAGTCGCTCAAACGACTCCCGTTCGTGAAGCAACGCCTCGTTTCGAGGAATGAACTCGTCTAGTATGCGCTCGACTCCTTGCCAAAACTGATGGCCCGTCTCTGCTCCTGGCAATACATGAGCCGAGACGAAGTCGAGGAGCTCCCGATGTACGCGATAAGTACCTACTTGTTTATACTGTTCCAAGCCTTCACATCCTCCCGTAGTTGTTGTTATATATCAGTTGACTTTAATATAGACTATTATATAACAGTTTAGCAACAGTTTTTTTAAACTTTTTATTTGCCGGCAAACGAAAAACGCGTTAGGATAGATTACATGACCCATCAATGATTGAGTCATCAATTAGTTAAGGAGGGTTATGGATGCGCGAATCTTGTTCGCCTAGCGACCAAATTCTCTACAACGTCATCACTGTACAAAAAGAACTCAGCCAGCTGTTCGATACCGAAATGGATGGACTGAGCCTGACCCGATACGATATTTTGAGCAACTTGAATCACGTCGGTCCGCTTCGCCAACGCGAGCTGCAACAGCGCGTCGATGTCGATCACGCGGCCATCACCCGTCACTTGAAACAACTCGAGACGCAAGGGCTGATCGCTCGTGAACGATGTCTTCAAGACAATCGCGTCATCTACGTCGACTTGACCGAGCTCGGTCGCGACAAAATTGCACATTGGACCGAGCAAAAGAAGTGCTTATCGGACCGACTTTTTGTAAACATGAAGGTAGAGGAGCAACAACATTTGCTCGACCTGTTAAATACGTTACAACACAACATTCAACACGAAAGGAAGACCCTAATATGAACACGACAACACAGAAAGACTTTATGGAGATTGTAAAAGGACGCCGTTCGATTCGCGTCTATGACGAGAGCGTCAAAATCTCGAAAGACGAAATGACACAAATCCTCGAGGAAGCGACGACAGCACCGTCTTCGCTCAACCTTCAGCCATGGCGCTTCGTCGTCATCGACAGCGCCGCCGGAAAAGAGACACTCCTCCCGCTCGCGAGCTTCAATAAGCGTCAAGTCGAGACGTCATCGGCTGTCATCGCCATCTTCGCCGACTACCAAATGGCCGACTACACGGAAGAGATCTTCAATTCGGCTGTCGAGCGCGGCCTGATGCCTCCTGAAGTCCGCGACCGCCAAGTCGACATGATCAAAGGCATCTTCAAAGACGCACCGAACGAAATGATCAAAGACAGCATCTTGCTCGACTCAGGCCTCGTCGCGATGCAGCTCATGCTCGTCGCCCGTGCCCACGGCTACGACACGAACCCGATCGGCGGCTACGATAAGAAGAATATCGCCGAAGCGTTCGGTCTCGAGAAAGAACGCTACCTCCCGGTCATGCTCCTCTCGATCGGCAAAGCCGCGGAAGAAGGTTATCCGTCGGTCCGTTTCCCAATCGACCGCATCACAGACTGGAAATAAGCAAAAGCTCAATCGCGTCGAGGCGATTGAGCTTTTTTTCATCCGATGTATTTGACGACCTCGTTGAAGTCGCGGCGCGTCTTCGGCGCGAAATCGCGAGCCCGGTAACCGAACGCGACCATGGCCGAGAGCGACCAGGCCCCGCGTTCCATGACACCTTCTGAAATCAACAGTTCATCAATCTGTTGTTGGTTGAACCCTTCGATCGGACATGAGTCGATCCCGATTTGGGCTGCTGCCGTCATCATGTTGCCGAGCGGGATGTACGTCTGGCGCTTGATCCACTCTTGGAACACTCGCTCGTCGTCTAGCAGACGGTAATCTTGTTCTTGGAACTCCTGCACTCGTTTGATTCGGAGCGCATATTCATCCTCGGTCCGTCCTTGGACGCCCGTGATGATATGGCGCAGATAGTCCGAATCATAGCGCATTTCCTGCGGAGTCCGGGCCAAGATCAAGACGAAATGGCTCGCCGTCAACGCTTGTCCTTGAGCACCCCACGTGTTGTCCTTAATTTTTTGAAGTAAATCTTCGCGACGGACGACGACGAACTGCCACGGCTCGAAGCCGAATGAGCTCGGTGACAACCGTCCCGTCTCCAGGATAAATTCAAAGTCGCTTTCATCAATCTTGCGGTCCGCGTCGAACTCTTTCGTCGCTTGACGCCAACGGTACGCTTCTAAAATATCTTTTTTCTTCACTCAAATCCACTCCCCATTACCAAGATGACTCCATCATATCAAATCGATAAATGAGAAACCGTTCATGAAGATTCTTCAGCGGCAATCGGACGTCTTGGACGTAACGGAACGGTGTCTCATCATTCAAAAAGTGTAAATAATCGTCGGACGGATAGTAGAGGATGATATCGACCGGGCGCGGCGTGCGCTCGACCGAGTCGATGATGTTCGCGACGACCTGCCGGAACACGTTCACCGAGAACGGGTTGAAAAAGTAAAACCGATTCGCTTCGTCAGGCACCTCAAACTGTTCGGCGTAGCCGCGGACGAGCTGGACACTGCCACGCGTCCGGTGTTTCTTGGCGTAATTCATCCAATTCTCGAGCGCCGCCTCATGGAAGCCGCCGTCCATCTCGACCCCGATCGCACGAACTCGGAACGTATAGGCGAGATAAAACGGAAGCCGTCCCTTGCCCGAACCGAAATCGACGACCGTGTCCGTTGCGGCGAGCGGGTACGCATCACGCAACAAGTCGAGCGCCTCATACGGGGTCGGTTCATAGCGATGGTATTCGGCCGAGGCCGGGAACCCTTGTTGCGGTTTCGCCGTCTCGATTTGGAGCAATCGTTCATAATCTTGTTCAGTCATAAATCTGTCCTTTCTTGGATGGCGCGGAAAAACGGATGACGCTCCATCTCTTGTTTGAACGCCTGTCGTTCTTGCCACATCACATAGCCGACATAGAGCGGGATGAGCAACTTGAACCAGCTCGGCACAAGGAGCATTCCGGTGACGGCAAGTGGGATGAGACGCAACCATAGGTTCCGATGACGCGGCGTCCGTATATAGAGTAAAATGGCCGACGTACGCCGGGCGGACCCAAACCGATTCGGTTTCGGTCGATAGAGCGGACGCTTGCGCCGACTTAGTTTCTCGATTGCCCCCGACGTTGATAATAATGCCCGGTCGAAGGCGGTACGCAGCGTCTCACTCCGCTCAAGTTCTTGGCTAAGGTACGGATGACGCGTCAGCCATCCCTCTCCTACATACATCGCAACCGCCACGAGACCGCTGCCGAGGACGACGGCCCATAACAGCGAGTCGATGAGGAGCGCATACAGACAAAGGAACGTCACGCACGTGACCGTAACTCGTAACATCCAATGGCTGCGCCGGATCGTCAACTGATAACGAGTCCACGTATGAACCGCCGTCACAAACAGCAGAGCCGTACCGAATGCTAGAATTGAGGCAACGGACCTACCATCAAGCCAAATTACTGGGATGAACGCCCAAAGGACGAAGAGGGACGTTGCACCGAGTTTAAGGGCGTGATAGAACAACGAATTGTACTTCAACCTGTGAATCAAAGAACGTTTGGCCACCAGCGTCACATCCGCTCGTTCGATCCAGACAAAAAACTGATTTCTGAGCAGCACGACTCCAATTCCAAGCGCCCACACGAACATCGGTACTTGGCTCACCCATCCAAGCTCATCCTGCCAAAGCAATCGGTATTGATACCCGAGAAAGATGACGAGCGGAATGACACCGTACAGCACTACGGTCCAATCCAAAATAAGACGCCACGTCTTCCACTGCTTGGTCATATGGGTGCGGACCCGTCTAGCAAACAGCTGATCTTCATTCATCGCATGGCCACATCTTCCATCATGTCAAACAGTGACTCGCCCTCGGTTCGAAGGCAGTCACGTAACTCTGCTTTCGTCCCACTTGCGAGCATACGCCCGTTATCAATCCAGACGAAGCGATCACATAACCGCTCTGCCGTGTCGAGGACATGGGTGACCAAGAGCACCCCGGTGCCTTGACGGCGTTCCGCCTCAAGTAAACGAAGCAGCTGAATCGTCGTCGTCGCATCGAGTCCGACGAACGGTTCGTCCACGAGGAGAAACGCTGCCTCTTGGATGAGTGCCAACAGAATCATCGCTTTTTGCTTCATCCCTTTCGAGAAGGAGGCGATATAGTTATGCCGGACCGTCTCGAGCCGAAACAGCCGCAGTAGCTCGTCTGTCCGTTCGCGATTGTGAACACTCGTCAATTCCAAAACGAGGCTGATATGTTCCTCGAGCGTCAAATAATCATAGTACACCGGTTGCTCGGGGATATAGGCATAGCGGTCGATTTGCACCGTTCCACGCATCCACGGAATCGTTCCAGTGAGGCAAGCGATCGTGGTGCTCTTTCCGGCGCCGTTCGATCCAATCATCCCGACGATTTCGCCAGGGCGAACCTCAAACTGGATGGCCTCGATGACTGTCTGATTTTTTTCATACCCGGCTTGTTCAATATGAACGTCCATACGAACCTCCTTCACAAAAAGTCGCCTTTGCAGGCGACGTCATCTCACAATATTTACTGAAGAAAAGACAAACTTGTCATAACGATGCCGAGCGAATGAATATTCAAACGGTTTTCCATTACTTAAATAAACGACTTGCTCCACTTCAATGATTGGATCGGTAATGTCATTTTTCAAGTATTTTTGATCGTACTCGTCTGGCTTATCGGCCCGAATCATCTTATGCGAACTCGTAATTGTGTAGCCAAGTTCCTGCTGGATGTAACTATAGACCGACTTCTCCAAAATTTTACGCGATAGTCCCGTAATCAGATTCGCGACCATGTACGTCAATTCGATGACGTAGGGCTCTTCGTCCACATAGCGGACACGGCGAATCTCATACACCGGTTCCGTCAGCTCGATCATCAAGTGGTCAGCGACTTCCTGGGTCGGGAACTTTACTTCAAAGTCGAGCACTTCACTGCGGAGACTGCGGTCGCCGATGACTTGCGTTAATCCTCTCGTTTCTTTACTGATGATGTTGATCCGTTCTTTTTGGAAGCTGGCCGGTAAGATGAATGTCCCTTTACCGCGCTTCCGATAAATCAGACCTTCCATCACAAGAATCTCGAGGGCACGTTTCATCGTCATGCGGCTGACACCAAACTCTTCCGCTAATTGAATCTCGTCCGGGAGCGGTGTTTCGAGTTCATAAGCTTGTTCATTGATGCGATGCCGAATCTCATCGGCAATCGATTCATATTTTGGTTTTTTCTTTGTAGACATATTCCACCTCATGTATAGACATATACGAATAATATATCAAAAAAAGCTGACAAAGAGTAGGTCCTTGTCAGCTTTTCCTATTATTCTGTAAATCCATGATCGGCAATCACTTGTTTGAACCAGTGCCCAGACTTTTTGACGGTCCGCTCCTGGGTCGCTAAATCGACACCAACGAATCCATAGCGGTTCTTATAGGCGTTGCTCCATGACCAGTTGTCCATGAACGTCCATAAGTGATAGCCCTTAACGTTCGCGCCTTCTTCGAGCGCCCGATGCGTCCATTTCAAATGCTCCCGAATGAAGTCGATCCGGTAGTCGTCTTGGACGCTACCGTCAGCGTCACGGTAACGCTCTTCTCCTTCGACGCCCATCCCGTTCTCCGAGATGAAGCATGGAATATTGCCGTAATTGTCTTTCAAGTTGATTAAGATGTCATAAACGCCTTGCTCATAAATTTCCCAACCACGATACGGGTTCATCTTGCGACCCGGCATCTCATAGAAGTCGAACAAATTCTCCGGCAGGAATGGCGCTTCGGGATTCGGAAGGGCCGCTTTCGCCTTGACCCGACGCGGTTGATAGTAGTTGATGCCGAGAAGATCAATTGTGTTGGCGCGAATGAGCTCCAAGTCTCCAGGTTGCAGCTCCGGCATCGCGTCTTGTTCACGCAACACATCGATGAGCTCTTCAGGGAACGTCCCGAGCACAGACGGATCCAAGAACGAGCGGTTGAAGATGGCATCTGCCACTTGTGAGGCCTTCACATCGGCCCGGTGTTGGCTACGTGGATACGACGGCGTCAAATTCAGGATGATCCCGATTTGACCGGCCTGCCCCTGCTCCCGGTATGCCTGGATGGCGAGCGCGCTCGATAAGATTGAATGGTAAGCGACTTGGACGGCACGCTTGAAATCGACGACGTTCGGATAGTGGAAATCGTACAAGTAACCACCTTCGACCGGCACGATCGGTTCATTATGGGTGAACCACGTCGTCACACGGTCTCCGAAAAGTTTGAAACACGTCTTTGCGAACTGTACGTAAGCATCGACGACATCACGTGATTCCCAGCCGCCTCGGTCTTGAAGCGCCATCGGCATGTCAAAATGATACAAGTTGATGAACGGCTCAATGCCATGATTGATGAGACAATCGATCACGTTGTTATAAAACGTGATCGCCTCATCATTGACCTTGCCGACGCCTTCAGGAAACAGACGTGACCACGAGATTGAGAAGCGGAACGTGTTATGTCCGAGTTCTTTCATGAGCGCGATATCTTGCTCATACAAATGATAGAAGTTAGACGCTTCGGTCGCGCTGACCCCATTGAAGAATCGGTTCGGTTGTTGCATATACCAGTAATCCCAAATATTTAAGCCTTTACCACCTTCAAACGCCGCACCTTCCATTTGCGTCGCCGAAGAGGCCGTCCCCCACCAAAAATCGGTCGGGAATTGATATGTCACTACTGATGATGTTTTCGTTTCTGTCGGGTTCGTCATAAACTCTCTCTCCCTTATTCTCTATTTCTTCTTTACACCGCTTCGTCTGTCTGGTTAGCGGCTTCTTCCTGTTCTTTCTTCAAGTTCAAACGGTCAATAAATTTAAGGAACGGGAACCACACCGCCAAGATAATCAAGAAGTTGACGAGTTGAAGTAATCCGCCGGCGAGTGAATTCGTCGCCATCATCCCGCTGATGAACATCGGAACGGTCCAAGGTACTGCGACTCCGGTCGGTGGCGGGACGAGCCCTGTCGACATCGCAAAGTAAGTGACCGTGACCGTTATGAGTGGAGCGACAATCCACGGAATCATGATGAGCGGGTTCATGACGATCGGCAGACCGAAAATGACCGGTTCGTTGACGTTAAAGATCCCTGGTCCGAGTGACAGTTTCCCGATTTGCTTCAACTGTTTCGATTTCAGGAACAATAAGATCGCTACGATGACGGCAAGCGTCGAGCCCGAGCCACCAAGGCCGACCGTATAGATCTCGACAAACTGTTTACTGATGATGTTCGGCACATCTCCGGTCGCCGTGTACGCGTTCAAGTTTTCAAGCGACAACGTATTCCAAATCGGATCCATGACCGAGTTGACGATGACTTGTCCGTGCAACCCGAAGAACCAGAACAATTGGACGAAGAAGATCGCAATTAACGTTGGCACGAGACCGTTGCCTAATTTAACGAGTGGCTGTTGGACGACGTTGAAAATGACGTCATGTAAGTTCGTATTGAACAAGCTCGTCACACCGATGTTGAGGAGCAAGAAGACCGTCAGCGTCAACAAGGCTGGCACGAGCGCCGAGAACGACTTCGCCACCGCCGGCGGTACGCCGTCCGGCATTTTGATTGTCCAGTTCTTTTGAACGACAAATCGATAAATCTCACCTGAGAGGAACCCGGTGATCATGGCGAGGAACATTCCTTTCGCACCGAGACGGTCGAGCGGGAGGACGTTTCCGACCGCTTCTGTCATTCCTTCGACTTCGATGAGGAACGGTGTCAACAAGAGGAACGATACGAGGGAGATCGCCCCACCAAAGACGGCTTCGACGTTGTAACTTTTCGAAAGATAATAGCCAATACCGAAAACGACGAAGATTGACATGATGCCCATCGTGGCCGATGGGGCGTTCCCGAGTGACGATTTGAACGCGTTCAGCGTCCCTTCCGACATGAACTTGTCTAAGAACGGCAAGTTGGCGATGACGACGACGATCGAACCGAACATCGTGATTGGGAATGCGAGCATGAACGCATCCCGTAATACTTGCAAATACCGACTGTTGTTCAAGTAAGTCGCCATCGGCATGAGCAACTTGCTGATCAATAAGAACATTTTGTTGTCCTGTGACATAGGATTCACCCTTCTTGATTAGGATTTACAATCTTTTGCTCGACCATTTCAATCAAACCCGCCGTCAAGTCAAGCATCGTCTGGGTCGACATGAGATGGTCTTCGGCGTGAAGGAGTAACAATGACATGTCTGTCTTCTCCCCGTTCGCCTCTTTTTGAATTTGACCGAAATGCGTCTGATGCGCTTCTTTCAACTGTTCACGCGCTGTCGCTAGCTGCGCTTCAAACGACTCGTACGAACCGTTCTTGTATGTTTGGATGGCTTCTTGGATCGTGCTCCGAGCGTTGCCGCTGTGCAAAATCATCATGAATGCCATCTGTTCTAACGTTAACTCTTCCGTTCCTTCCATGACTCTCACCCCATCAATTTAATTGCTTGTTCATACGCCGCTTTCCCGTTTGCGGTTCCGTAAGCCATCATGTCGATGACTTCGACCGGTTTCGATGTTTGCGCTTTCAATTTATCGAGTAAAAAACGCATTTGTGGCCCGATGAGAATGACGTCCGCCTCTTCCATCTCTTTTCCGACCTGGTCTTGACCGACTGCCCAAATTTTCGCTTCGTCCCCGATCGACTCCGCATGCTGTTGCATTTTCGTGACGAGCAGGCTCGTCGACATGCCCGAACTACAAGCAAGTAATACCTTCTTCATGATTGATCACTCCTTTTTTGAAATCGTTTACAACTTTTATTATACACATGAATCATTTCATGTCTATACTTGATTTAAAGTTTGTTTAGTTTTTAAATTTAAAAGTGTAGACGATAACAAATGAGAGTGAGGAACTTTACTATGAACATCATCCCGTTACAACCGCATTACCAATATCGTCTGTGGGGAGGCGATCGCTTGAAATGTTTCGGTTTTCACTTTGACGAACCTTCGATTGGTGAGGCTTGGACTGCATCAGCCCTGAAACAAGGCGGTTCCATCGTCAGCGCCGGGCCTTATGAGGGCATGACTTTACAAGCACTCTATGAGCAAGCACCTGAACTGTTCGGCATTGATGCCCCTGAATTCCCGTTATTAATCAAGTGGATTGATGCTAACGATGATTTATCGATCCAAGTCCATCCTGATGACGAATTAGCCCAGTCACTTGAAAAAGAACCGTACGGAAAGAATGAATGCTGGTATATTCTCGATGCGCCAGAGGGGAGCGAAATCATCTACGGTCATACATTTGAATCGAAAGACGCATTAAAGCAGGCGCTCGCGGACGGGAACGTGATGACTGGATTAACTCGAAAACCTGTCAGCCGAGGCGATTTTCTATACGTTCCAGCCGGGACCATCCACGCCTTGACGAAAGACTTGTGTGTCCTTGAGATTCAACAGAGTTCGGATACGACGTACCGTCTCTATGACTACGGACGCATGGAAACATCGACTGGACACACCCGTGACCTCCATGTTGAGCAAGGTGCACTCGCCTCGTTCGCACCCCATCTCGACTATGCGGAACCTGTCCTGCGTCTGGATCATTTCCGAAAACAGTTGACACGTAACCCTTATTTCTTCGTTGAAAAATGGAATATCGAACGCGAGGAATCCGTCTCGACGGATACGTTCCGAATCTTGACGGTCGTCGCTGGCTCGCTCGAAATAGATGAACACTTGTTCGAGACAGGCGGTACGATCGTATTGCCGGCCCACCAGTCGTTTGAGGTGAAAGGAAATGCCACCTGTCTCGTTACTGGTGTATCGTCACTAGATAAACAAAAAGCCCGAATCGGAATCGATTTGGGCGGTACTAATACACGCGTCGCGGTCGTTTCAAAAGACGGTCGCGTTGAGAAACAATTTAAGTTTAAGACACACCCCCATCTTGAGATGGAGGCGACGTTAAGAACTATCAGTCAAGCCGTCAAACGCTTCGAACTCGAATATGAGATTGAACATGTCGGGATAGTCGCCCCCGGACCGCTAGACCTCAAACGAGGAACGTTTCTCACTCCGCCTAACCTCCCAAACTGGCATCATCAATACCTAGTTGAACCGTTGTCCGATTTACTTGGCCTCCCTGTCACCTTAGAGAATGATGCGAATGCCGCGGCACTCGCTGAAGCAAAGTTTGGGGCCGGACGTAACGTAGACTCTATCTTTTATGTCACAGTCAGTACAGGGGTCGGTGGCGGTTTTGTTTACAAAAAGCAACTCATAAGTGGTGCTCACGGAAGTGCTGGTGAAATTGGCAACATGATTGTCCGTACCGAAGGACCGATCCATCACACGCTAAACGTCGGTTCGCTTGAGACACATGCTAGTGGTACAGCCCTACATGAACGGGCAAAAGTAAGAGGGTTACATGACACTATGACATTATTGGCAGACGAAACTGAACGAAATAAGTTTGTTGACAGTTTAGCGACAGGTCTCGTGAACATTATCCACACGGTAGACCCCGACATGATTATTCTCGGGGGAGGCGTAACAGCGGCTGCTGCGTTATACTGGAATCAATTGCAGGATGCAGTGAATGTACGGGTCTATCCCCACTTACGTGGAGAGACAAAGCTCGTTTTGCAGCAACTGAAAGGAGACGCCGGCGTGATTGGGGCCGCGTTTTTAGCTTAAGGAGTGAATAGAATGCAACATTATTTAGCCATCGATATCGGTGGTACGAGTATCAAATACGGTGTCGTCCAAACTGATGGGACACTTCTGTCGAACGACCACGTCCCGACCCCTAAGACGTGGAAAGCATTTCTCGAACAGATCGATGCAATCGTGAACAACACGCAAGCCGCGGGACCGATTCAAGGAATCGCCTTTAGCGCTCCCGGCGCCGTCGATTCGTCGACCGGGGTGATTCACGGCGTTACCGCCCTCCCTTACATTCACGAACAGCCTTTCCTCGAGCCGTTTCAAGACCAGTACGACTTACCCGTCACCGTCCTAAACGATGCGAACGCGGCAGCGCTCGCCGAAGGATGGACCGGGGCCGCCGCTTCTTTGAAACGTTATGCGACAGTCGTCATCGGCACGGGTGTCGGTGGTGCTTTTATCGACTCGAACGAAGTCATGGTCGGTTCACACTTCCATGGCGGCGAGTATGGCTATTGGATTCTTGACCCGAATGCCCCCCACCCGGACGGCACGTGGAGTAAAGTCGGTGCGACGGCCGTTCTCGTGAAGCGGTGCAGTGATCGCCTCGGACTGCCCCTCACCGGCAAAGACGTGTTCGACCTTCAATCGGACTCACGTATTCATGAGGAACTCGAAAACTTCTATCGTTGGAATGCGATCGGACTCTACAATCTCCAGTTCGGGCTCGACCCGGAACGGATTTTGATCGGTGGCGGCATCAGCCGGCGGCCTGAAGTCCGTGACGGCATCAAGCGTCACCTCGATGCGCTCACAGATTCGTTCGGTACGTTCCGGATCGACGTCGAGACGTGCGCCCACTTCAATGAGGCCAACTTGATCGGCGCTGTCCGGTTCCACCTTTTAACGAACTAAAAACAGGGTTTCCATCGCCACTTGGTGAAGGAAACCCTGTTTTCTATTGTCTGATTCGGTCCTCATGCAAGTGGTGATACACCTCGTCCCGGATCGCTTGGAGCGTCCGATCATGAACAATCACGTGGGCGCGAATGATGCGGTTCGTCCGCTCATCAATCTTCCGCGTCTCTAGATAGCGATCTAAGATCGGTAAACTGAAATCATCGATTGGCAAATACGTAATCGGGATCACTTCCTGTCCCGATTTAACGGAGACTTGTATCCCGTTCACGTCAGGAAAGAAGTGCGACTCGTAATACGGCTCGATGATGAGCTCGTCTTTCATCGCGTCCCTTACTTCGGGAATTGTCGTCGGCAAGGCAATAAAGTACACCATCTGATCAAACGAGAACGAGACGTCTTGTAACGAGACGTGCAATACCGCCGCCTCACGCTTGGCGATGTGACGTAAGATGAATAGATAGCAGTACCGGCTCGACAGCAAGATGGTCCCGATAAAGGCGACCGCCATCATCATGACGCTAAACTCACTCATAGCGTCACCCCTTCCCAGCGACAGACTTGATTTTTCCCGCGTGACTTGGCCGCATAAAGAGCCTGGTCCGCACATTCAATCAACTGTTCGACCGTCTGATCACGAAGCGTATGCTTCGAGGCGACGCCAAAACTGAGCGTCAACTGCCCATCCGGTTGTTGATTCCCGTGCGTGAATGTTGTACCGAGAACGGCTGAACGAATCGTTTCGGCCACGTGCGTCGCTCCGATCTCATCGAATCGCGGGAGCAAGACGACAAACTCTTCGCCGCCGAACCGATACGCCATCTGTTCATCCGGCACACTTCGGCGAATGACGCTCGCGAGTCGCGTCAACAGTTCGTTCCCCGCCAAATGACCGTTCGTATCGTTATAATGTTTGAAGTGGTCGATGTCCATGACGATGAGCGACAGTTCATCTTCATCACATTCGCGGAACAATACATCCAAATCTTGCTCGAACGAGCGATGGTTCTTCAAACGAGTCAGTCCGTCACGGAGCGCGAGCGTCTCAATCCGTTGATAAAGCGTCGTCTGATGCAACGCAAGCGATGCCTGTTCCGCGATGGGCCGAACCCCATCGATTTTTTGAGGGGTGATCGGCTTCTTGTTGACGACGTTATCGATGACGAGCAATCCGTACGGGATACCTTGATGATGTAACGGGAAAATTGTGCACTCGTCCATCTGTAACTCTGTATGTAATAGTCGTAGGACCGCATCATCGGTGATGCTCGCATAGACGTGTTGGGGTCGGCCCGAGTCGAGTGTCTGTTTAAATACATGATTGGACTTAAATGGGAACGTCATTTTTCGAATTCGCTCGTTCAATGGCTCGTCTTGCGTCGAGTCCGTCTCTTTCTCGTCAATCAATCGTTGAAGGTCATAATGTTGCCGTGTGATTTCTTCCCAAATTTGGTACCCTTCCTCGGGATTCATCGGTCCCGTCCCCATGACGCCGTAAATGCTGTCTTTTTCCGGGTCGGCAAAAAAGATGATCGAGCGGTTGAAGCCGAGCCCATGACCTGCCGTCACCGACGTCAAAATCGTCTGTAGGAGACGGTCCGGGTCAAGCGTATCTTGCATCGTGAAGCTGACTTCACGAAACACGTTCAATTGACGAGAGCTTGTCGTCAACATCCGTAACCGATCTGAGCGTTCCCGTTTCAATTGTTTAATATAACCGAACAAGAGCGCGGCACCGAGTCCGAAAAAGATATAACTGAGCAACAACGGAAACGATAAGTCTCCTGATTGGCTATAGACGAGCAACCAACCGACAAGAATGGCGGTCACCATGCCCGTCCATTGAAAACAGATGAGGCCGGTCGCGATGAGCAGCAGCACCGACCAATGTAAATCATAAAAGTCGAACAGAATCCCATGCCAAATCACGACAAGGCTACTCGCCCCAACGAGTAGCCAACGGTTCAAAGATGGGGTCGTCATCAAGCGCAGTACGTTGATGACGAGTGTGATCAGGACGATGCCAACAATCAATAAACCGTATACCATCGCTACCCCTCATTTCGTCAATAATCATCTCTACACGTCTATTATAGAGCGATTATTCAAACGTGGGACAGTTTTCGCCCAATTACTGACCAAACTTTTAAGTTTATTGAAAGATTTTCCAATAGACTTCAACGTTTGTTTTACATCATTATTTCGTGTACTTTAGCACAGTAACGTGAAATGATGGAAGCAATTAACCGAATCAAGTGAGGTGGAGGCCTAATGGATTTTTGGATAGACACGCTCTCATCGATCGGGACGTACATGCTGATCGCTGCCGGTGTCAGCGTCGCGATCATTTTGTTGCGGAAAATCACGAAGTCATAACAAAAGGCGGCCGCCTTTTGTTAGTCAAATAAAATCCGTTGCATCCGCTCCGGTGCCGCTAAAAAGTCGCGCATGACCCGGACGTGTTCGAGTTCATCGAACGTCGTTGGCGCGAGCCCCGCCTCGACTTCCAAAATCGCCGCGTCCGGATACGACATGAGAATCGGTGAATGGCTCGCGATGATGAATTGGCTTCCTGATTGAACGAGCTCATGCATCCTTGCAAGCATCGTCAATTGACGCATCGGCGACAACGCGGCCTCGGGCTCGTCCAAAATGTAGAGGCCGGAACCGCGAAAACGATGGAGCATGAGCGACAAGAACGCTTCCCCGTGTGACTGCTCATGGAGCGAACGACCACCATACGATTCATAAAACCGTTCAGGGTCAGGACTCGATCGCGCTATTTTGTCTACATAACTTGATAGCTGATACGCCGTCTCGGCCCGGAGGAAAAAACCGTCCTTCGGGCGATACGCACTACGAATCGGGCGCAACGCCTCGAACAGCGGGCTATGTGTCGACTCGGTCTCAAAGCGGAACGCCGTCGCCCCGCCTTCCGGATTGAATCCAGCGGCAATCGCCATCCCTTCGATCAACGTCGACTTGCCGCTGCCGTTTTCCCCGACTAAAAACGTGACCGGCTTCGTCAACGTCAATTCGTCAAACGCTTTAAAAATCGGGAGCGAAAACGGATACCCTGGCGTTTCGATCCGATCTCGTTCTAAGCGGACACCTCGTAAAAATAAGTTCAATCCCATTCGATCCAAAAAATCGCCCCCTCGTTTGATTCGACCCCGTAATTGAGTTGCTGCGCTTCGAGCAACAACTTGTTGATGGCGAGTCCAAGACCGTGTCCGTTCGACCGGTCACCTTTGACGTACATATCCCATACGCTCGCAAGCATCCTATCATCGAGCCCCGGACCTTGATCCTCGATCTCGAGTCGGTTTCCGACAATTCTGATTTTGATGACGCCACCGTCGGGACTTACCTGGTAGGCGTTATGAAGAAAGTTGGACAACACCCGTTCCATCGTTGTTTGGTCGGCTTGTAGCGTGACTGCTTCGAGTTCGAGTTGGACGGTGACTTGTTTATGCCAGAACCAGTCTTCCATTCGTGCCACCGTCTCACGAACGAGTCCATCCAATCGGATCGGCTCGATTTGGAGCGGCAGACTTCGTGACGATAACTTCGAGTACTCGAGCATCTGCGTGACGAGACGATCGATCCGGTCAACTTCTTCGGTCATGCTCCGTCCTGTCGATGAGACGTCTTCTGGCTTGACGACGCCGAGCTCGAGCATCTCTGCCTCGTTGCGAACGATAGCGAGCGGTGTCCGCACGTCATGTGTAACCCCAGAGATGAACGTCTTTTGCAGCGTCTCTTTTTCTTGAAGCGCACGATTCATCTGATCGACCGCTCCCGTCAAATCACCGATTTCATCGTCTGTGACCGGCGGCAAGCTGATCGTGTGTGTTCCTGCCATGATTGCTGCGGTCGCTTGTTTCAATTGGACGAGCGGGGACGTTAAGCGCCGACCCATCCAATACGTCACGCCAATCGCCGCAACAAGGGCAAGCAAGAAGCCACTCCCGAGAATCATATAGATTTGACGGAACTGGGGATTCGCTAGCGGCGCATTCGTATACGTCACGATTTGAATATCTCCTTCTTCTCGTAAAAACGTCAAGAGACGCGTACCGTTTACGCTGACTTGATCGCGTTCCGTCAAAGCGTCCGGGTTCAGCGTCGGTGTCATCTGTCTCCGCATCCGTCCGCCTCGGTCAAGATCGATCGGTTCGCCGTCTTGAAACACGAGGACGTTGAGCTGTCCCGGTATGCCTCGCCCCTCAGCTAACGCGTCATAGACGATGTCCGCTTCACGCTCGAGCTGGGCGTAACTTTCCGTCTCGGCAAAGCGGCCGATCAAGAGCGACGTGAGTCCGAACGTGAGCACGGCCATGACCACGAGCGGGAGAATGGCGGTCCACAACAACTTTTTCATCAACCGGTTCATCACATGTCCTCCAATCGATAACCGACCCGATGCACCGTCTTCAACTGCCGTTTGATCGTCTTGGACTTGTCGCGGAGCTGTTTAACGTGCGTGTCGACCGTCCTCGTGTCACCGACGAACGTATAGTCCCACACGTCGTCGAGCAATCGATTCCGGTCAAGCGCTTCCCCGATATGCTTCATGAAATAGACCAGTAGTTCGTACTCCTTATTGGCCAATCGAATCGGTTTCCCGTCTTCAGTCACCGTCCGTGATTTTTCATCCACTTTCAGATCGCCGAACACGATGCCGTCCGTCTGCTTGACGAGACGCTTCAATCGAATCTCGAGCTCTTTCAAGACGATCGGTTTGACTAAATAGTCGTCAGCACCGAGCTCAAGACCGAACACCCGGTCATCGGCTTCCCCGCGTGCCGTCGTCAACACGATGGCCGGCCGCGGCTGAAGTGTCTGTAATCTCGGAATGAGCGTCCATCCTTCCCCGTCCGGCAGGCGAACGTCGAGCAGTACCGCATCGAACGGCTGATCAAGCAGTCGTTTCGCCTCGGCGAGTGTCCCCGCCACGCTGACAGTAAAGCCCGAGTACGTCAAAAAACGGGCCATCCCGTCCGCTAGCTTCTGTTCATCTTCCACTACGAGCACGTTCATCTGTATCGCCTCCACTCCCATTATATCGCATCAAGAAAGCATCCCATCGTTTCCCAAATACAATTTGCAAAAACCTTGCAACTCCCTCACAACTTGCCGGCGGGCAAGATCTACACTTGAGGTAGTAAAAGGAGGAGATACACATGAAATCATCAAAATTAGCACTCGCTTTGGCCGGCCTGCTTGCCGTTTCGGGCACAGGCGCCTACGCAGCCACGAACGAGACGACGACAACTGAAACGACAGAATCGACGGAAGCTTCGACGCAATGCGAACGCGGTGAACGTGGTGAACGCGGCATGTTCGGAGACCGGGCAGCCGGACAAGCGGCGTTGCTTGAGGCGCTCGGTTTGACCGAAGCCGAGGTCGAAGCGGCACGCGAAGAAGGACAGTCGCTTCCTGAGCTCGCAGAAGAGAAAGGCATCACGGTCGACGCATTCATTGACGCGATCATCGCCTCACACGAAGTGAAACTTGATGCAGCGGTCGAGAACGGTAATTTGACGCAAGCGGAAGCCGACGCGATTTTAGCTGAACATGAGGAACGATTCGCCGACGTGACAAGCTATGACGACCTAGACATGCAAGGACCGGGAGGCAGAGGTCGACACGGTCACGGGTCGCATCACGGTGGCCAATTCGGTGGTCCAAACCAAGACAACAATACACCTTCAACAGATGACAATGTAGAAAATCAGAGTACAAATTCACTGTAAGCAAAAAGGCAACCAAATCTCGGTTGCCTTTTTAGGTGTAAGATCACTCTCCACGTTCGGCGCGTTGCCGTGCCCGAATCTCTTTTTCAACACGACGCAACGCTTTCTTCGAGCCACGCTCAAAATCATGCGCCTCTTTGCGCTCTCGATAGTCTACGAACAACGTCTCTAAGTCATAACCCGCCGGATAGAGATCAACCGCCTGCGCTTCAAGCCGGACGCGCCGCAACGGATGGTCGCTGAACGTCCCTTCCGTGTAAACCGTGACATGTCGCCCAGAATCGTCCGTCGCATAGACGAGCCCGACTTGATTCGTCTCGAGTAACCGGACGCGATCTCCTTTTTCAAATTGCTGAATCAGTTCCGGTTTCGCGTTCACCACTTCTTGTGTCAGCTTCGAAGTGTCGACGAGTGTCTGGTCATATACTTTTTCTGTCATATAACGTGACGCCTGTTTCAAAATCGCTTCGGGTAGCTTCATTTTCCGGGCAATGAACAGCGCGTTGCTGTCGCCGGACTGTCCAATCAACAACCGATACTTCGGCTCGAGCGTGTCCGGGTCGAATTGCATCGCCGCGTTCATGAAGTCCGGATGCGTCTCGGAATACGCTTTGATTTCCCCGTAATGGGTCGAGGCGACGACGAGGCAGCCGCGTTTGTACGCCTCTTCTAAAATCGCGATGGCGAGCGCCGCCCCTTCGTTCGGTTCGGTCCCACTCCCAATTTCGTCAAATAAGAGCAACGACCGTTTGCCGGCCCGCTGCATGATCGTCGCCACGTTGTTCATGTGAGCCGAGAACGTGCTGAGTGCCGAACCCATGTCTTGATTGTCACCGATATCGACGAACACGTCGTCAAACGTCGAGATGTCCGTGTCGGAATGAGCCGGAATGTGCAAACCACTCATCGTCATTAAAGTAAGCAAGCCGATCGTTTTCAAGACGACCGTTTTCCCGCCGGCGTTCGGTCCGGTGATGATGAGTCCTCGGTACGTCTCGCCGAGCGAGAAGTCGAGCGGGACCGCCCCATCAAGCAACGGGTGCCGGACTTGTCGCAACCGAATTTTCCCGGTCCCGTTCACGCGTGGCGAAATTCCTTCGATCGTCTGGCTATACTTCCCTTTGGCGAATACCATGTCGTACTGGGCGATGACGTCGAGCGTCGTCTCAATCGCCGGTAACGCTTCGGCTACCATACCGGTCAGCGTCGCGAGCACTTGATAGATTTCAACCGCTTCCTCGGTCCGTTTGACGGCGAGTTCCGCGTTCAGCTTGCTGATCGCTTCCGGCTCGATGAACACGGTCGTCCCCCGGTTCGACGTATCGATGATCGTCCCGGCGACTTTATGTTTGTACGGCGCCTTGATTGGGATCGTGAATCGGTCCTGCTTCTTCGTCACAAACGCGTCTTGAATCGCTTCACGGTTGGCCGCGCTCTTCAAAAATTTAGTCAACCGCTCCTCGATCCGTCCTTCGAGAATATCGATTTGCTTCCGAGTCCGTTTCAGTTCTTTTGACGCCTCATCGACGACGCGTCCGGCCCGGATCGACCGAACGATTTCTTCTTCGATCGAGCGCCTTTCACTCATCTCGTCCGCGTACAGAGATAACAACGGTGCAAAGAACGTCTGCTCGGCCATGAATCGTTTCAGTTTGCGGGCTCCGCGGAAAAATTCAGCGACGGCTTCAAGTTCACCCGCCTCGAGTTGGATGCCACGACTGATTTTCCCGATGAGCGGTTCCATGTCGGACACCCCGATGAACGGGACGTGCGACGAGGCGTCTAGGATCGCTCGTGCCTCCGACGTCTCTTGCAGTCGTTTCTTCACCGTCTGTAGATGGCTCGTCGGTTGTTGATTTCTGAGCAACTTGCGACCGAACCCGCTGATGCAGTAGCGTTCGACTCGTTGGATGAGTTCAGTATATTGTAGTTTTTCTAACGTTTGTTCGTTCATGGTGATCTCTCCTTAAAATAGGGTGGAGATACCGCGCAAACAAAAAGCGTCGGTCGATGACGACCAACGCAAAAAGACAGACCGGTGTCTGGCAGTTTATGATGGGCGGTATCCGTAACAGAACATGAAGGCATGACAAAAACACGCGTCATCCTACGTTTTTCAGTTCGTTAGGCAGATACGACCTCACTCATCAACATGCAACACCTTTCACTTAAGATTCGTCTTCACTATACAACAAATTTCAGAATAAGTACATTTTTTAGACAGCGCTTACAAATTAGGTCTTGTCTTCTTTTAGATAGCGTGCTATGTTGAGACAGAAGAAACAAATATTGATCACATGTGACTGATTCGATCAGGCATGGGGTAAGACGAAAGGCTCACGCCACCCGTCTATACTCCATGCCTGTTTTGTTTTTTCACAATCATTTTCGCAAGGAAAGGATGAAGTGAACATGTTATTGAATAAGTGGATGAAGAGACATACACTGACACTTTATGCACCCATGGAAGGAGACATCATTCCACTTGAGCAAGTGGCCGACCCCGTCTTCAGCGAGAAGATGATGGGCGACGGAATCGCCATTAAGCCGACAAACGGAACAGTCGTCGCACCGGCTAATGGAACGATCGTCCAAGTCGCACCGACGAAGCACGCCATCGGCATCCGGACGGAAGACGGAGCTGAGATTTTGATTCACGTCGGACTCGACACGGTCGAACTTTCAGGAGACCCGTTCACAGTCCACGTCACTGTCGGTGACCATGTTGACGTCGGACATCCTTTGTTGACAGCGGACTTGAAGCGGATTCATCAAGCCGGGAAGGACACGGTCACTCCGATGATCGTCACGAACGGAAGCGACTTACCTCACCCCTACTCGTTCCACGCGGGCGGGCCCTCGCTTTCCGGAAAGACTGTCGTCGCTCAAGCGGAACAATGACTCCTCGATAGGAGGACACATGTTAAAAATCAAAAAAATCTTAAACAACAACGCGGTCATCGTCTCAGACGAAGGTGAAGAAAAGATTGCCATCGGACCAGGCGTCGCCTTTAAAAAAGGGCGCAACGACATCGTCAATCCGCATAAAATCGAAAAACTATTCGTCATGTCGGAAAACGATAAGTTTCAACAGCTCTTAAGCCGCATCCCGGTCGACCACTTCACCATTTCCGAAGAAATTATCACGCATGCGGAGAAGCGGCTCGAGACGACGTTCAATGAGCACATCCACGTCGTCCTGACCGATCATATCTCGTTTGCCATCGAGCGTGAAGAAGAAGGGATCTCGCTTCGTAACAAGCTGTTGAACGAGATCAAAATCTTGTATCGCAACGAATATGAGATCGGGCTCTGGGCGCTGCAACTGATCGAGGACAAAATCGGGTTGAAGATGCCGAAAGACGAAGCGGCTTTCATCGCGCTCCATATCCATACACTCAAAGTGAAAGGAGGTGATTTGCGCAAGACGGTCAAACAGACGACGATCGTAAGAGACATGATTCAATCGATTTCACGACGACTCGACCTATCTATCGAAGAAGATGACTTATCCTATCAACGCTTATTAACCCATTTACGATTCGTCATGGATCGGGTCAACCATTACGATCATCACACGATCGACGAGGACATGCTTCAGATGATTCAAACAAAATTCTCGTCCGCTTACGCGTGTGCGTCTGACGTCGCAACTGAAATGGAAAACTTATACGGCATCGTCTTGCCCGAGTCAGAGCTTGGTTACATCACGCTCCACATTCAACGCCTGCAAGATCAACACCATCAAAAAGGAGGACATTTACAATGATGAACTTTTTACAACGTCTCGGACGTTCGCTCATGTTGCCGGTTGCGGTACTTCCTGCAGCGGCCATCCTCATGGGCATCGGTTACTGGATCGACCCGGTAGGCTGGGGTTCTGAAAACATCGCCGCCGCCTTCCTCATCAAAGCCGGTGCAGCCATCATCGATAACATTCCAATTCTCTTCGCTGTCGGGGTCGCCCTCGGTATGGCGAAAAACCGTGACGGCTCAGCCGCTCTCAGTGGTCTCGTCGCTTTCCTCACGGTCACGACACTTTTATCAGCAGCAACAGTCGCATTATTCCAAGGTGTAGACGTCGAAGCCGTCAACCCGGCGTTCGGTAAAATCGCTAACGCGTTCGTTGGGATCTTGTCAGGTCTCGTCGCCGCGTCCATGTATAACCGCTTTAGTCACGTGCAGTTACCTGACGCCCTCGCCTTCTTTAGCGGCAAGCGTCTCGTCCCAATCATGACGGCGTTCTCGATGATTCTCGTCTCGGTCGCACTTTACTTCGTCTGGCCGGTCGTCTACACAGGACTCGTCGGATTCGGTGAAACAATCTCTAAAATGGGAGCAATCGGTGCTGGACTTTATGGATTCTTCAACCGTCTATTGATCCCGACAGGTCTTCACCACGCCCTCAACTCGGTATTTTGGTTTGACGTTGCCGGCATCAACGATATCGGTAACTTCTGGTCCGGTGAAGGTGAGAAAGGGATCACGGGCCGCTATCAAGCTGGATTCTTCCCGATCATGATGTTCGGTCTCCCGGCAGCAGCCCTAGCGATGTATCACACTGCGAAAACGAAACGTAAAAAACAAGCGGCCTCGCTCCTTCTCGCCGCAGCGTTCGCTTCATTCTTCACAGGTGTCACGGAACCGCTCGAGTTCTCGTTCATGTTCCTCGCACCAGTTCTTTACCTTGTTCATGCTGTGTTGACAGGCGTGTCACTCTTTATCGCTGCCACATTCCAATGGACGGCCGGGTTCGGCTTCAGTGCCGGTCTCGTCGACTTCGTCCTCAGCTCACGGCTACCGCTTGCGAACCAGCCGTATATGTTGCTCGTCCAAGGCCTCGTCTTCGGTGCCATCTACTACACGATCTTCCGCTTCATGATTGTCAAACTCAACTTGGCAACGCCAGGTCGCGAGTCGGACGAAGAGGTTGATGCAGTCGCGACAGAAACAGCGCCTGAAGGTGAAACGAAAACGGCACCAGTTGCAGCAGGTGGTCAGTACTCTGCGATGGCAGCCATGATTTATGACGGTCTCGGTGGTGACCAAAACGTCACCGGTATCGAATCGTGTGTCACACGTCTCCGTGTCGACGTCAAAGACATGGACACGGTCGATCAAACGCAAATTAAGAAAGCGGGCATCCCAGGAATTAAAGTCGTCAGCCCGAACCATATTCAAGTCATCGTCGGGACGAACGTTCAATTCGTCCTCGAAGAGATTGAAAAACTCCGGAGCAACCGCGCCGGATGACGAACGAAAGCCACCTCACGCTGAGGTGGCTTTTTTTACATGCCTCGTAGTCGTTTGATGCGTTCTTCCGGATTCGGGTGTGTCGAGAACAGTCCGCTCAGCTTTTTCTTCATAGGATCCGAAAAATAAAGTGATGCCGACGCCCGTGACGCCTCTTTCACTGGCGTTTTGACGTTAGCGATCTTCTCGAGCGCCGAAGCGAGTGCGTCCGGGTTCCGCGTCAGCTCAGCTCCGCTCGCATCAGCCAAAAACTCACGATTTCGCGAGATAGCCAGATTGACGAGCGTCGCGATGATCGGAGCTAAAATCAACAGGACGAGCCCGACAATCATAAAGATCGGATTTTGGTTGTTGTCCCGCCGTCCACCGATACTTCGGAAAAACAGCATCCGGGAACCGATGTCACTCATGATGGCGATGACGGAGACGAGGGCGAGCGTCACCGTCGCCAGGCGGACGTCATAGTTTTTAATATGCGCGACCTCGTGGGCGATGACACCTTCGAGTTCTTCGCGGGTCAACTGATCCATTAAACCCGTCGTCACGGCGACAGCCGCCTTCTCGGGTTTGAGCCCGGTCGCGAACGCGTTCGGTGACGGGTCATTGATGATGAAGATCCGTGGCATCGGGACACGGGCGACCATCGCCATGTTCTCGACCGTGTGCCATAAGAAACGATGTTGTTCGACCGATGTGATCTCTTGGGCGTGATTCATCTTCATGACGATATTCGTGCTCGACATGATGACGATCCCGATGTAAAACAACGAGAACACCGGAGTGAAGATGAGCCCTGGGAGCGGATCGCCATAGTTCAAATACGAGATGACAACCCCGACGGCTAAGACGAGGAGGACGAATCCAGCCACGATGAACACGGTTTTAATCTTATTCTTGCGGATTTGTTCATACAGAATCATCGTCGCCACTCCAATCCATTAGAATGAGACGCGAACGTTCTCGCGTTCTTCTTCGCGCGCCTCGAGCATGTCGCGTTTTTCGAACTTATGGACGGAAGCGATGATGTTCGTCGGGACCGATTCGATTTTCGTATTGTATTTCATGACCGTGTTGTTATACAGCTGTCGCGAGTAAGCGACTTTGTTCTCTGTCTGCGTCAACTCTTCTTGAAGCATCATAAAGTTCTCGTTTGCTTTCAAGTCTGGATACGCCTCGCGCAGCGCGAACAAGTTTTTGAGCGCACCGCTCAGTTGATCATTCACTTCCATCTGTTCCTGACGGCTCGTCTTCGAGCCAAGCTGGTTTCGTAGCTCGACGACTTTCGTGAGCGTCTCTTGTTCATGCTTCGCATACCCTTTCACCGTCTCGACCAAGTTCGGAATCAAGTCGTAACGGCGTTTCAGCTGAACGTCGATCTGCGCCCACGACTCGTCGACCCAGTTTCGATATTTGACAAGTCCGTTGTACATCGAAAAATAGATGACCGCCAAGACGACGATGATACCAATTGCGATAATCCAACCCATTTCAACACCTCATTTCATGATTTACTTCTGTATTAATTCCCTTTCGTCGTATACCATAAGCATAACTTAGAGAATATGTAGAAAATGGTTCATATCTACTGTGGGTTCCCTCACGAATTCATGCAAAGGAGTGTCACAATGTCCGTTCCTACCATCGTTGTTGCCGTGAAAGCGGTAATTGTGCAAGACGACCACCTCCTCATCATCAAACGGGCAGCCGATGACGAGGTCAATCCCGGCACATGGGAGCTCGTCGGCGGTAAACTTGACTTTGGCGAGACGCTCGAACATGCCCTTGAACGGGAAGTATTCGAAGAGTCCGGTTTGCGTGTCGCGGTCCAACAATTGTTGTACGCTACGACGTTTTTGACCGACCCGAATCGCCAAGTCGTCATCATGACGTACTTGGCTCACCCGATCGTGACAACCGTAACCCTCTCCGAGGAACATAGTGACGCCAGATGGGTAACGGCTGACGAAGCACAAAAGTTATTACATCGTCCAATTCTTGACGATCTGGATTCACATGACGTATGGGCCTTGCTTCAACCAAAAATGATCAACTGACAGGAGTGCAAATCATGCTTGTGACTGACCTCGATTCAAGATTGACGGATCTGTACGACGAAATGGTGACGCTTCGACGTCATTTTCACCAATATCCCGAACTGTCGTTTGAAGAACAGGAGACACCAAAAACGATTGCCGCTTATTTGCGCAAGCTCGGCCTCGAAGTCCGCGAAGGCGTCGGCGGCAACGGTGTCGTTGGACGCATTCGAGGCGGTAACGGACCAACCATCGCCTTCCGGGCCGACTTTGACGCTTTGCCGATCCAAGACTTGAAAGACGTGTCGTACCGCTCCAAAGTGAACGGTTCGATGCATGCGTGCGGCCATGACGCCCATACGGCGACACTGCTCGTGCTCGCCAAAGCTTTGAGTGAGACCGACCTGCCGGGAGACGTCGTTCTCATCCATCAGTTTGCGGAAGAACTCGCGCCCGGAGGAGCCGAACCGATGATCGAAGACGGCTGCTTGGACGGTGTCGACTACATCTTCGGCGCTCACATCTGGACGCCGCTCCCGTATGGCACGATCGGGGTAAAAGCAGGTCCGATCATGGCCGCAGCCGACCGCTTCGAGCTGACGATCAAAGGGAAAGGTGGCCACGGCGCGATTCCGCAACATACGGTCGATGCCGTCATGGTCGGGGCGAACGTCGTCGGTCAGTTGCAACAAGTCATCAGCCGTCGCATCGACCCGCTCGAGCCGGCCGTCTTAAGCGTCGGTACGTTCATCGCGGGGCAGGCGTTTAACGTCATCGCCGATGAAGCGAAGCTATCCGGGACGGTCCGAACGTTTACGCTAGAAACGCAAGAACGAATCATCTCAGAGATGGAACGCGCCATCTCCCATGTCTGTTCCGCGAGCGAGGCGACGTATGAGCTCGAATATATCCGCGGCTATCCTCCCGTCATCAATCATTACGCCGAGACAGAACATGTTCGCCAAAGTGCAGCTCGCGTCGTCGGTGAAGCCGGCGTCATCGAGATGTCTCCGCTCATGGTCGGAGAAGATTTCGCCTACTACATGCAACATGTTCCCGGCAGCTTCTTTTTCGCCGGGGCCGGCAATCCTGAAGTCGGCGCCGTCTTCCCTCACCACCATCCTCGCTTTGATGTGGACGAACGGGCCATGCTAAACACCGCCCGCGTCCTCATGCGCGCGGCGTTCGAAACATGGAACACACACAAAAACGAAGACTGACGCCCTAAGGCATCAGTCTTCGTTTGGCGTTTCTGATAACATCGACACGAGAACTTGGTCGACACGTTTCCCGTCCATATCGACGACTTCGAAACGTAACCCGTACGCCTCGACGATGTCTCCGCGTTTCGGGAAGTCACCGAGCGAGTAAATGACGAGCCCTGCTAGCGTGTGGTACAAATTACGGCCCTCATCGAAACGGTTATCTCGAATCCCGAACGTCCGTTTTAAATCTTCAATCCCGAGCAAGCCATCCGCCAAGTACGTCCCGTCCGCGCGGCGGACCACTTCCGGCGTCTCTTCTTCAATCATCACTTCTCCGACAATCTCTTCTAGTATGTCGAACAATGTGACCATACCGAGGAAGCCACCGTATTCATCGAGCACGAACGCGATCTCAACGCCGTTCTTTTGCATCATCTGCAGCACTTGGCTGGCCTCGCGTTGCTTTGGCACGATGAGCGGCTGCTTGATGCGTTTTAAAATTTGTGACGGCTCACGCAACGTCGCGAGCGTTAAAATATCACGGACATCGATGTAGCCGACGAACTCGTCGAGCGAATCGCGTCCGACTGGAAGTTTGTTGTGTTTACTCTCATAAATCGATTTTTTAATATCGTCCATGTCATCCTCGAGGTCGACCCATTCGAGCATCGTCCGCGGCTGCATCAGTTCATAGATCAACTGGTCGTGGAAAGCGAAGACGCGCTCGACTTGTTGCACTTCTTCATGGGCGAACGCCCCTTGCTGCGCCCCTTCGAACAACAACTGTTTAATTTCGAGCTCGGTCTCCCCACTCGACTGTTCTGCTTTCAAGCCAAGCAATTTGAACAAGAACAGTGTCGATTTCGATAAGATCCAAATGAACGGTCGCATGACTTTGCTGAACAAATCAAGCGCCGGAATGATTGACATCGTCACCTGTTCAGGTGACACGAGCGCAATCCGTTTCGGGACAAGTTCTCCGATGATGAGCGACAAATACGTGATAATCGTGACGACGACCACATAGCCGACCGTCGGTGCGTACTGCGCGCTCATTCCGAGCTGTGCAAATAGTTCAGCGAGCGGTGTTGAAAAACGCGCGCCCCCGTAAGCCCCGTTGATGATTCCGATCAATGTGATCCCGACTTGGACGGTCGACAACAGGTCTGTCGGGTCTTTTGAATGTTTGAGCGCAATCTTGGCGCTGCGTTTACCTCGATTCGCCTCAACTTCAAGTTTTGCCGGTTTCGACGAGATGAGCGCGATTTCTGTCATCGCGAACACCCCGTTCAACACGATCAAAAATATGACGATCATTAAATCAATTACTATGGAAGAATCCACTTGTTTCATCACCTCTACGTATATTTCGTACGACTCCATCTCATCATATCAGAGATTCATTATCCACCTGTACCCGTTTTGCTCACAAAAAAAGCCACTTCATTGCGAAGTAGCCTGTTCCGTCGCTTGACGATCGATTGCTGCCGCCTGAGCTTGTTTGAATACAATCACCCCTAGTAGCAAGATCATCAACCCGATGATTTGGCCTGGTGACAGTGATAACCGCGGCATTCCGAACGCTCCGAAGAGGTCGACACCGAGTGCCCAAATCAACTGGGAGACGAGGATGATCGAGACGGATAATGTCGGGCCGAGCAGTTGGATGCTGCGCATCACACAAAATACAACACCGACACCGAGCAAACCACCGAGCGCATAAATCGGTGAAATGTCGAACACGCCGCGGATGTTCCCACCGAAGAGTACGAGCGGGACAAGCGAGCCGACGAACCCGACGATAAAGACGAGCACGGTCGTTGCCCAAGCTCCTAAATACACGTTCATTTTGGCATTGACCGCCGCTTGTACACTGATGAACGCGCCGGCCACCGCTGAACAAATAATTCCTACTAACATGAACTGCCTCCTTATTCATACACCATGCCATTGGCACGTTCGTTTAATCGTTTCGCGTCGAGAATCTTCACTTTCGTCCGACTCCGTTCGACGAGTCCCTCGTCCGCGAACGCCTGCAGCGTCCGATTCAAGTGGCGATAGCTCGTCCCGAGCCATTCGGCGACTTCTTTCCGTTTCAACTGACTCATCTCTTGTTGGAACAACTCATTTCCTGACGCACTGAGTGAGAAGAGATAGCCTGCTAACCGCTCTTCAAGCGTCGACATCAGATGATTCGAGGAGGCGTTCGCCTCAATAAATAACTTTTCCGACACTCCACGGAGCAGGTGTTCCGTGAACTCGATCGTCCGGTTATGCGCCCGCAGCGCTTCAAACGGGATGCGCAGACACGTGACCGCCCCGACCGCTTCGACCGTATGCAGGACGTCCCGGCCGCTGGCGTACTCAATATCGCCAATCAAAGACGGCGCCGTCTTCAACCGCAAGAGTCTCAGTTTCCCTTCCTCGCTCAACGTATAAATTTTGACGCGTCCCTCTAAAACGACGAACAACGACTCAATCGTTTGATCGTTCGCACACAACATCGCACCGGTTGGAAATGTCACGATCGACGACGCCGCGAGTGTCTCCGTCGAAAAAAGATGGTGCCAGTTAAGGCGTGTTAACGCAGCTTCAACCCCCATGTCACCCCTCCTCACGTGAATGTATAAATCCCGATACCGACAACCATCAAGGCGAGTCCCATGATTTGACCTTGATTGACAGGCTTCTTCTTCACCCCGAACCAACCGTTCAAATCGATAAGGAACGCCCCGATCAATTGGGCGACGAGCAACACGCAGATTGCCCACGTCACACCGAGTTGCTGGATGGCCGTCAGCTCTCCGAAGACGACGAAGACGCCAAACAACCCGCCTAAACTGTAATACCATGGCACACGCCGGAACGCCGTCATGTCTGCATCACGTTTGAACGCATAAATGCCCAAAGCGAGGATGAGTCCGACAAAGTGGACGATCGTGACGGACAACCAGGCCCCGACCGCGTAACCGAGCTTGGCGTTAAAGATGCCTTGTAGCGCGATGAACGTGCCTGAGAGTACTGCAAAAATGATTCCCATACTTACCTCCTATTCTCCTCGTCTGACTGTACGCGAGAATAAGATGCTTGAAAAGGACATATGTCCAAAAAAAGAACAACCTAGGTCAAGCCCTTGGTTGTTCGCATCATCATCCTAAAATTTTCACGATTTCTTCCGCGACTTGCTCAGAAGACTGCGGGTTTTGTCCCGTGACAAGGCGATCATCGACGGCGACGTTGACAGCCCAATTGTCGGCTTTGTCAAAATCTCCGCCCTTCTCACGAAGTGCCGTCTCTAACAAGAACGGTACAGCTGAATCGAGTTGCATCTCGACTTCTTCAGCATCCGTGAATCCAGTCACGCGCTTACCTTTTACGAGTGGTTCGCCGTTGCTCAACTTGACGTTGACAAGGCCGATCGGGCCGTGACAGACAGCTGCAACGATATTGCCGCTCTCGTATACGTCTCGAACGACACGCTGTAACGTCTCGCTTCCTGGGAAGTCGACGACTGTCCCGTGTCCACCTGGAAGGAAGACAGCATCATATGTTTCATCCGCTACTTGATCAAGGCGGACCGTATCTTTCAACAAGGTTTTCGTATTTAAGATTTCTTCCGGTAATCCGTCTTCTAGGCTGTTCGCATCGATTGGCACGTCTCCACCTTCGATACTAGCAATCGTTACTTTGTAGCCTTGTTTCTCGAACAAAAGGTACGGTTCAGCGAACTCCCCGAGCCATAACCCTGTTTCGTGGCCGTTCTCTAATTTATTGGCAGATGTCGTGACGATCAGTACGTGTTTAGACATGTGATTTCCTCCTTCTGAAATAAGCATACGAATTAAATGTTCCCGTTGTGGTTCGATTCAAACCATCGAACGCTCGACACGACGAGACGTCACTCTTTTTTTGACCTGGTCATTTTTTTGAAACAGGAGCGGCGCCTGAACTCGTTATACTCGGATTATCAGTCATCAGGAGGGAACCATCGTGACCAAATCGATACTTGAATGGGGATTTCTCGCTGTCGCCGCTTTGATTGTCGTCCTTGTAGTACTCGGTGGAATGTGGACGAACATGTGACCTCGCTTCGCTGAGCTGTCACATGATTGTTCGTTTGAAACACGCCTTAAATCGGGAACAGACCAATGTTGTCCTATCGCCACATTCATTTGAGAAAGGATGTTGAATATGTCAGAACGCGTTTTCATCAGTCCCGCAAAGTATGTGCAAGGCAAGAATACGATTGACCGGATCGGAGAGTATGTCGGGCATTTCGGTTCACAGGCACTTCTCATCGCTGACGATATCGTCTGGAGCTTGATCGGGGAACGGGTGACCGCCTCGTTGACGTCGAGCGGTGTGAACGCCGAGAAAGCCGACTTTGTCGGGGAGGCGTCACGTCACGAGATCGAACGGATCGCCAAGGCGGCAGAAGCGAACGAGACGGCGTTCGTCATCGGCATGGGCGGCGGGAAAACGCTCGACACGGCCAAAGCCGTCGCCGATGCGCTTAATGCCCGCATCGTCATCGTGCCGACCATCGCCTCGACTGACGCCCCGACGAGTGCCCTCTCGGTCATCTATACGGATGAAGGTAATTTTGAGAGTTACCGGTTTTATAAGAAGAATCCCGATTTGGTCCTCGTTGACACGAAACTGATTGCCGAAGCCCCGGCCCGCTTCCTCGCCTCAGGGATCGCCGACGCGCTCGCGACGTGGGTCGAGGTCCGGAGCGTCCTCTCGTTCGGGGGCAAGACAATGGCAGGCGGCGTCCCGACGATCGCCGCCGAAGCGATCGCCAAACGCTGTGAAGAAGTCTTGTTCGATTATGGGATTCCGGCTTATGAATCGGTAAAAGCAAAAGTTGTCACGCCAGCGCTTGAAGATGTCGTGGAAGCGAACACGCTATTGAGCGGTCTAGGTTTCGAGAGCGGTGGATTGGCGGCAGCCCACGCCATCCATAATGGCTTCACCGCCTTAGACGGGGAGATCCATCATTTGACGCACGGTGAGAAAGTCGCGTTCGGGACACTCGTCCAGCTCGCGCTTGAAGGACGGACGCAAGCCGAGTTCGAACGGTACGTCGCCCTTTACATGGCGCTCAATTTGCCGGTCACGCTCGAAGACGTGAAACTGAAAGACGCGTCACGAGAAGATATCTTGAAAGTCGGTCAAGCAGCGACCGCTGAAGGGGAAACGATTCATAGCGGTTTCGACGTGTCGCCTGAAGATGTGGCCGACGCCATCATCGCCGCCGACCGTTACGCCCGCCTCTACCAAAGCAAACTAACCTAAAAAGACGAGGAACGGCTACTTGAGCCGTTCCTCGTCTTTAGTTGAAGTTACGAATGAGACGACGATGCCGAGCGCCATACAGCTGACCGTCAGCACGAAAAACGTCAGTTGATTCGCGTAAATAATGTTCGTGAACTGGTTCCAACCCGACGCGTACGCCGCATTTTCAGAAGCTCGTATCCCGTCCCGCAACGAACTTGCCTGCCCGAGGTTCACGTATAGACCGATTCCCGCCATCAATACGCTCCCGGCGAAAAGACCGACCCGCGCGAGACCATTCACCGACGCGACCGTTCTCCTGGCGAGCCGAATCGTGATCCAAATAAACAACAAGACGAACGGCCAGCCGACCAATAAGACGAGCACGTACGGGTTTCCTTCGCCCGCTGGCTCCGTATAGGCGGCCGTCATCGTCTCACCGAGCTTGAATAACATAAATGTGATGAGCGTGATGATGAACCACGCCTTGATCAACTTCTCCATGACAACACCTCGTCCCCAGTATACCAAAAACACCATGCGCTTTCGCACACGGTGTCAAGTCACTCTTTCGGACGAACGGCGTAGTAGATCAAAATGACGAGCCACGTCCAAACCCCGGTAAAGATTCCGAGGATCGCGATGATGAAAAAACCGAGCGGGATCATCGACTTCGTCCGGTTATAGTCTTTCCACATATTCGATAACCCTTTGATATTGAAATACAAAAAGGCAAAGAATAGGACGAGCAATAACAACGGTAAGCCAAAAATAAGTTCCATATGCGTCCACTCCTCTCTTCTGTTGCACAGTGCTTGTCTATACAACCAGTTTACTTCGTTTAAGCCCCCGGCACATCGGGCTGGGGCAGTACATCTATCGGGTCACGAGACGGAGACTGTCGTTTGAGTATTCCCTAATCACTCGTCTTTTCATCATTTCAAAAAAAGGGAAAGGAAAACTATCCATGCATAAGGGGGTCGTCCTAATGAAACTCATCCGCCTGCTGCTCATCCTCGTACTCGTCTTCACCGCCTCGTCTACTTATGCCGCCACACCGTCACCTCAGCCCGGCTACACGATCAAGACGACGAAACTATACTGGCGGGCCATGCAATCGTCACCGGTCGCCAAGACACTCCTCACCAACACACCCGTCCGTTACACAACGTACAATCGAAGCTGGTCGAACGTCTACATCGGGAGCACCCGTTACTTCACACCATCGAGCAATCTAAAGGCCGGTATCCCGAAACTCACGTCAACGGAGCGATTGCGGCTCGTCAACAAGCAACACGGTTTGTCCGCGTCCTATCGGTCCCGTCAACTCGTCACGCTCACCATCCCGACCGTCTATGCGAAAGGAAGCGAACGGACGCTCATGGCTGCCGAGGCGGCGCACGCGCTCGCTCGTCTCTACTATGACGGCCGAAAACAAGGACACACGCTTTACGCATTGAGCGCGTACCGGTCCTACGCCACGCAAAAATCACTCTACAATTATTGGGTCAACGCTCGCGGCACGGCCTATGCCTCGATGTATGTCGCCCGTCCCGGCCATAGTGAGCACCAGACCGGACTTGCCGTCGATATGACGAGCGAGCAGATGCGGATGGGACTATACGCCTCGTTCGATCAGACACCTGAAGGGAAATGGATGATTCAAAACGCGCACCACTACGGCTACATCGTTCGCTATCCAAAAGGCAAAGAAAAGATCACCGGCTACAACTATGAGCCGTGGCATCTTCGCTACGTCGGTGTGAAGGAAGCGACGACGATGAAACAAAACAACTGGACGTTCGAGGAGTGGTGGAGCAAACGCTAAGTCCGAGCATCTAGCCATAGGGAAGCGAGGTGCCCCATGTATACTAGACATGTACGAATTTGCAGAGGAGGACATCTCGATGTGGATTGTAATGAACAAACTAGATGTTGAAAAAGGGAAAGTCGATGCGGTTAAAGCCCGGTTCCAGACGACAAAAGGAATCGAGTTGATGGACGGATTTATCCGCATGCAAGTGTTGACCGATACGTCTGACGAAACGAAAGATCAAGTCGTGATCATGACGACATGGCGCGACGCTGCGAGCTTTGAAAATTGGCGCGACAGCGGTGCCTATAAACACGCCCATAAAAAACGGGATGACGGCACGTCTGAAGTGAAGCCCGTCGTCCTTGGAAATACCGTCACCCAATACGAGGTCGCGATCGAGCACATGGCCTCAACCAATCACGTATAAAATATCTTGCGGTCGGATGATACCGAGAAGCGGTTCACGCTCTTCCCCGGTCTCGGTGATCAAGAGCGCGTCGAGGCGCACACCGTCTTTCATGTTGATGAAATGTTGATGCGCCTCAATGACGGACGTCTCCTTCGCAACGAAACGGTAACGGCGAAGGTGCGGATCGTAATGAAGTACGTCTTTAACTTGAACGCCTTCGAGTGACACGTGCGGGCCGTCGATTGTCTCGGCGAGCCAGCTGGTCACTCCTTTTTTTGTCAATAACCCGCGCCACGAGCCGTCAGTGTTATAGACCGGGAACTGGGAATAGTTTTTATCTCGAATCTCACCGAGCACCTTGACTAACGCGTCATCGGCATTAAACGTCGTCACGAGTTTACGAAACAGCGGAATGACTTGACGCGGATGCAACAGCTCTCGTTCGACTTCGAGAATCAACTCGACGATCGAGTCGTGCGGTTCGGCGATAATGAAATCAGGCTCTCGTCGTTCGTGGACAATCGCATTGCGTAACTGACTCATTTGGTGCAAATCTTCTTTATACCGCTCGATGATCGGATTATGCTTGGCGAGACGGTTGACCATGTTGCTGAAGCTGAAATGTTGTCCGTCTCCCATCTCGCGGCTCAAATAATCTTCAATCCGGTGGTACGATGCGATAAATTCTTCGGCTCGACTCATATGTTCACTCCCCTTATCGCCTATCTATACCCTATTTTTGAATCGTTTGAGCAGGAAACCATTCCTTCGTATCGAATGAATGGACATCACCTATTTTTGAAAGGAGGAGAGCCGATGGCGACCCCGATCCAGCAAGCTACGCCCTTATCCAATCGAGACGCATTCCGCTCCGGGATGCGTGCCGGCATCCCGGTTGCGGTCGGTTATATTCCAATCGCGATCGCGTTTGGCCTCCTCGCCAAATCGTTCGATATGCCAAACGTCATCACGTTGGCCATGTCGTTATTCATCTTTGCCGGTGCGAGCCAATTTATCGGTATTCAATTGATCATGGCCGGCTCGATGTATTGGGAGATCGTCTTGACGACGTTCATTTTGAACTTGCGCCATTTCCTCATGTCGGCCTCGCTGTCGCAACGGATCGAGACAACCTCGAACCGTTTCCTGGCAGCCATCGCATTCGGAGTGACCGATGAAACGTTCAGTGTCGCCTCGACTCGAAACGAAGCGACACGTGGCCACTTTGTCCTCGGTTTGAACTTGATCGCCTTTTTCGCTTGGAACGTCGGGACATGGATCGGCGTATTTCTCGCCTTCGGTCTCCCCCAGTCGGTCCAGGCGAGCATGGGCATCGCCTTGTACGCCATGTTCATCGGATTGCTCGTCCCATCACTCACGCGAAAACCGGTCATCGTCGTCGCGGCGCTTGCCGTCGTGACCCAAGCCGTGCTCTATTGGGGTGTCGCCCCATTCATTCCGCTATCATCGGGTTTGAGTATCATCATCGCGACAATCGTCGCCGCCGGGGTCGGCGCCTTGCTTTATGAACAGGAGGGCGTAACATGATCAGTCTGTTCCTGCTCGTCCTCGCTATGGCGCTCGTCACGTACGTCCCGCGGCTCGTTCCGCTCCTTTGGCTGCGCGACTTGAAGTTACCGCCGCTCTTGAAGCGTTTCTTATTGTTCACGCCGTATGCCGTGCTCGCGAGCTTGATTTTTCCAGGCATTCTCTATTCGACGAGCGGCCTGTCGTCAGCTTTGGCCGGAGGCGTCTTCGCCACCATGCTCGCCTTACTGCGTGTCAATTTGATGCTCGTCGTGCTCGGCGGCATCCTTGGGGTGTACGTCGTCGAAACGTTCATCTGACAAACAGGTCTGTCTCCGCGGAGACAGACCTGTTTGTCATTTAGGCGGACAACGCCTCACGGCGCAACCGAACGAACACATCGACGAACGTCGCGTCCCATTGGGTACCGCGCCCGCTCTCTAAAATCGACAGCGCCTTCTCGACAGGCATCCCTTGCCGATACGGACGGTCTGACGTCATCGCGTCGTAGGCGTCAGCGATTGCCATGATACGGCCGAACAGCGGGATGGCTTCACCGGACAATCCGTCTGGATAGCCGTTCCCGTCGATTCGTTCATGGTGTGACCGTACGCCCGTCATGAGTGGCTGGAGTGAGACCGGCAACGTGATCTGATTCAAAATATGAATCCCGATTGTCGGATGCTCTTGAATTTGGGCGAACTCGTGGTCTGTCAGCTTTCCTTCTTTCAACAAAACGTCGTCACGAATCCCGATCTTTCCGATATCATGAAGCAGCGCCGATTTGCGGAGTAATTCGATTTGTGCCTGCGGCAAGCCTAACGCATATGCCAGTTCGACAGAGTAGGCGGCAACCCGTTCCGAATGGCCGGCCGTGTAGGAATCACGGGCGTCGAGTGTAGCCGCGAACAACACGAACAAGCTGTTCAGGAGTTGCTCGTTTTCTTCCTCACGTTCATTGACGTTCTTCACCATCTGATTGAACCCGTTCACCAGCTGCGAGAATTCATCAGCATACGGGTTGTCGATCGGTTTCAACTCACCGGCATCGAGCTGTTCGATCCCTTGTGTCAACGTGGCGAGCGGACGCTTAATGTTGTCGTATAGGAGCAGGCTGCTGAACGTCGCGACACCGACGATCACGACCAAGATCAACCCGGCCCAACGCCAATATGCGTCGACTTGATCGACAGTCGACAGTTGGACGCCCGAAGCGAGAATGAACAACATGACCGGAAACACCCCGATGACGAGCATACTGATCAAAAGCTTCGTCCGGACGCTAATTGACTGGTACGACGCCTGGAGCGGTGTATCGTACAGCTGCTCACTTTGCTCTTGTAAATGAAGCAACAACGGCTCGACCGATCGATACGTCAAAAAGAACTCGATGAGCGAATGTAAAATCGCAATCAATACCGCCCCAAAAGCCGCCATTCCAATCAAACGGTACGGCAAATTGATCCAGTTTTGTTGAATCGCCAACGCGGTCAAGCTCATCGCCGGCACTGAAAGGCCAAATAAATGCGGTCCTAGTATACGCTTCACCGTCAACGTCGGAAAGTGACTCGTCTGATCGAACGCCTGTTGAAGCGCTTCGTAACTAGGCGTCTCACTTCGAAAGACGCTCTGAATCGGCCGAATGTGACGCCGATACATGACTAGCTCCAAACTGATCATGACCACACCCGACACCGCCATGATCGCAAACAAAGACATCACTTCAGCACGGGATAGTTCGAGCGTTTGGAAGATGAACAGACCCCCGACTCCGAACACCGCGATCCCTGAACCGACGATGTAATTCATAATTAACGTATTTTGAAAGCGTTCAAACACTTTGATCCCTCCTATTCTTCACCGACTTCTCTCATTCTGTTTATCGACCAAAAATCACCCTTTTTCACAACATAAAAAACGAGCCTCTCACTAGAGAGACTCGCTCAATTCACTGATTATGGACGAAGTGGACCTTCGTTGTCGTCAAGTGAACGGTTATCTTGATCTGGCGTGACGTTTTCATGGAACGGGTTCGGTTCTGGACCGTCCACGTTCGTCACATCCGTTGTCCGACTCGTTTCACGTTTCAACTCTTGCTTCGTTTGATCCGATTCACGTTTCGATTGATCGATACCTTGTTTCGCCTGACGCTTCGCAGCTTCGGCTTCTTGATTCATTTGTACTTTCTCTTGTTCGAGACCTTCTTTCGATACTTCCGTCTCATCGATACTCTTCTCAGCTTTTTTCAAATAGCGAGCTGCTGTTTCACGTCCACCGAGACCGAAGGCAAGTCCGAACGCAAGGGCGACAGCACCGAGGATAAGCAGGAACGCCGTATTGACGATCATCGGCGCGATGCCGAGCTGACTGATTGCCATGAAGAAAGCGATCCCGAGAATCGCATACTTAGCGACGTGGCGTAGTACGCTCGGTTGACCTGACGCATCGACGAGCACGCTGCCGACGAGACGCTCTGCCATATTGGCGAGCCAGAAACCGACCGCCAAGACGATGATGGCTGCAATGACCATCGGCAAGTAAGCAAAGATTGCAGTCGCGAGCGAGGCCATGAAGTCGAGGTTAGCGACTTGTAGGGCTTCCGACACGAACAACAAGATGATGATGATTTGAACGATCGTACCGATTACTTGAGCAATCGACGTCGATGATGTCGAACGTCCACCGAGACCCATCTTGCTTGCGAGCGAGTTGACGCCCAAATTCTCAAGAAGGGATACGACCACCCCTTTGAGCCATTTGGCAACGAACACACCAGCGAGAATCAAGACGATCGCGACGATGATGTTCGGGATCATGGCCAAGACGTTGTTCAACATGGAGATGGCAGGGTCTGAGATACCTCGAATGTCGAGTGCCTCAAGTGCTGAAATCGTGACTGGGATCATGATCAAGATGAAGACGACCGTACCGACCGCTTTCGCAAGGCTTGATCCTTTCACGTAATCTGCCAAGTGAAGTTTCTCGGCAAACTTGTTGAGTCCTGCCGCTTCCAAGAACTTCGTCAAAATATCGCGGACAATTTTCGCGACGATATAGCCGATCGCAAAGATGAGTGCTGCTGCGACGAGTTTCGGAATGAAGGCGAGGAAACTGTTCAACAAGTCTTCAAACGGTCCACTGATGCCTCGAAGACCTAGCGCGTCAAGAACGGCAGGAAGTGCTAGCAACAGCACCAAGTAGAAGACGATGTTCGCGACCGTGTCGACCCATTTCGTCTGATTGACACTTGTCGACTCCTGACCTGTCTTCTCCATCAACTTGCTCAAGTTGAGGCGATGACCAGCCATTTGAATCGCTTTTTTCAAGAGCGTCGCGATGATCCAGGCGACGAGTAGAATGAGACCTGCTTTGACGACTCCGGTAATTAAACCTGAGAAGCCTTCATAGATTTGGCTAAACGGCTGCGTGATCGCTGGCACGTTCATAAATTCAAAGATGATTAAGAATGCGAGAAGCAATACTCCAAAGAAGACGACTTTCGCGATGATTCGTTCAGGTGTCCACCGCTTTTCTTCTCTTCCGGGTTTACCCGGCTCCCCTTCTTGCTTGACACCAACACGATCGTCGAGGCGTGCTTTACGCAGCGCTTTACGCGTCACGTTTTCCAGAACTTTCGCCACAGTAAAACCGACGACAAGGACAAGCAGTGCAAGCAAGAGCTCTGGCAACCAAGACATGAACGTGTTGAAATTATACGTTGTATCGTTCATCCGACATCTTCCTCCAATCTCTTTTTAAAATGATTATTATTTCATACGACTCTCTGTATAAATACCAACATTTTCATATGCCTAAACATAGACAATTCGCATCCCGGAATAAATATTAACTGGGAAAATGATTTTCTAGGAAAATTTTACCTCAATAAACAAGGCGTGTCTTTCTAGTTCAAATATGATACGAATTAAGAAGAGTCTTTTTAAGGAGGAGTCAAGATGAACATCGCCCTGATTGCCCATGATAAGAAAAAAGATGATTTAATCGTACTCGTCAAAGCCTATTCTCACGTACTAGAGAAACATCATTTGTTTGCGACGGGGACGACCGGAAAACGTGTCGCCGAAGCGACGGGACTTCCGGTCCATTGCTTTAAGTCGGGACCGCTCGGTGGTGACCAAGAAATCGGCGCCTCGGTCGCCCGTGGAGAGATGGATATGATCATCTTCTTCCGCGACCCGTTGACCGCCCAACCCCACGAGCCGGACGTGAGTGCATTGATGCGCCTCTGTGACGTCTACTCGATCCCGCTCGCCACAAACATGGGCGGAAGTGAAATCTTGATTCGCAGCATCGAACAAGGCGACTTTGAATCGCTCAAACTTTCCCATAACGACGAACCGCCTGTATGACTATTTTATATAGAAGAGAGGAATTGTCCTGAACCCACATGTATCGAACGATCCGACCGTACAGCAATTTTACGAACAAGTGCGAACACATCTGTCTGAACTGTTAGACGACAACTCAACAGCGGAGCGCTTGCTCAACAGCTTGGCCGGGTATATTCAACAAGCTGAAAGAAGCGGTCAATCCCTAGACGGCCTGACGAGTCAAGACCCACGCGCCTATGCGATGTTCTTGATCGAAAAACCAAAAACGAACGACGAGTATCGTCGCCGTTACCGCTCCATCATCGAGCAGTCGGGCGAACTTAAAATGCATGAGAAGGTGCAGGCGAACCGTGAGTTCGACTGGGCCGTCGAGCGGTTGAACGAGACGCAGCTCGAACTTCAAGACATCGAAAAGCGTGACGTCTCGTTTCTCGCCTACACAAAAATTGAGGCGATCAAATCGTCTCGCCGCATTTGGAACCAGTTCGGCTGGCTGCTCGGCATGGTGCTCGCGTTCGCTTACGCCAACCTGTTGCTCGTCATGGACGACTTGTTCAGTCTGCGGCTGTTCAGAGCACCGATGGCTTCGTATCCGCTCGATTACTTCGCCTTCGTGTTGCCAGTCTTACTGACCGGTGCCGTCTTCGGTTTACTGACGCGCTTCCGTCACCACTTTCAGACAATTGGACGCCGCATCTTGTTCGCACTGCTCATCATTCTCGTGTATGTCGGCTTCGTGATCCTGATCCAACCGCTCCTGTTCACACTCGGATGGTCGTTTTTAATTCAATTGACGCCGATCTACGCGTTAGTGTTGTTAGCAATCAGCGGCTTCATGGCGCTGTGGACACTCGCCGAGTTTGTCTGGAAGAGCACGCGTTGCCATCTCGGGAACGATACGATGACCATTTACTATTAATGACGCCAGTCTCAGATGAGATGGCGTTTTTTGTTTGAACATTCGTCAGAACGGAAATTACTATTACCGTGACGTCAATTTAATCGTAAGACGAGATGATAAAGGGGGCAGACCATGTCAGACCGTAAAATGATCGGGTTATTTCATAGCGAGCAAGAAGTGATGGACAAAGTGGACGAACTCAAAAAAGCCGGGGAAGCGGAGAAGAATATGCACGTCGTAGCCAAGCGGGACGGGGAAATTTCCGCATTGCGCTATCACACCGATGTGAACGCTGAGTCCGGGATTCGTGATGTCAATTGGCTAGACCGCGTCAAAGCATTCCTTCACGGCAGCGACCGGATTCGCGATGAGCTGCGTAATATGGGTCTTAGCGATGCCGAGGCCGAGGAATATTATGCAGCCATCGACGACGGCAAACTGTTGCTTTACGTCGATAAACATTCGTACGAGCGCTATCCGAATATGTATAAAAAAGACAGCGAGCTCGACCACGATAAAGGTGAAAAGGCAGACGGCATCGCATTCGACGCCAAACCGTTCAATGATCATGATGAAGAACCAAGCGGTACGAAAGAAGATTCGATTGTACGAGGACATTCCGGCTTAGAAGACCATCGCCGATTATAAGGAGGAGACAACCATGAGTGAGAAACGATTTATTAGCATGTACGACACGCAAGAATCAGCTCTAGGAAAGATTGAGGAGCTACGCGCTAAAGGATACAAAGACTCAGACATTTACGTCGTCGCCAAACATGAGGACAGCGTCTCGATTTTGCGCCGTAAAACGGACGTGCACACCGAGGCCTCGCACGATACGGGTTGGTTCGACAAAGTCCGGTCGTTCTTGAGCGGTCACGAAGACGTTCACGCCGGGCTCCGCAACATGGGGTTGAGCGAAGAAGAAGTGAATCGCCATTACAGTGACGTCGAGGCCGGCAAGATTTTGATCTATGTCGATGAAGACTATGAACGCCGTCACAATGAAGGTTTGACGATCGATTCGACGCCTTATAACGAGTCGAAACACGATACGAGCCATCAAGGACATCATACTGCTGACGGTTTGGAAGTCGATTCGAAGCCGTTCAACGAATCAAACGACAAGTCGACTACGCGAGAGCATCGCAATGACGACGGCCTAGAGATCGACTCAAAACCGTTCAACGAATCCTCATCAGACAATCCGAATCGAGCCGTCGATCCAGAGCAAGACACACTGGACGAAAAGGCCAAACTGAACGATAAAGAAGCGAAGCTTCGTGGTCTCGATGACCGTGCTCTACGCAACGATGTTGAAGATCCAGACAACATTCGCCGCTTTTAATGGACAGAAAAGAGGAACCTGACGGCGTCAGGTTCCTCTTTTTTACGTCAATCGATTTTTTGGTTCTTTCCCTTCGAGTACGTTAACGATGGCATCCCGGTTGAGCGCCATCATCGAGAGGCGTGTCTTGATCGTTGCGCTGCCGATATGCGGCAACGTCGTAACGTTCGGAAGCGTCAAGAGCGGATTGTCCATCGTCACCGGCTCTTTCGCGAACACGTCGAGCCCCGCCGCCCAAATTTGCTTGGCTTTCAACGCCTCGTACAGTGCCGACTCATCAATGATCTCGCCGCGGGCGACATTGATGAAGACGGCCGTGTCTTTCATTTTGGCAAACTGGTCGGCGCCAATCATGCCACGCGTCTGTTCGGTGAGCGGTGCGAGCACGACGACGAAATCCGACTGCTCGAGCAAGTCATCGAGTTCGGCGTAGACGAATCCGTACATCGACTCCGATTCATGACGACGCGTCCGATTATGGTACAAGACGTCCATGTCAAAGCCGCGGGCCCGGCGTGCGACCGCCTCGCCGATGCGTCCCATCCCGATAATCCCGAGCTTCGCCTGATGCAGGTCCATCCCGACGTAGCCCATCGGTGTCCACGATTTCCATTCCCCCGCCCGCAAATCACGTTCTGCCTCTCCGAGCCGGCGCCCGGTCATCATCATGAGTCCGAACGCGAGGTCCGCTGTCGTCTCGGTCAAGACGTCCGGTGTGTTCGTCACGACGATACCGTGCTGTTTTGCCGCTTCGATGTCGATGTTGTTATAACCAACGGCCAAGTTCGAGATGACTTCGAGGTCAGGCGCCTGTTCGATCAACTCGCGGTCGATCGTGTCGCTGAGCATCGTCCATAGCGCATGAGCCGATGCTGCTTCTTTCAACAAGACGTCACGCGGTACGCTCACCGCCTCTTCGTCCCACATGCGGACGTCATACTTATCTCGCAGCGGCGCCACTGCTTCTTCTGGCAGACATCGTGTGATGTAAATTCGTTTCTTCATATCCATTCCCCCTGTTCTTTCTCATCGTAACAAACTTCGAATCAAGATTTGTCTTTAGACATCGGATTCTCTTTTATGAACTGATCGAACAATGAACTAAAGTCACTGTTGAGCAGTTGCTCGATCGTCTTCGAGGAGTCCATCGCATTGCGATACGCGACTTCATTGATGGCAAGTCCGATAGCCCAGGTGATCCCGGATGCCACTGTCGCATTGATCACACTCGCCGCCGCGTTCGCACCTGGGAAGAACTTCATGACGTTCAACAACAGCGTCTTCGAAAGCGTCCGTCCGATTTGCGGGATGATCGTGCTACCAATCAACGTTTTCAACATGTCATCGCTCGCTTTGACGCCCCAATAACGGAACAAGTGGACGCTCATCGTCACTTGGATCGGTGTCAACGCGATCGCATCCGCGAACGGGAGTGGCACGGCAGCAGCCGTCCCAGCACTCGCGACATAGCCCGAGATGATCCGGTTCGCCTTCTTGCGTTTCAGCTTGAGCATCGCTTCGCTCTCCGCATGAATCTCCATGAGCAATCCTTCTTGAAGTGACTGGTCGAGCTGGTCGACCGACCATGTGACGAGACGTTCCCAGTCAAGGTGGTCCCGAAGTTCAGCATCGTTCAATAACTCACCGGCGACACTCACCTGAAAAATTGCGTCTTCCGGTACTACTCCAGCTAATTCGTTTCGCAGCGCCGTCAATTCATCCATGTCGACTTGATCGATTTGCGTCAATAAGACTGCGACAGAAGTGACGTCGTTCAACTGTTTGATCAGCGTCCGATCGAGCGGTGTGACCCGTTTCATCGAGGCGTTGATAGCGTACCAGACGAGGTGCATCTGCTCGGCCGCAGGTTTTGTCTGCGCCCGTTCGACGAAGCCGATGACTTCATCGGCATAAGCCTGTTGACGCTCACTTCCGATCTCGTACCCTTCGCTATCGTAGAGGACGATCGCGATGTCATCACTCATGAACTGGTGGATTCCACGCGTCACCGGCTCGCCGGCCGCCACTTTCGTCAAATCACGACCGAACACATGGTTGACGACCGAGCTCTTCCCAGAACCGGTCGCACCGGCGATTAAAATGTTCGGCTTCTTGACTTCGCCTCGCAGACGACCCAACTCTTCTTTCAAATCGTACGTATCTAAATTAAATGGCGCTTTTTTCTCCATATGACTTCCTCCTCATTGATTGAGCGTACGCCCAAGTTGCTTCATCTCGTTCTCGAATCCACGTTGCACGTCCTGAACAATCGCTTCCCTGACCGTCTCATACTGTTGGTCGATGGCTTTTTTGATGCCCCGCTCCGCTGTCCGGCGCTTGAACGCCCAGTAAATGAAATGAATACCCGGAATCATCCCGAGCACCATCTTTCGAATCGTCCGCTTAAATGAATAATCAAAGCCGAGTTCGACCCGGCGCGTCTTGAAACCGACGTCCGCTTGTTTGCCGACGAGCGGATAGCGCTCCATCAGTTGAATGTAATGACGGACCCCCTGCGCCATCGCTTCTTCTGTCGTGAGCGCGGCCTGTTCGAGCGTGCTCTCCAAATCTTTTTCGATTTGACGCGCTTTCCAGCTGATCATCGCTTGCGGGGTGATCATCCGAATTTTTTCAGCCGAACGGTAACTCCGGTCGCGCCACGCTTCGAGCTCGTCCAATAAATGCCGGGTCAAGTTGAGCGGTAATTTCCGCTCGACATCCTGCCAGAGGTTCGTTCGATTACGTTGCCAGACCCCTTCATAACCGAGCGTCGGTACGACTTGTCCGCTCAACAGCTTTTTCTCGACACTGTTCACCCGGATCATGGCGTCACGATTGATGCCAAGTTCTCGCATCAAGACGTCTTCCATCGCCTCGGCTTTCTCCACGTTCATCGCGCTGTCCGGATTATAGTTCGTCAAGATGATGGTGACGTTACTCTCTTTCGCGTAAAGCGGCTTCAAAATCGCCTCGAGCTCATACGTTTCGACACGCCCTGAGTTGATCGACAGCAAATAATAAATCGTGTGGAACCAGTCAGCGATGTCGAGTGCACCTTCCCGCTTATTGACGACGGCGATGACCGCTTCATGCCATTCTTCAGACCGGTCGGCTTCAAGCCCCCACGTATCAAAAAAGCGGAACAAGATCCCGCGCTCAAGATCGTAATACTCGTATTCGTGCAGACCTTCTGCCGTCACCGGGCTGCCCGCCCGCGACTCGGCCACGTCACGTCCGTAAATATAGTTCAAGAAGGCGCTCTTGCCGACGCCTGTTTTTCCCGCGATCAATATGTTCGAGACAAGCCCCGTGTTGTCCATTTGTTTCCCCCTGCAGTCGTTGTATAATACCATTATACTAAACGGCCGCTTTTGAAACGTCCGACGGAAGGATGAGACGCATGCTTCACCACGTAGAGCTCTATGTTTCTGACTTGAACAAAAGTTTAATCGCTTGGGATTGGCTCCTCACAGAGCTTGGGTATACGGTATACCAACAATGGGAACACGGAAAAAGTTATCGTCATGGTGAGACGTACCTCGTCTTCGTTCAAACCGAACCGGCATACCTCGAACCCTCGTACCATCGGAAGCGAACAGGACTGAACCACCTCGCCTTTCACGCTGAATCGGTGGAGCAACTCGAATCTTTTCGCAGCCGCTTGTCCCGTTACGGCTTCAACGAGCTGTACGCCGACCGTTTTCCGTATGCCGGCGGTCCGAACTACGTCGCGCTCTATTTCGAAGACCCGGATCGCATCAAAGTCGAACTCGTGGCGACGATGTGAACGGATACAAATCCCCTCACCGAAAGTTTGTGAAAACAATTGCAAACTTTTTTAAGACCTCCTAGACTTAAGTTGTCTAAAGGAGGTCTTATTCAAATGGAAAAACAAGTTATCGATTATATGGAAGAAGCCGCCCATAAAAAAGCGACGCTCCTTCATCACTCGTTCGGTCAATACGCACTTCGCTCGCTCGTCGCCGGTTTTTTGATCGGGATCGGCGTCGTCTTCGCTTTCACGGTCGGAAATATGTTCATCGATGTACCAGGGACGATGCTGTTTGCCGGCATGAGTTTCTCGGTCGCACTCGTCTTTATCGTCTGGATGGGCGGAGAGCTGTTTACGAGTAACACGATGTACTTGTATACCGGTGCGAAGCGTGGACGTGTCGCCTGGAGCGATCTCGTCAAAGTGTGGGGCATCAGCTGGATCGGCAACTTGGTCGGTGCGCTGTTGCTCACTATCCTTGTGATTGGCGCCCACAGCATGGGTGACATGAATAGTGACCACTTGCTCACAGTCGTAGCTGCCAAAAAAATGGGCGGTGACGCACTCGCCATTTTCTTAAAAGGAATTCTTTGTAACGTACTCGTCTGTATCGCCATCTTCATGCCGCTCAAGACGCAAAACGACGTCGCCAAAATCATGTTGACGATGCTACCGGTCGTCGTCTTTTTCGCCGCCGGTTTCGAGCACTCGATCGCCAACATGGGTATCTTCGGGCTCGCCCTCTATTATGTGCCGTCTGAAGCCATCAATATCGGGCTCGCACTCTATAATCTACTGTTTGCCACACTCGGCAATATTGTCGGGGGCGCCTTGTTCGTCGCCGGCACGTACCTCCATTTGAATGCAAAACCTGGGACGGCGAACGTGGAAACGCTCCGCCAGAACGCATAAAAAGACAGGGGCCCCGATGCAGGGCCCCTGTTGTTGCGTAAATGATTATTTTAACGAATCAGCAGCGGCGACTTGAACCGTACCTTCTGCGACTTCGTCCTCGTCAACGTCCCAACATTCCGTGTTCTCGATGCCGAGCTTACGGGCCGAGAAGCGTGGGTTGAGACCTTGGGCCCGCTGCTCTTCGTAGTCACGAAGTACTTTGAAGGCAACGCCGCCGAGGAGCGAGATGGCGACCAAGTTGATGAGTGTCATACCGGCCATGAACAAGTCGGCGAGGCTCCAAACGAAGCCAAGGCTCGCGACCGAACCGAGGAAGACAAAGCCCATCGTGAGAAGGCGGAAACCGAAGACAGCGCCTTTACTCTTCTTGATGAACTCGATATTCGTCTCGCCGTAGTAGTAGCTACCGACGATCGAGCTGAACGCGAACAAGAAGACACTGACTGCGATGAAGCCAGGTGCCCAAGCACCAATTTGTTCAGATAACGCGTTTTGAAGGAGTGCAATCCCTTCACCGTTACCAGCCGCATAGCTATCTGAGAGAAGGACGATGGCTGCTGTCGCCGTACAGACGATCAACGTATCCAAGAAGACACCGAGCGTCTGCATGAAACCTTGTTTCGCCGGGTGCGACACTTCTGCCGTCGCTGCTGCGTTCGGTGCCGAACCCATACCAGCTTCGTTCGAGAAGAGACCACGACGTACGCCCATCATGATGGCCGCACCGACCGATCCGCCGAACGCTTGCTCGATTCCGAACGCGCTCTTGAAGATCATGCCAATCACAGCAGGAATTTCCGCGATGTTAACAACAACGACGTAAAGGGCGATAGCCAAGTAAAGAACAGCCATGATTGGTACGACGATTGCCGAGAAGTTGGCGACACGTTGGACGCCACCGAAGATGACGAGTCCTGTCAAGACGACGAGGATAGCGCCACCGACTGCGGCTTCGAGACCGAACGCGTTATCAAACGCCGCTGCGATCGTGTTTGATTGTACCGAGTTGAAGATGAGACCGAACGTGAAGGCGATCAACACCGCGAAGATGATACCGAGGACTCGGTTGTTCAAACCTTTTTCAATGTAGTAAGCTGGACCGCCGCGGTATGCGACGTCGTCTTTTACTTTATACACTTGAGCGAGCGTACTCTCGATCATTGCGGTTGCGCCACCGACGAGGGCGACGATCCACATCCAGAAAACCGCTCCCGGTCCACCGAGTGTGATCGCGACCGTGACCCCGGCTAAGTTACCAGTTCCGATTCGCGTTGCCGCTCCGATGAAGAACGACTTCGCCGAGCTGATACTCTTACTGTCTGTGAGCTCTGATTTTTCTGTGACGACACGGAACATCTCTTTTAAATAGCGGAATTGCATAAACCTTGTCTTGACCGTAAAGTAAATCCCGGCCCCGATCAATCCGACGATAAGCACGTACGACCATAAAATGTTGTTTAAAAAGTCGACGCTTCCTTGCAATAAGTTTTGTACAGCTTCCATGAATAAGTTCCTCCCTGTTGTGGAAATCTAAGTTGAAGATTTTTTATGATGTCTTAGTTCTGAATTATACAAATATTCTGACAATTAGCAACAATTTTTTTATAGGTGAGTTCACAAAAAATTCACATGATATGCGACAAAAAGCCCGAAAAACAGACATTTAAAGCGCTTACATACTATTTCGGAAGAATGAACAAATCATCATTTTTATTTCGTTATTTGATTTAAGGTTTCACTTTTTTAAAGACGCTTCATCTGCATGACTTCAACGATCGTCATTTCATTGATGCGTCTCCTGATTGACCCCAACAAAAAAAACAGTCGCTCGCATGAGCAACTGCTTGATTTATACGCCGGTCCGTTTCTTCTGGTTGTTCGGCTTTTTCGTCAACTGGTTCGTCAACGGTTTTTGCTTCGTCCCACGAAGTCCTGTCGGCACTTTCGTTTCGTTCTGTTTCTTCTCGGCAAGTTTTTGCTTCATCGCCTCTTGAAAACTCAATTTCTTTTCACTCATATCATTCACCTCCAGCTTCGATCACTTTTACCCGACCGACCTGTCCATCGTTTAAGCGTACTTTAATGCCGTGCGGGTGACTTGGCGAGTTCGTCAAAATGTCTTTGACGACGCCTTTCGTCAACTTCCCGCTCCGCTGATCTTGTTTCAGGACGATCTGGACGTGGAGTCCTGGGCGAATGTCCGCGCGTTTCTTACCATCCATACCCGACACCCCTTTCCGTATAGTCAACCTCTATCATATGCTCTTTTCCCGTATTTGTCACAGTCTATTCAAACGGACCGATCTGACCAAGCGTTTTCGTCAAATAACTTTGATCGGTCGCAAACGTCGTCACGCCTTGTCCCCACGCGATTGAGACATCGACACGTCCCCTTTCGAACGCAATCGTTAAAATCGTCCGCCCGCTCTCATTTTGAAGTTGGGCCTTACCACTCAATTGCTCATACGCTTCGGTAAGGTCTCGTCCAAACAAGACATAGTCAGCCGTCCGGATTATTTCTGCGTCGCGAGCGAGGACAAGTTTTAACGTCGTACGATTAGCCTCGGCAATGATGAACCGAACAGTGACGTCGTCGTTCCCGAGTTCGATCTGATGCATACTGATCCCCTCCTAAAAGACACCTCCCGAATGGAAGGTGTCTCATCATTATAAGCGATATAACCGGGCTTCAAACGGCTTCAGCATGAACGTGTCTTGCTCGATCGGTTCCGGATCCACCTCATTCGTCAAGACGAGTGTCGCCTCGTCAAGACCAGCGAGCGTCGTCTCGGCCGGATTCGCCGTCAAGTTAACGAGCACATAAAAGCATTGTTGCTCGAACTTGCGCTCATACGCGAATACTTGCAGATGTTCCGGCAAGAGATCGCGGTAACTTCCATACGTGAACGTCTCCTCGGCTCGGCGCAGTCGGATCATCGCCTTGTAGAACGACAGAATCGAGTTCACGTCTTTAGACTGTGCTTCCACGTTCAACGTCTCATACTCGGCATGGATCGGCATCCACGGGGTGGCTGACGAGAAGCCGCCGTGCAGCGAGGCGTCCCATTGCAATGGCGTCCGGACGTTGTCGCGCGACGTCCCCCACACGTGTTGCATCGAGTCGATTTCACTCATCCCGTTCGCAATCCGTTCGAAGTACTCGTTCTTTGTCGCGACGTCATCGTAGTCGTAGATCGATGGCAACGGCACGTTCTTCATACCGATTTCTTGCCCTTGATAGATGAACGGTGTCCCGTGCATGAAGAAGTACATCATTCCGAGCGCGGTCGCACTCTCGCGCCAATAGTGGTTCTCGTCCCCGACGAGCGAGACGGCACGCACCATATCATGGTTCTCGATATAGAGGGCGTTCCACCCTGTTTCAAGCAACCCTTGTTGCCATTTGTCAAAAATACGTTTCAGTTTGACGACGTCAAGCGGGGCGAGCCGGGACTTGCGCATAATATCGACGTGGTCGAAATGGAACGCCATGTTCATCGCCCCGTTTTCCGGTCCCATCCACAGGTCGGCTGCTTTCGGCTCGATTCCGTTCGTCTCCCCGACCGTCATGATATCGTACTTGGCGAACGTCTCGCGCTTCATCTCTTGGAGATAATCATGAATCCCCTCGATATTTGAATACATCGAGAACGCCGTGACGTGACGTTTGCCATCCGGGGAAGGCAACATCGTCTCGGTCGGCATCTTTTTAATGTGGCTGATCGCATCGACCCGGAACCCGTCGATTCCTTTATCGAGCCACCAGTTGATCATATCGTAGACCGCACCGCGCACTTCTTCGTTCTCCCAATTCAAGTCAGGCTGTTTTTTAGAGAACACATGAAGGTAGTGCTGCTCGGTCGCCGCGTCATATTCCCAGGCCGAGCCGCCGAAAATGCTGGCCCAGTTGCTCGGTGGCTCGTCTTCTGTTCCGTCCCGCCATATATACCAATCCCGCTTCGGATTGTCTTTCGAACTTTTCGATTCGACGAACCATGGATGTTCGTCTGACGTATGGTTGACGACGAGGTCTAGCAATAGCTTCATCCCTCGCGCATGGACCGCGCTCAGCAACGCATCGAAATCTTCCATCGTCCCGAACTCTTCCATAATGTCTTCGTAATCACTGATGTCATAACCGTTGTCATCGTTCGGTGATTTGTACATCGGACAGAGCCAGATCACATCGATGCCGAGATCTTCCAAGTAATCAAGCTTTTCGATAATGCCACGGAGGTCGCCGATGCCGTCCCCGTTCGAATCTTTGAAACTACGCGGGTATATTTGATAGGCGATGGCTTCTTTCCACCATGCCCGGGCGATGCCTTGCTTCTCACTTTGTCTGAACGCCGTCTCCATACGTCAAATTCCTCCTAAGCCTACGATTAGTATCAATGAAGGTACATACCACTGTTTGGGTAAATCTAATCTTACAATAGCATTAGTGCAAGCGTTTGCAAAGAAGCGCAAATAAAAAATGCAGTCTTAGAGACTACATTTGTTCAACCGGCGTCACTTGTTCACAGAACGTACCGATCGCGTCAGCTAATCGACCACGATCATGGTCCAGCGTCGCCACATGGTACGATTGCTCCAAAACGATACGTTGTTTCGGCGCCTGAATCGTGTCATACAACCACATCGAATCTTCCGGCGGGACGACGTGGTCGACAGCGGAATGGATGACGCACGTCGGAACGTCCACGTCCGACGCGCGAGGCCGAACTTCCTCGATCAAAGCGAGCAATTCGCGAATGGCCGACGTCGGTACTTTGTCGTAGACGATCTCATACACGTCATTCGCCTTGATATCCGGTTCGTCCTCGTCGATGAAGCGACAGACATCTTCAGCCGCATGACACGCATAGCCCGGTACAGACAACGCCGCGTTGATCGTGATGACGGCGTCGGCAAGGCCGGCGAGCGCGGCTTTTAAGGCGAGCGTCCCACCCATCGATTGTCCGACGACGATGACGTGACGACATCGCTCGCGCAAGAAGCGGATACCTGCTTCCATGCTCTCATACCAGCACTTGTTCGTCGAACATCTAAAGTCCTCGGGGTCGGTCCCGTGCCCCGTCAAGCGAGGGGCATACACTGTGAAGCCCTTTTCCATCAAGTCGATCCCGACATCGCGCACGCTTTGTGGCGTCCCATTAAAACCGTGACATAATAATATCCCGGTTTGATTCCCTTCATAATAAAACGTCCCCGCTCCCGGGATGACCGGATAAGTAGTCGTCGTCATTCGTTTCCTCCCTATTAATTCACAGTTAACCGATACACTTAATTTGTATTAATGAATTGTAAGAGTTCATGGCCTTGTCGTCAACCTAAAAGGGAAAAATCCAAAAACTCATTACCTTGTCATTAAAATGTAATAGGAACTTCGTGAAAAGGAGATTGAGTTCTAATGTCTGCTTGGTTATGTTTAACATGTAGTTGCAAAGTTGGTAAATGATAGTGAAATACACCAATCGATGGAGTCGTAACGAGCCATTTTTGTGGGTAATAGTCGATTAATGTAAGCGCTATCATTTTTGTATTGACTAGTAGGGGGCTGAACGCTCAACAAGTGACCAAATGAATTGAGAAATCGTATCGGCCATCTACATACCAAAGGGAGACTACAACATGGGGAAACCAAAAGCACGTTCACTCAAACAAATGACCGGCCTCGCTTTATCAGCCGGACTGATCGTCAGCAGCATGACGCCGATCGCGGCAAACGTACAAGCCGAAACGTTGAACGCAGCAGACTTATTCATCTCGGAGTATATTGAAGGCTCAAGCAACAACAAAGCGATTGAATTGTTCAACGGAACCGATTCAGCCATCGACCTCTCTGCCTACAAGCTCGAACTGTATTCAAACGGCGGGACGGCTCCTGGCACGACGCTCAACTTGACGGGGACCCTCCAACCGGGTGGCACGTATGTCATCGTCAACGGCAGTGCGAGTGAAGCGCTCAAGGCAAAATCAAATGCGACGAGCGGCGTGACGAATTTTAACGGTGATGACACGCTCGTCTTGAAAAAAGGTGACACTGTGCTCGACGTCTTCGGTCAAATCGGTGTCGACCCGGGCACAAAATGGGGAACAAGCGTCGCAACCGCTGACCAGACGTTGATTCGTAAAGATACGGTCACGACCGGAGATGCTAACGGTACGGATGCGTTCGACCCAGCGGCGGAATGGAACTCACAACCAATCGATACGTTCACGAACCTCGGGTCGCACACGTTCCAAGGTGTCGTATACGGCGATGGCGGAACGGTAGAACCACCGGCACCGGTCACTCCGATTTCAATCAGTGATGCCCGCACGAAGGCAGAAGGTGAAACGGTCACGATCAAAGGCGTCGTTACGGCCAAACTTGCGAACACGATCTCGATTCAAGACGCGACAGGCGGCCTCTCAGTCCGTCCGACATCACTCGCGGTCAACGTCGGCGATGAAGTCGTCGTCACAGGTGCGATCGGTTCATACCGTGAGCTCCTTCAATTAAACAATGCGGTCGTCGTCTCGAAACAAACGGCGAGCGTCCCAGCTGCGCAAGTTCTCACAGGCGAACAGATCAATGAGGACGTCGAGTCTGAACTCGTGACGGTGAAGAACGTCACACTAACAGGCAGCGGTCAGAACTTGACGGCGACAGACGGAACGAAGGAATTTGTCGTCCGTGACGAACGCGGCGTTCTCGATTTACAGACGGACGTCAACTACGCATCAATCACGGGAATCGTCCAACAGTTCGACAACACGTATCAAATCATCCCACGTGATGCGGCTGACACAGCCATCGACCCGACGGTACTCCGTCCGGCAACGGCGAAGCCAGGCGCCGGCACGTTCGTCGGACCTCAAGACGTGACGCTTTCGACGACGACTGCGGGCGCTGAAATCTATTACACGCTCGATGGTTCAGACCCGAAAGTGAACGGGACACGTTATACAGGTCCAGTCCGTGTCGAAACGACGAAGACGCTCAAAGTCGCCGTCAAGTCAGGCGATGCGTTCAGCGCCGTGACGACGTACGACTATAAGATCACGGACAAGATCCGCATCCACGACATCCAAGGCGCGAGCCATACGTCACCGATGAACGGCCAAACGGTCGAAGGCGTCGAAGGAATCGTCACGTACACGTTCGTCTCGATGGGAACGACGTATTACTACATTCAAACACCGGACATGGAAGCCGACCAAGACGCACGCACGTCAGAAGGCATCATCCTGTACGGCGGACGTTCGATCGCCGGCATTCAAGTCGGAGACCTCGTCAACGTGAAAGGTGTCGTCAGCGAGTATGCGATCGAAGGCTATAGCGATCGCCAACGGACAGATATGTTGATGACACAAATCGATACACGCAACGGACAAGTCGATGTCGTGAAGAGTGACGTCACACTCCCGACGCCAGTGAAGCTTGACGAGTCGAACTTACCGACCGAGTTTATCGACAGCGACGCCCTCGCCGTCTTCAATCCAGACAAAGATGCCATCGATTTCTGGGAAAGCTTAGAAGGAATGCGTGTCGAGACCGCTAACCTCAAGTCAGTATCGCCGCAACAAAACGGTGACCTCGTGACCGTACTCGAAAGCACGCCTACCGAGACGTTCAACGGAGGAATCCTTTTGAAGAAAGATGACGCAAACCCGGAACGTATCCAGTTCCGTCTCGAACCGAACGCAGAAGCGCGTGAGTTCGATGTCGCGACCGGTGACCGTTTCAACGGACCAATCGTCGGTGTCGTCGGTTATTCATATGGAAACTACAAAATTCAAGCAGGTCTCGATGAGATGAAAGCTGCCTTTGTCAAAGGTGATGCTAAGCGTGAGACGACATTCATCGAGGCAGAAGAAGACAAGTTGACGATCGCTTCTTACAACCTCGAGAACTTCTCGAACAACGTGAAGGAGACGTCGGACGAGAAGGCGCTCAAACTGGCGAAAGCGTTCGTCGAAGAGTTGAACAACCCGGACATCATCGGCGTGACCGAAGTTCAAGACAACAACGGTCAAAGCACAGGAGATGCTGCAGCTGACCAAAGCTATCAACGCTTGATCGATGATATCGTCTCAATCGGCGGCAAGTCGTACAAGTACGTCAACATCGATCCGGAGAACAATCAAGATGGCGGCGCACCGAACGCCAACATTCGTGTCGGCTTCTTGTACAATCCGGAACGCGTCTCGCTCACGGAAGGCATCCCTGCTGGTGACGCGACAACGGCCGTCGGTTACGAAAACGGCAAGTTGACACATAACCCGGGCCGAATCGCGCCACTCGACCCAGCATTCAACAGCTCACGTAAGCCGCTCGCGGCCCAGTTCGACTTCCAAGGTGAGAACGTCGTCGTCATCGCCAACCATTGGAACTCAAAAGGCGGCGACACCGGCTTCTTCGGTTCACAACAGCCGGTCGTGCTCGGCAGTGAAGTGCAACGGAAAAAAATCGCACAACTCGTCCACAACTTCGTAGCGGACGTGAAAGCCGATAACCCGGATGCGAACGTCGTCGCTCTCGGTGACTTCAACGACTTCGAGTTCTCAGACGCGCTTCAAATCTTCAAAGGTGACTTGATGACGAACATGGTCGAGAAAGTACCTGCTATCGATCGTTACTCTTACGTCTACCAAGGCAACTCGCAAGTGCTCGACCACATCCTCGTGTCGAACCGTTTGGCCGCTACGACCGAGATTGATATGATCCACGTCAACGCCGACTTCACAGAGATGTCAGGCCGGGCCAGTGACCACGATCCGGTCCTCGCGCAAATCGACCTTACACCAGAACCCGTTGTCGACGTGAAACGTTATACAGTCGAGAACAATAAGGCTGCCCGTCTTGTCCTTCAAGACGACTACATCGGCGTGACGATCGGTAAAGGCACGAACTTTAAGAACGGCATCTTCGTGCGCGGCGTTTACACGGAATTGACGGGTGACCCGCTCAAGAACGTCGTCGTTCAAGTGAAGCCGAAACAAGCCGGTTCCATCATCGATTTCAAAGGCGCGACCGTCAAAGAAGTCATCGTCGACGGAACGAACCTTGCAGAAATTCGTGGTGCCGAGAACGTCAAACGCATCACGTATACGAAAGGCGCATCTACTAAAACAGTTGTCGTCAAAAAATAACGAACGCTACCGCAGACATCTCGTCTGCGTTTTTTTGCGTTTTCAATCTCAAAATTCGGGGATTAAGAAGAAGATGCTGATTATCGGAGGATGACGTCATGGAAATGCACAACGGGAACTTATATTGGCCGATCACTGAGTCGGAACAGATCGTCTTACAAAAGCCGATCCAAAAAGAACAGTACGACGTGCTCGTCATCGGAGCCGGCATGTCCGGCACATTGACGGCTTACACGCTTTATAAGGACGGCATCGACTTCGCCGTCCTCGACAAAGGGAAAGTCGGAGCCGGAAGCACGGCGGCGAACACTGGGCTCATCCAGTATTCAAACGACATCATGTTGCATGAGCTCGCTGATCAGATCGGGGAAGTCGATGCCGTCCGCTTCTATAAATTATGTAGGGAGGCGGTCGATGCGCTCGACGAGGTCGCCGAGACCGTCGATGCAAAAGACGTCTACATCCGACGCGACAGCCTTTGCTTCGCGAGCGAGGAGGCAGATGTCTCCAAACTGAAACGTGAATATGAGATGCTCACCAAGCACGGGTTTGAGGCTGAATGGCTTGATCAAACGGCACTCCAAGACCGGTTCCCATTTGATAAACCGGCCGCACTGATCACAAAAGGCGATGCTGAAGTCAACCCGCTCACGCTCAGCCGTCAAGTCGTTCGCCACCTATCGATGAACGACGTTCCGATTTTCGAGGAGACGGACGTGACGGAAGTCGTGCCTGACGGGGACGGCTGGCTCGTGTTGACGCCTGAAACAACGTTCAAGGCTAAGCATGTCATCTTCGCGACCGGTTACGGGCCGGCACCACTGCTCGACACCCATCGCATCGAGCTCAATCGTTCCTACGCCATCGCGACGAACCCAATCAAGGATTTCAAGGATTGGGACGGGCAGGCGCTCATTTGGGAGACGAAACGTCCTTACCTGTATTTACGGACGACGGTCGATGGCCGGATCATCGCCGGTGGCCTCGACGAAGAAAAGCCGGAAACACCTCATAGTGAGGCGCTCATCCGTAATCGGGCCGAGCGGATTCGCCAAGAAGTCGCGGCGCTGTTCCCGATGTACGATTTGACAGTCGAATACGCTTGGGCAGCTCTGTTCGGTGAATCGATCGACCATCTGCCCTTCATCGGGGAACACCCGGACCGGAAAAACCTGTTCTACCTGCTCGGGTATGGCGGCAACGGTACGGTTTACAGCATGTTAGGTTCTAAAATCTTGAGTGATTTAGTGCGCGGCATCGTCAATTCGGATGCCCGGCTCGTACGATTAGATCGGACGCGTTAATCCCCTGGCGATCAGGGGATTTTTTCATACATAAGATTGGAAGTGATAACCATGAAATCGAAACGAAAACCGAAGTGGGTATATCGTCTGAGACGAGCACTGCTGCTCGTCCCTGCCATCGCGTTCACCGCTTACGTGTGGCCGAATGACCCGCCGAAACAGAAAGACAAAACTGAGCAGATGTCTCAGCACGAAGCAACTTATACGATTGAAGCGAGCAAACCGATACATGAAGATGACGCGGTCCGCTATGAATACGATGTCGTCGTCCACGGACGTCCTGACGTCGAGACGCTCCAGTCCATCAGCCATGACGTCATGAGTGAGGTGACCGAACGAGACACGTTCCAAGCCGCATTGATCCGTTTTTATGATCACGAGGCGTATATTGGCACGGACTCTCCCCTCGGTCAGGCCGTCTACGCTCCAGGAGGCGACTGGTCGCTAGCCGAGACGGTCGAGGCCGGCGACTACGACGACATGGTGTTCGGTTGGCAGCTTCGCGAGAAAGAATGGACCGGCCAACTATCTGAAGGCGAGGTACGTGTCTGGGAAGAGTGGAACAAGATTTACGAGGCGAAACAATCCAACGACCCTGATTTGAAAGCAAAAGTGACCCGGACCATCTCGACGAAATACGATCTCGAGCCTGAAAAAGTGCAGCATATCGTTTTGAAGCAGAGCGTTTGGGCAGCGTTGTGACACCTATCAATTAACGTACCCCATTTTAAAATGGGGGTTTCTTCTCGTAGCGTTAGGGAAAAACCGTAAAGTAGGTCAATCACGGCTTACGTCGGGAGAGCATATACTTATGGGGAGGCAACATGATGGGGAATAAAAAAGAAGAACAGTTGAAACAACACACGATCGACAATGAACAAGCAGCAGGACTGACGACGAACCAAGGACTGAAGATGGCGGAGGATGAGTTCTCACTCAAAGCGGGGCTTCGGGGACCGACGCTCATCGAAGATTTCCACTTCCGTGAAAAAATGACGCACTTTGACCATGAACGGATTCCAGAACGAATCGTTCACGCGCGCGGCGTCGGTGCCCACGGAGAATTTCAAGTATACGAATCGCTTGCCGACTATACGAAAGCGGATTTCCTGAACGATCCTTCGAAAGTGACGCCTGTCTTCGTCCGCTTCTCGACGGTTCAAGGTTCGCGTGGATCCGGCGACACGGTCCGTGACGTCCGTGGATTTGCGACGAAGTTTTATACGGACGAAGGCAACTACGACCTCGTCGGGAACAACATTCCGGTCTTCTTCATCCAAGACGCGATCAAGTTCCCCGACCTCGTCCATGCCGTGAAACCGGAACCGCATACGGAAGTCCCGCAAGGCGGGAGTGCCCACGATACGTTTTGGGACTTCGTCGGGCAAAACCATGAGACGGCCCATATGGTCATGTGGGCGATGAGCGACCGCGGGATCCCGCGCAGCCTTCGCATGATGGAAGGGTTCGGCGTCCATACGTTCCGACTCGTCAACAAGGAAGGGAAAGCCCATTTCGTCAAATTCCATTGGAAACCGAAGCTCGGTGTCCACTCGCAAGTTTGGGACGAGGCGCAAAAGGCCGTCGGGAAAAACGCCGACTTCCACCGCGTCGACTTGTATGAGGCGATCGATAAAGGCGATTACCCGGAATGGGAACTCGGACTGCAGATGATCCCAGTCGAAGACGAGTTCAAGTTCGACTTCGATATCCTCGATCCGACCAAACTGTGGCCCGAAGAAGAGATCCCGGTCAAACTTGTCGGGAAGATGACGCTCAACCGGAACGTCGATAACTTCTTCGCCGAAACCGAACAGGTCGCATTCCATCCAGGGCATATCGTTCCGGGCATCGACTTCTCGAACGACCCGCTCCTGCAAGGGCGCTTGTTCTCATACACAGATACACAGCTGTCACGTCTCGGCGGACCGAACTTCCATCAGATCCCGATCAACAAACCGGTCTGTCCGTTCCATAACAATCAACGCGACGGCATGCATCAAATGTCGGTCCATAAAGGCCAGACGAGCTACCATAAAAACGCGCTCAACAACAATCAGCCGGCACCTGTTCCGGTCGACCAAGGTGGATTTGAGCATTACCAAGAGAAAGTCGATGGTCACAAAGTCCGTGGCCGCAGCGACAGCTTCCTCGACTTCTACTCACAAGCCAAAATGTTCTACAACAGCATGACCCCGGTCGAACAGAAGCACATTCAAGACGCCTGCAGCTTTGAGCTCGGCAAGTGTGAATCGGACATGGTGAAAGAAAACGCCGTCGACTTGTTGAACCGCATCGACCGCGAACTCGCCTCGGTCGTCGCCGACAACTTAGGCGTCGCACTGCCTGCCGAGAACAACGAAGTCGTCTCGGACAAAACATCGCCTGCCCTCAGCATGGCGGACACGATCTCGAAACCGGATACGAAGAGCGTCGCCGTCCTTCTCGCCGGTGATGTCGATGCCGCGCAAGTGAAGGCGTGGGTCCAAGCGCTCGCCGACAAAAAAGTGAACTATAGCCTCGTCGGGAAAAAATCGTACATGCTCGGTGACCTCAAAGTGAAAGAGACGTACGATACGGTCGACTCGAGCCTGTTCGACGCCGCTTTCCTCGTCAGCGCCGCGAGTTCGGTCGAAGACGATGTCCTCGAGTTTATCGAGAACACGTATAAACACTTCAAGCCGCTCGCTTTGCACCTACACGATGATTCAGTGCTCGATCAGTGCCGCGTCAAGACGGACCAACCTGGCGTCTACACGTTCAAACAGCACAGTCTCGACGGATTCGACACGTTCATCGACGGGATTGCCAAAGCCCGGTTCTGGGACCGTGCTTGATGATTCACGAACGGAAGGACTCGACTCGGTATTTTTCGAGTCGAGTCCTTTTTTGTCCACCCTTCTTTTCCACGCCTGCAAACGTTATACTAGGTGGGGTATAAGTTGATGGAGGAGGAATCGTATCATGCGAAATAAGATTGATCCATATGTGACCGACAGCGAGCAACAACGCCGTCTGTATAAACGGACGTTGTTCGTCGTCGTGATGTCTCAAATTTTCGGGGGTGCCGGCCTCGCCGCAGGTATTACCGTTGGGGCGCTTCTCGCCCGTGACCTGCTCGGGACCGATGCGTATGCGGGTGTCCCGACGGCGCTGTTCACGCTCGGCTCTGCCGGCGCCGCGTTTCTGATCGGGATGATATCGCAACGGGTCGGACGCCGGGTCGGACTCGCGACCGGGTTCTTGACGGGATCCCTCGGTGCGTTCGGTGTCATCTTTGCCGCCGCGTTCGAGAGCGTACCGCTCTTGTTCGTGTCGCTCCTTATTTACGGGGCCGGGACGGCGAGTAACCTCCAGGCCCGTTACGCCGGAACGGATTTGGCGAATGCGACCGAACGGGCGACCGCGGTCAGTATCGCCATGGTATCGACGACGTTCGGTGCCGTCGCCGGACCGAATTTGGTCGAACCGATGGGGCGGGTTGCTGACGCCATCGGCATCCCGACGCTTTCTGGTCCGTTTTTACTCGCGGGAGCCGCCTACTTCGTGGCCGGTCTCATCTTGATCGTATTTTTGAACCCTGACCCGCTCCTCGTCGCCCGAGCCATCGAATCGAAACGGAAGCAATCGACAGACGCGACGCAACGTCAACCCGAAGAAGTCCACTCTCGCCTTGGTGTGTACGTCGGCGCTTTCGTCATGGTGCTCAGCCAAATCGTCATGGTCGCCATCATGACGATGACACCTGTCCACATGCGGCAGCACGGCCATGAGTTGAGCGCGGTCGGTCTCGTCATCGGCTTCCATATCGGTGCGATGTATTTACCCTCGCTCGTGACCGGCGTGCTCGTCGACAAAGTCGGCCGTGAAATCATGGCCATCGCTTCTGGGGTGACGTTATTCTTCGCCGGCGTCGTCGCGGCGTTCGCACCGGCCGACTCGCTGTTCTTGTTGATCGTCGGTCTCGTCTTGCTCGGTGTCGGTTGGAACTTTGGTCTCATCAGTGGGACGGCCATCTTGGTCGATGCAACGACACCCGAGACGAGAGCGAAGACGCAAGGGTCGGTCGACGTCTGGATCGCCTTGTCCGGCGCCTCGGGCGGCATGCTGTCCGGTATCATCGCCTCCCAGTCGAGCTATTTGACGCTGTCACTGCTCGGCGGAATCGTTTCACTCGTTCTCGTACCGATCGTCCTCTGGTACCGCCGCCGTTTAATCTGATGACGAACCGATCCGCTAACGCGAATCGGTTTTTCACGCACAATGCGTCGTCTCTGACAAGCTCTCATCAATTTGCTATACTCCTTTAGTTATGTTTACTAACTATTTAGGTTCAAACAAATAAGGAGGCGTCATCGCCGATGCAATTGACCGCACAAAAATTATGGACGAAAGACTTCCTCATCATCTCGCTCGTCAACTTCTTCTTGACGCTCATCTTTTTCTTGCTCATGGTAACGATCGGCGTTCACGCCGTTGCGACATACGGCGCGACGACAAGTGAAGCCGGTCTCGTCACCGGGATCTTCATCATCGGTACGCTCGTCGGCCGGCTGTTCATCGGTCGACTGATTGATTCAATCGGACGGCGTAAGACGTTGTTGATCGGGCTGACCTTCTTCACGGCCACGATCCTGCTTTATTTCGTCGACCTCGGCGTCGGCTTCTTACTGTTCACCCGCTTCGTGCACGGTCTCGGTATGGGTTTATCGAGCACAGCGACCGGCACGATTGTCGCCCAGATCATCCCTGGCGCCAGAAAAGGCGAAGGCATCGGATACTATAGCATGAGCTCGACGCTCGCCACCGCCATCGGCCCGTTCGTCGGCTTGCTGATGAGCCAATATACGAGTTTCTCGACCATCTTTATCGCTTGTCTCGTCGTCGGCGTCGTCAGTTTGGTGAGCGCCTTGTTCGTCACCATTCCCGAGGCTGACCATCCGGAAATCGTTCGCGGGTTGTCACTTAAGGCGTTCGTCGAACCGAAGGCGTTACCAATCGCGCTCATCATCGCAATCGCCGCACTCAGTTTTTCAAGCGTCTTGTCTTACATCAACTTTTACGCGACCGAACTCGACCTCGTCGAAGCGGCGAGCGTCTTCTTCCTCGTCTATTCGATTTCAGTCCTGTTGTCGCGCCCGATCACGGGACGGCTCATGGACGCGCGTGGCGCCAACGTCGTAATGTATCCGGCCATCTTCATCTTCGCGGTCGGGCTGCTCGTCCTTAGCCAAGCGACGAGCGCTTTGGGCCTTTTACTCGCCGGGGCGTTAATCGGGCTCGGCTTCGGCAATATCCAGTCCGGTACACAGGCCATCGCCGTCAAGTCGGCCTCACCTGGACGGATGGGGATGGCGACGTCGACGTTCTTCATCGCCCTCGACGCCGGGCTCGGCTTCGGTCCCTACTTTATCGGGCTACTCATCCCGCTGACCGGTTTCTCTACCATTTATCTGTTGCTCGCCGGGGTCGTCACCTTGACGATTTTCTTGTATTACGTGATGAACGGCCGCCAAGAACGGGACCGTCTCAAGCAAGCTGCCTGACAGGACTTTTACAGTCCTGTCTTTTTTTGAATGTTCACACATCTTTTTATGAATGTTGTAATATAGAAATGACGTGTCAAAAACTTGACTGAAATGAGGGACATTATGCGCGCCGACCAGACGATCCAACACCATTCTTCCATCCTGCTCCAGACGTTCGACAAAATCTCGGATTTTGTGTTCTTCATGGAAGTGGACGGTTCGACCTATCGCTATGTATTTGTGAACGAGCCGGGGAAGCAGGCCATCGGTTGGACAGACGCTGACGTCGGAAAGTGTGTCGGCGACATGGTTCCGGCCGAGACGGCCGCACTCATCACCCACCATTATGACGAGGCGATTCGCGCACGAAAGAGCATCGTCTATGAAGACTACCGCCTCGCTGATTCGTTCTACTCAGAAACACTCGAGTACCAAGATGTGATCTTGTTGCCGCTTCATTATTTCGAGTCGGAAGTGACGCCGGTGTTCAACGAATCCGGTGCCTGCACCCACGTCATCTCGGTCGTTCGGGAAGTGACGGAGCGAAAACGGCGTGAGCTCGAGCTATCGATTCTACGAGACCAGCATGAGTCGTTGCGCCGCTATTCGCCACACGGTATTTTCGTTCTCGACCCCGAACTTCGGGTCAAATCGATCAATCCTGCCGTCACAAACATCACCGGCTATTGCGAGACCGATTTCATCAACCGTTCGTTCCTCGACTGGCTGCCGGACTCGGAACAACCGCTCGTCTGCGAGGGACTCCGATTCGCCTTATCCGGAAAGCCCCACAAGTACGGGATCACGGCGCATCAAAAGACGGGCGAAGCGCTCGACCTCGCCGTCTTGAACATCCCGATCGAGATCGGCGGCAACATCACCGGCCTATTCGCCATCATCATCGACCATACGCCGGAGAAGACCGCCGAACGCGCTTTACAAGAGAGTGAACGACGCTATCGCCAGCTCATCGAGACGATTCCAGAAGGGATCATCGTCCATAAAGACGGCATGATCTTATACGCGAACGCCGTGGCGTTAGAGACGATCGGGGAGACGTATATCGAGAGCGAATCCATCTTTACATATCTTGCTGCCGAATACCATGAGGCGACGAGGACACGCCTTTCTGCCTTGCAGCTCGGTGATCCTGTCCAAGACACGGAAATCGTCCTTGTCGCGCCGTCCGGTCAGCACTTACATATAGATATCGGCAGTCTATTGATTGATTATGAAGGGACGACCGCCGTAATGACCGTCCTGCGTGATGTGACCGAGAAACGAGAGATGGAACGGGCGTTACGCCAAAGCGAGACGCAGTACCGGCTGATCACGGAAAACATGAGCGACCTCGTCTGCATCCTCGAGCGCAACGGCCGTGTCCGCTACGCCTCGCCGTCCCATCAGAGCGTCCTCGGCTATGCGCCTGCGGTTTACGAAGGCAAGAATACGCTCGACTTCATCCACCCGGAAGACGTCACGCCGACGAGACAACAGCTCAAAGCGATGACGGCCGGCAGTGAGCCGCTCACGCTCGAGTTTCGTCACCTCCACCACGACGGCAGATGGATTTGGCTCGAGACGAAGATCCAGGCTATCTATGAAGAAGCGACGTTGCTGCACTATTTAACCGTCACCCGTGAGATCATGCAGCGTAAAGTACTCGAGAAACAACTAAAACACTTAGCCTACCACGATACGCTGACCGAGCTCCCCAACCGCCGTTACTTCTTGGCTTACTTAGAAGAGGCACTCTCGAGGGTTGAAGAGGACGGCGAGGAGCTGGCCATCCTCTCGCTCGATATCGATCATTTCAAACAAATCAACGACACGCTCGGACATGACGTCGGGGACGAGCTGCTGCGACAGTTCTCGATCCGTCTCACCCGGGCGCTACGGAAACAAGACGTGATCGCCCGCTTCGGCGGCGACGAGTTCTCTGTATTGATCCGCTATACCGATTTGTCAGCACCTGACCGGGTCGCGGACAAGCTGATTGCCTCGCTCCAGCACCCGTGGCAGATCGAAGGGCATACGTTCGTCACGACGTCGAGTATCGGTGTCGCTCGGTACCAATCAGGCATGACAAAGAAACGATTGCTCAAACAAGCCGATCTCGCTCTTTATGAAGCCAAGTCGAACGGCCGCAACCGATATGTGATGTTTCAAGACCGCTGACTAGCGGTCTTTTTCACGTGAAACATCAATACTATTAGCCTAAACACGAACATTATGAATATAAATAACGTTATCGTATTGAAAATACACATTTTTCCGATACATCCCTTTGACTTTCATCAAAAAATGCGTTACATTACCGAATGGGCGAAGTATTTCTAAGTAACTCAATTAAAATGTTCGTAAATAGGGGTGCAAACGATGGATAAAGTGTTTGATTATGAAGATATTCAATTGATTCCGGCAAAATGTGTCGTCGACAGTCGTTCGGAATGTGACGCGAGCGTCACACTCGGCGGCCTCACGTTCCGCCTTCCGGTCGTTCCGGCGAACATGCAGACGATCATCGATGAGAACGTGGCGCTCTCGCTCGCTGAGAACGGCTATTTCTACATCATGCATCGGTTCAATCCGGAAACGCGGCTAAGGTTCATCGAAGACATGCACGGACGTGGCCTGTACGCGTCAATCAGTGTCGGCGTGAAAGAAGACGAGTATCGGTTCGTCGAACAGCTCGCCGAAGCGGGACATACACCAGAATTCATCACGATCGATATCGCACATGGACATTCGAACGCGGTCATCCGGATGATCCAACACATCAAACAGCATCTTCCGAGCTCGTTCGTCATCGCCGGGAACGTCGGGACACCAGAAGCGGTCCGTGAGCTCGAGCATGCCGGGGCGGACGCGACGAAAGTCGGCATCGGACCGGGCAAAGTGTGCATCACGAAAATCAAGACCGGCTTCGGGACAGGCGGTTGGCAACTCGCCGCGCTCCGCTGGTGTGCCAAGGCGGCGACGAAACCGATCATCGCGGATGGGGGCATCCGCACGCACGGTGACATCGCCAAATCGGTCCGCTTCGGCGCGTCGATGGTCATGATCGGCTCACTGTTCGCCGGTCACGACGAGTCTCCGGGGGAGACGTTCGAGCAGGACGGGAAACGGCTCAAAGAATACTTCGGGTCGGCTTCTGAATTCCAAAAAGGGGAACGGAAAAACGTCGAAGGCAAGAAAGTGTTCGTCGAGCACAAAGGGGCGCTTCAAGACACGTTGACCGAGATGGAGCAAGACCTCCAGTCGGCCATCTCATACTCGGGTGGGAACAATCTCGACGCGTTACGTACCGTCGATTACGTCATGGTGAAAAACTCAATCTTCAACGGGGATAAAGTGTACTGAAAAAGGCGACTCGCGCGAGTCGCCTTTTTCATGCATCGGTCAAACGTTTCGTCATCATGTAGTAGTCAGAGCCCGGGGGATAGTCGCGGAGGACGCCTGCCACCTCGTAGCCGAAACGTTCATAAAACGCTTTCGCCTGAAACGAAAATGTCGTCAGCTTTACTTGCGTGGCGCCGAGTGCGCGGGCATGACGCTCACCTTCCTCAAGGAGTCGTGTCCCAATCCCTTCACCGGTATGGTTGGAGTCAACCCATAACCGGTCAAGGTCGAACCAGCCCCAGTAGACGCTACCGAACAGTCCGGCAATCACTTGACCGTCACGCTCCACTTTCAACTGGATTACCGGGACGTCGGCATTGCGAATCGCTCGGTGATGCGCTGAATGAACATCGTTGAACGCACGCAACCGACTCGTCAAAAACTGTTGGAACGCCTCGTCGTCTTCACGGATGTGGATGATGTCCATCACGCTTCACCACCTGACCCGTTCACAAAAAACGTGATCAGTTCTTGCTCTTCTTCGTCAACCAGACGACCGGTTAAGCGTTCGTATTGAGCCGTTATCAACTCTTTATTTCCCGGGAAATCAAGAGTGATGTGCGCTAAGTGTCGAAGCACATCTCGGTCTTTCTCATACTCTGCCCGCGTCGCCACTTGACCGTGTGACCAAACATACGCCTCGGCCTCGAACGTGTCGAGGACGCTCAACAACCGTAGCGTCTCCCCGGCCGTCATCTGCCAAGACGGGGCATACAAGTTCGCATATAGCGCGTCCCCTAAAAACAGCACTTTCTCTTCCGGGATATAAGCGACGACCGCGTCGGCCGTATGATCGCCCCCGACGTGTTTCAACAAGACGTGGACGCCACCGAGGTCGAGCGTCAATGTGTCGTCGAACGTCACGGTCGGTAGGACGACTTGCATCGAGCGGGTGTCCCCGAACTCGAGCCGGATCGCCTCCGCACAAAAGGCGATCTCGATGCCGCTCTCGACGCGTTCATCGAGCGACTCGTCGTCCCAGTTGTATGGTATGAGGCGCTCCATCCGCGATTTCGTCGCCCTACTCGCAACCGAGACGATATCTTGTAACGCCGACAGACCGAAGATGTGGTCCCAGTGCCAGTGCGTCAACGCGACGAGCGACGGACAGCTGATCCCCCGCTCGGCCAAGGCGTCTAAAAATAAGTTCGCGTGGGCCTCGGAATTGCCCGCATCGATCATGAGCGTATGAGTGTCCCCGACGACCGCGCCGATGATCGGCCGGTCCGTCTCACTAACGGGCGTCATATACCAAAAGCGGTCTGAGTAGCGTTTTAACGTCTGCATGAGCACCCTCCTTTCATTGATTTGTTTTCTTGATACGAATCATAAATATAGTAGCCGTCCCCGCCACCGTTTTTAGCGATATACATCGCCGCATCCGAGTGATGGATGAGCGTGTCGAGGGAGGACAAACTAGCATCAGAGTATGCGACACCAATACTGGCCGAAAGATGGAGCATCAATCCGTCCCCGACCGTCATTTCCTGGGAAATAACGGTCGATAGTTGGTCGAAAACGGCTTCTTCAAGCGATTCTGGACCTGTCTCGATGACAATCAAAAACTCATCTCCGGCAAACCGATACGCTTTCCCTGCATGCATGTGACTGAACGATCCGATGCGTTTCGCCACTTCAACGAGCACTTCATCGCCGACAAGATGGCCGTGCGTATCATTGATCCGCTTGAAATCATCCAAATCGATGAACAGGAGCGCTACCGGCCGTTTCCGATTCATCATCTGTCTCAAATCCGTCATGAGCGAGTGACGGTTCGACAGTTTCGTCAGTCCGTCTTTTGTGATGAGTTCGATCACTTCCTGATGTTTACGCTCGCGGCGAATCTCGTTCTCCATCCAACGGGTCACGAGTAAGATCGTGTCCGTCATCTCGTGAATTGCCACCGCATCGGCCACATCGTTTAAACTGCCCTGCTCCGCCAGGAAGACGACCCATCCGAACGTCTTGCCTTCGTTTGATAACGGCAAGCTGATCATCGATGCGAATTCGACCCCTTCGAGGACGAGCTCCGAACGTTTCAATTTTTGATGCCCGACCGTCGTCAGCGCATGAACGTGCTGCAAGCGCTCGTCCGTCCAATCGATCCAGGCATCCCCATCAGCGGACAGGACGCGCTGGCGTGATTCTGTCGAGAAGATGACTGCATGCGAATAACCGATCCACTCCCTGAGCACTTCTTGAATTCGCTTCAACTTGTCAGCAAACGGGGCTTGGATGGCCGTCACCTCGTACAGCGACTCGAGTGTCTGTTGACGCCGCTCCTGGCCACGTGCCTGTTCGGTCAATTCGATTTCGGCCATCACCCAACGCGCAAAATCTTCAAGTGTCTGCAGCGCCTCATGCTCGAACGAGCGGGGCACTCCGTCGGTGACGCAGAGCGTTCCGATGACATGTCCGCTTCTCGTCACAAGCGGCACACCTGCATAAAAGCCAATCCCTTCGAGCAACGGATTCTCACTCAACGCCTCCGCGGTTTTGACGTCTTCAATCACGAGTGGTCCCCGGCCGGTCACGACGCGGTCACATAGCGTCCATTTCCGATCGATGTGGGGACTTTCGAGATCGGTGCCTTGGCACGATTTGATCCACTGCCGGTCCGTTGTCAGGATCGAGATGAGCGCGACCGGCATCCCGAGCGTCTTCGCGACGAGTCGGCTGATGCGATCGTACCGCTCTTCCCTCGGGGTATCTAAAATTTCGAGCCGAAGGATTGTTTTCAATCGTTCGGCCTCTGTCTCATCGAACCGTACCGCTAACTTGGACCGGTCCGAGCCGTCTAATCGCAGCGCCTCGTATTGACAGACGATTGTCTCAAGTGCCGGCTCGAGGTTAGAGAGCGAGAGCGGCCGGCTGAAGAAATAGCCTTGCACGTCGTCGCATCCGAGCCGCTGGATCGCGCGGTACTGCGCTTCCGTCTCGACACCTTCCGCCGTGACTGCTAAGTTCAGTTTTTTAGCGAGTGCGACAATCAGTTTGACGATCTCATATTCTTTTAATCCGTTGTCTTTATCGAGCTGACTGATGAACGACCGGTCGATCTTGATGCCATCGATGTCGAACATCTTCAAATAGTTGAGTGACGAATAGCTGACGCCGAAGTCATCAATTAAGATACGGAATCCCGCCGCCTTCAAGTAGTCGACTGTCTGGATCCCGATGAGCGGTTCCTGCATGAGCGTATGTTCCGTGATCTCAAGCTCGAACTGATCAGCTGAGAGGCCATACGTCTTAAGAAGCGGGATCAGGTTGCTTTGAACGTAGTCTTGACGGAACAAGACCGGGGATAAGTTGACAGCGACACGGCGGCCGTTGAACAGCTCGGGTCGATCGCTCAAGTCGCGGCAGACGCGTTCGAACACGAACTCGGTGATGTCCTCGATCAATAGTGACTGTTCCGCAATTTTGATGAATGTTTCAGGCGAAATGTTTCCGAGCACCGTGTTCTTCCAGCGGACGAGCGCCTCGAAATGGACGGCGTCATTCCGACAGTCTACTTTCGGCTGATAGACGACGCCGAGTTCGCCTGCCTTCAATCCTTTATGAAGCTCCATCTCGATCGTCATCTCGTCGATGTAATGCTGCATATAATCATCTTTCTCATACACTTTGATCATCTGTTTACCGGCTTGCCTTGCTTCTAGCAATGCCGTCGACGCGTTCATAATCACTTGGTCGGCGTCTTCACTGCCAGAACTGATGCCGAGACAACCGGACAGGGTGAACTCGGTCTCGGCAACATGGTATGTGTAATCCGCGATTGTCGCCAGTAGACGTTCCCCGTGCATGTATGCCGTCTCAATCGAGGTATGTGGCAGTACAGCGATGAAATCTTCCCCGTCGACGCGGCCGATGATCGAGCCATTCGGCAGCAAATCAGATAAGTGACGGGTCATCTCTTTGATTAAACGTTGCGATCGCTCCACCCCTTGGAGCGACAGGATGATCTTAAAACGATTGATGTGGAAACGCATGACGCTCGTCGCTTCCTCGCGCTCTCGTTTGGCAAACAGTTTTTCAAGCTCGAGCTTCACTTTCATCAAGTTCGGCATGCCCGTCAAATAATCGATGTTCTCGATGCTACTCAGTAGCTTCATCTCCGCATCTTCCGACAAGTCGGTCGTCAACCCGAGAACGTAGCGCACTTCTCCGGTGCCGTCCTCGAGCGGCATGAGCATGGATGAGGCGAAGCGTGCAGTGTTAGCTTCTATGTTCATCTTTGACATGAAATAGACCGGCTCACGAGACGAAACGACCACATCATAGTGCAAAATCAACTCGTTCGCGACGTCCGGCGCATACATCTCGTGCAAATAGCGACCGCTCACATCGTCCGGAAGCGACGACGCGCGCTTCCCTTGCTCACTGACACGGACGTAACGATACCCTTTCGGCGTCACTTCCATCAAAAAGACCATCCGATACAAACGGACGAATACATCGAACAAATAATGTGGATCGGCCTTCATCTGCTGCATACTTTACCTCCATACAATCTCCATTTCTTTTAGTTTAGAACTTTTACACTGACTTGTTCATAAAACCGTTCAAAAAAAGGGGAAGTATTTTTGGAAATAGCTAAAAAAATCGGGTATAGGTAAATGAGTTTAGATGAAAAGTGAGGTGAACCGCCATGCTCAGTCGGAACGTCTACCCACAGACGCGACCAGGGAAATGGTCCGTCGTCCTGTTGCTCGCCGTCTTTCTGCTCTTAGTCGTCTCTGTCCTCATCGCCCAGTCGGGTCAACCGTTCAACTTCGACACCTTGTTCGATAACACATGGGGTGTCGTCTTCTCGATGTCAGCCATCGCCGCCGCCATCGGTGCGTTCGTCGTCGGTCTGTACACCATCTTCCGCAACCACGAACGCTCGGTCGCCGTCTTCTTTACTGTCTCTCTCGGCGGACTCGTCGCCTTGTTCGTGCTCATGCAACTATTCCGCTAATCTAAAACGCTCCTTCCCGATATGAGAAGGAGCGTTTCGTTAGAGGAGTTCTTTCGCGAGCAGACGGTAGACGTTCAACCGCTGTGCTTGTGTATGTTGGATACTGCAAATCATCGCCTCGTCAAAGCCATACTGCACGGACTCGTCCTGCAATTTCGCCGCGATCTGTTTTGGCGTCCCGACGAGATGGATGGCCCGGTTGTTGGCGATGTGAATCTTATCGACTTCGGTGAGCGGATAATCGTTAGCCGCTTCCGGGCTGAGCAATTGACGCAGCTGCCCTCTCATCAGGAATAGGCGTGACAAGTCGGACGGACGCGCCAAATATTCCGCCTCTTCCTCCGTTTCGGCCGTCGTCACGAGATACGTGACGTTGATTTCAGGCTTCTCCATGAACGCGGACGGTGTGAAGTGGTGCCGATACGTGTCGAGCGTGTCTTTGCTCAGTTCCCCGTTAAAAAATTGGGCGAACGAGTAGCCGACGCCCATGCGGCCGGCTTGGACGGCGCTGTTGCCGCTCGAGCCGAGCAACCAAGCATCAGGGAGCGTCACCCCGGTCGGTGCGGCCGGCGTCGTTTTGTACCACCGTTCTTCCGGCGTCTCATCGTTGATCAGCTGGAGTGTCGTCTGTAATTTCTCATACAGTCCGTCCATCATCGGCTTCTGTCCTTGCGACATCGCGTAGATGGCGTTGGCGTCGCCGCCTGGGGCCCGGCCAACCCCAAAGTCGATTCGACCTGGTGCGAGTGCGCTCAGCGTCTTGAACACTTCAGCCATCTTGAGCGGCGAATAGTGCATCATCATGATGCCGCCCGACCCCAGACGAATTCGTTCTGTCTTCGCAGCGATATAGGCCGCGATGACTTCCGGGGCCGAACTCGCGAACGACATGCCGCCGTGGTGTTCAGCCATCCACATCCGGTAATAGCCTAGCTCTTCTGCCACTTGGGCGAGTTCGACGGCGCTCTGCAAGGCATGTTCTGACGTATGTCCGGACGTCACCGGTGCTTGATCGAGGACGCTTAATCTCATTGTTATCATCCACTCCTTATAGTATATATGTTGAACATCTCGAATTTGTAGGACTCGCCGTCATCATACTAAAGTCGACCTGACAATACGAATAGTCCGCTCATCGCAACGCTCTCTTTTTTTCAGAAAATTACAACGGATTGTTGCTAGGCACGTAACCCCTTCTTTATAATGAACGAGAAGATGCTATTCTTTCATAGCAAATCACGAAACGCATGATGGGGACATGCTGGTGATATGCGCCAATTACTATTTCGGGGAAATGGGGTAACTAACATGAATCAGACACCAAACAAGCCTGGCCAAGACGGGACATCGTTCACGACCAACGACTTTTTGAAATTTTTGATTCCTTCTTTAATCGGTCTCATGTTTTTCATCGTGCCGATCCCGACCGATGAGGGGTTCACCATCCCGGTCGCTCTCTTGTCAAACCAGTTGATCGGTTTGATCGGTGATGTCGTTCCGACACTCGCCGTCATCATGATGGGCATCTCCGTGCTCGGTTCGCTTTGGACGTACATGGCCAAACCGGCGTTCGTCCTTGAGCGGCCACACTTCAATTCACTGTTCAACGTCACGCCATTCTGGTTCGGGATGCGGGTCGTCGGTCTGATTGCCGGGGTGATGACGCTGCTCGTGATCGGGCCGGAGATGATCACATCCGAGTTCACGGGTGGCCTGTTGCTGTATGATTTGATCCCGATTTTGTTCGCGACGTTCTTATTTGCCGGCATGTTGCTGCCGCTCCTATTGAACTTCGGCCTGCTCGAGTTCGTTGGGACGATGCTCATCAAAGTGATGCGCCCGCTCTTCAAACTGCCGGGTCGGGCCTCGCTCGACTCGCTCGCCTCTTGGGTCGGAGATGCGACGATCGGGATTCTGTTGACGACGAAACAATATGAGAACGGCTACTACACGAAACGGGAGGCCGCCGTCATCGCCACGACGTTCTCGGTCGTCTCAATCACGTTCACAATCGTCATCTTGTCGTATATGGATCTCGATGCTTACTTCTTACAATATTATGGCGCCATCGTCGTGTCAGGTATCGTCGCAGCACTCATCATGCCACGGATCTATCCGTTGTCGAAAAAATCCGACACCCCGTATGAAGAGACCGAACTAAAACCGGAAGAGCCGGTACCGGCCAACGTCTCGATGCCGAAATGGGCGCTCCGTCAAGCGTTGCTCAAGTCACGCTCAAGCAAGAGCTTCGTCGCTACGTTGAAAGACGGGTTCCAAAACGTGCTCGACATGTGGCTCGGTATTTTGCCGATTGTCATGGCCGTCGGGACGATCGCACTCGTCATCGCCGAACATACACCGCTGTTCACGATTCTCGGTAAACCGTTTGAACCGATTTTGATGCTGTTGCAAGTGCCGGAGGCGGAAGCCGCCGCTCAGACGATGGTCGTCGGTTTCGCCGACATGTTCTTGCCAGCCGTGCTCGGCAGCGGTATCGAGAGCGAGATGACACGGTTCATCATCGCCACTGTATCGGTCACGCAGCTCATCTTCATGTCGGAAGTCGGGGGACTGCTCCTCGGGTCGAAACTTCCGATTTCATTCTTCGACCTCGTCCTCATCTTCTTGCTCCGGACGTTCATCACGCTCCCGATCGTAGTCGGGATCGCCCACTTGGTCTTTTGAAGACAGAACGCCTCTTCTCATATTTCCCTGAGAAGAGGCGTTGTTTGTATAATGGAGAAAAGGGAGGGGTGCGCCATGGAACATCATTACGCCGGACAGCTCGAGATTGCGAAAAAAAGCTATGCCGGCATCATCGACCCGGAAGCGTATGTGAACGACCGCTATCATGGACATTGGACGGTGAAATCCAAGCAACGGATTGACGGGGTCCCGGCGTTGCTTCAAAAAGCGTTCAATGGCGGGAAGAACAATTGCACCCTCACATCGATGACGGCCATTTTCCGTTATTACCATGACCACGGCTATCCCAACATCCCTGACGACGTGTTTCAACTCCAGCAAGACGCGCGAGAGATCGCCCTCGCCCATCAGTTCAAAGACGAGAAAGGGACGCCGCCGACACGAATCAGTGCGATCGTCACAAAACTCTGGTCCCGTTATGGCTATGCTGGGCACGGGAGTTCCCGCTATTTATGGAAGTGGTCGACGTTCGAACGGGAACTGGCCGCCGGTCGACCGTTCATTTTGAACATGGCGAACGGATTTTATAAAAATCATTCCGTCACGGGAATCGGCTATATGATCTTTAAAAAGCCCGGCTTCCCGGACGTCGTCTTGCTCGAGGTGCTCGACAATCGCTCACAGAATATCCGTTATATCGACTTCAACGAGTTCAACTTTTGGGGCAGCATCACCCGCGTCCTTCCTCCTAGCGGACAGTAATTGTGATCCCCCCTCTAAATGCGGTATAGTGAAGTATCATTTCATAAGGACGTGTAACCATGCGTATTAACAAATTTATTAGTGAATCTGGCAAGGCGTCCCGCCGCCAAGCCGATCGTCTCGTCGAAGAAGGACGGGTCACGATCAACGGGAAGAAAGCGAAAATCGGGGACCAAGTGAATCCGGGTGACGAAGTACTCGTCAACGGTTCGGCCGCCCGCGTCGCCCGCAACAACGTCTACATCGCTGTTCATAAGCCGGTCGGCGTCACGAGCACGACAGAGAAGAAAGTCAAAGGCAACCTCGTCGACCTCGTCAACCACCCGCTCCGTATTTTCAACATCGGACGGCTCGATAAAGACTCAGAAGGGCTCATCTTGATGACGAATGACGGCGACATCGTCAACGAAATTCTTCGCGCCGAGGGCGAGCACGAGAAAGAGTACATCGTCTCGGTCGACAAGCCGATCACACCAGAGTTCGTCGAACAGATGGAAGCGGGCGTCAAAATCCTCGGCCAGAAGACGTTACCGTGTAAAGTTCATCCGCTGTCGAAGTTCGACTTCAACATCACGCTCACGCAAGGACTGAACCGCCAGATCCGCCGTATGTGTGAAGTCCTCGGTTACGAGGTATACCGCCTTCAACGCGTGCGCGTCATGAACATCACGCTCGGCAAGCTCCCGCCCGGACAATGGCGCGACTTATCGAAAAAAGAGCGCGAGCAGTTGTTCCGCGAATTGAATTACGAACCGAAAGAATGGTACTGAAAAGCAGCCTGAGACATCTCAGGCTGCTTTATTCTGGTCGGAGCGATGCGACATGGTCGGTCTCACGACGGATGAAGCGTTTGAGTTGGGTGCTCAAGTCATCGAGCTGCCCCATCGTCGTCCTGAACTTGAAGGCCGCATGGAAATGGTCAAACGGGTCATGGTCCCATTTGTCGTCAATCCAGACGTCGACTTGGATCGTTCCCGTCCGATCAATCAACGTGAACGTAAGGCTGATTTTTTGGTCATCCGCATCCGAGTCGAACAACCGCCAAATCAATGGCTCTTTCCCCCAGGCGTTATTTAATCCAGCTATAAAGTCAATCAGTTCTTGCAGTATCTCATCTTGCATATATACGTTTTGATTGCTCGAACAGACGGATGAGCGGAGCTGAAGTTTTACCTGGTAGAACAACTCCGTCTCATCTATCCAAATTCGTTCCATTTCAAATTGATACACCATTCTCGTCACCCGCTCTCTAATTCCGACTATATCATGTCGTTTAGGCGAAATCAGTCAAACGTTCACCAAAACGGGAATAGTTCTATACAGATGATGTTGCAACGAAAAGAGGTGATTCGTCATGAATGGCGCCTTGTTCCCCCGCACCTCGGTCGGCAAGTGGTCGATCATTCTCATTGGCTTGTTCCTCGCCATGTACGTGCCGTTCTTGTTGCTCGACAACTTCGACACGACGTTCACGTCAACGCTTTGGAGCGACAACGCCGCACACATGCTTCGACTTAGCTACATGACCACGTTCTTCGTACTCGGACTCGGGGCGTTCGTGACCGGCTGGTGGGCCATCTTGAAACAAAAAGAGTACGCCGTCCTCGTCTTCTTCGCCGCCGTCCTCGGTTCAGGATTGTTCGTCCTGCTCGTCATGGAACTTGTCGGGATTATAGAGTAGACAAAAAGGAGCACAGTGAACTGCCCCATAAAAGTTGGACATAAAAATCCAACTTTTATGGGGTGTTTTTATGGTCAAATTTACGAAGGCTTTCAAAATTCATGTGGCCGAACGCTACTTGACGGGCAAAGACGGATGCACAA
>NZ_SJVA01000009.1:0-54834 GCF_004337195.1 Exiguobacterium sp. SH0S7
ATATCGTTCTACAACCATGATCGTCTCCAGAAACGACTAAACGGCTTGAGCCCTGTCGAATACAGGGCTCAAGCCGCCTAGGCTGGTTTTCATTATTTACCCTGTCTACTTGACGGGGAGCAGTTCATGATGTCGAGGCGTTTTCATTATTTTACTTCTACTTCAACGTTATCAATCGTCACATCGTGCGCACCGAGCGGTGAACCGTCCGTGCGTCCGAGCAAGAATTTCAATCCTGTCATATCGGTTTGTCCCATCGTGAGCTCAAACTCATACGTTTTCGTCTCAGGTCCGACTTGAACGATTTGGCTCAAGTAACGCGTATACGCCGCGTTCTCAAGCGTCACTTCCATATTGCGTGCGACTGTCGAAGAAGCATCGAAACGGACGACGTACGTCTGTCCCTCGTGCAGTTCAAGACCGCCTTGCTCAAGCAAGACACTCCAAGGTTCCTGTCCTTCTTGACCAATCGTGATTTGCGCGGCTTCGTTCACCGCTTCAACCGCGGCTTGCGCATCGAAGTGCACGTAAGAGCCCCAATGTGTCAACCCGTCCGTGAACGATCCGTTCTTCAGCGGAGACGGATCGATCGCGATCGGTGTCACGTCGAACAGTTTGACGTCGTCAAGCTCAATCGAGCCTTTCGCCGAACCGAGTACGAACTGGAGCTGGCTCAACAGGTCCGTCGCTTGTCCCATCGTGAACGGGAGCTCGATCGTTTCAAACTCGCGCGTCAACGCGACGTCTTGAAGCGGGAGATACGCGTTGCCGTCCGCTCCATTCAAACCGACTTGAAGTGCTTTGATGCGTTCCGCTCTCGCTTTAAAGCGCAATACGTAGTCACGACCTTCCGTCAGTTGAATCCCGTTTTGGACGAGCGTTGCCGGTTCGCCCTTTTTCGGGTTCGTCACGAACTTGAAGTGACGCAACTTCTCGTCAACTGTAGCCGTCCCTTTCGTTGCGCCCGGGTCGAACTGCCAGTATGTCAAGCGGTCCATCGCGCCTTGGTCAAACGTTCCGTTGTAGACCAAGTTCCCGTCGCCGAGCGCTGGTTTCGTAGCGTTCGGGTCGAGCGCTGCACGCTCGGTCTGTTCGACACGGACGTTCCCGATTTGAACGCCGGCCGTGCTGAGTCCGACATTGAACTCGAGACGTGCCGCAAGGTCCGTGTCTTCTGTCATATCAAACGTCATCGAATATGTCTGTACGTCTGTCGTCAAATCGAATGAACCTTCATCCGAGTATTTCGCGTAGCCGCGGTCTGGTCCGCCGCCGACTTTCACGGCGATCGAACGGGCCGAATCGGCACTCGCGTCGAACGTCACTTTATAGTGTCCGCCTTTACCGAGCGAGACGTTTTGAATCAATTGGTGCGAATACGGCTGACTGCCGGCTTGAGTGATCGAGATGTCGGCAAAGCGTGAGCCTGCTTGTTCGATGACATCAACCGTCCCGACGCCGCCAAAGTCTGGCAAGGCCACATAGTTCCAGTACGTCGGGTCGAGCGCTTGCGAACCGTTCGTCACGGTCGTGATCGGCTCCGTGTAATCTTGGTCGTAGACGAGGTTTCCGTCTTCAGACGGTTGTTTCGCTCCGTCCGGCAATACGATTTCTTCGTCCGTATAGACTGGTTCGACTGCTTCACGGTAATCGCGGTTTTTCAAATCGAAGACACGAACGTAATCGACTTCCATCTCGGCCGGGAACGGTGTCGTCGCATCGACATCCCCGTCAAACCAACCGCCGACGGCCAAGTTCATCACGAGGTAGAAGTTTTGGTCAAACGGCGCTGGGTAGCTGTACTTCGTCGCCTGGTTCAACCCTTTAGAGTACCAGTCGTTTTGCGTCTGATAGAGCTCTCCATCAACGTACCAGCGCAACTCACCAGGCTCCCACTCGACGGCATATGTATGCCATTGATTGATGCCGTCACCTTCTTCAAAGTGATAATCTTTGCCTGTATATTTGTTGTTCGGCCAGTTCTCGCCATAGTGAATCGTCCCGGCGACTTTGTCAGGCTGGCTGCCCCATGATTCCATGATGTCGATTTCGCCAGACGATGCCCAGGCACCGTACCGGTCTTGTTCCGGCAACATCCAAAACGCCGGCCACAAACCTTTCCCGGTCGGTAGTTTTGCCCGCATTTCATAGCGACCGTATGTTTTACTGAACTTGCCTTTCGTCGTCAGCTTCGCCGACGTAAAGTCATACGTCCCGAGTTCATCCATCGTCTGTTCCCGTTTGGCGCGGATGACGAGCTTGCCGTCTTTTACGAAAGCGTTTTCGTTTTTGTCCGTATAAAATTGCTTCTCATTGTTTCCCCAACCCGGTGCGACCGGATTGCCGTCGTTATCTTTCAACCAGTTCCCCGTATCGAAATTCCATTTTGCCTGGTCGATTTCTTTCTTGCTGAACTCATCCGCCCAGACTAGCTTCCATTTCGTATTGTCTTTTTTCTCTGGCTTTTCGGCAGATGCGCCTTGTGCGGCTGACAAGACAAGTCCGGTACCGAGAGCAAGTGCTACCCATTTCTTCATCAAAATTCCTCCTTTGACATAAATGAAGGCAGACACACTCCAGTCGTACCTGCCTCTCCTCTAACAACTCACGAACATTGAAAGCGTTTTCCGAAAGCGCTTTCGTTATGTCTATTATAATTTTTTCGCCTACCTAGATTCAACCATTTTCTTGAAGTGAAATGAAAATGACACATAAAAAAACACCAACCCATAATCAGGTCGATGCTTAGGTTTTCCTCACTGTCCAATCTGAAAATGTGACTGAAAATCCTGAATGTATTCGATCGACGTCTTGAGCCAATGGTCGTCATTCACATACAATAAGATGCCGGCCTGGTCGTATGTATGGCTCGGCTTCATCTCTACAGTCGCGCGACACGTGAACTGTTCGGTCGACACATCCGTCAACAAGGCGTGCGCCGTCATCCGGTTGAAACCGTAGTGGGTGTTGCGCCAAAAATCGGTGTCCGCTTCTGTCTTGAAGGTAAGTCTCTCCCGTACATCTGTTGCTCTCGGCTCGTTAATCCACGTGTACTGCTGCCACATGATTGATTCCTCCCCATTGGCCTCGCATCGCGAACAACAATGGAATCATCGGTTCGTGGTACGGGATGAACTCACCCGCTCGAATCATGTTAAGAATCGTCGCCTCATCCGCCCACTGCACCGCCTGGACTTCTGATTCCTGGAGCGTCAAGCTATCGAGATCGACTTCTGTTTCGACGAGATAGATATCATCAAATCCTTCGTCGAAGTTGACCGTCAAATGCGGGCGCGTGTTTGATAAGTCGAGTTTCAATCCAATCTCTTCTTCGAGTTCGCGCATCGCCGCCTGTTGACTCGTATCGCCAACCGTGGCACTGCCGCCGACCGTGATGTCCCACATGTTCGACCAGCCGTCTTTGAACGGTTGGCGCTGTTGAATCAACATCTGTCCTTGCTTGTTGAAGATACAGACGTGGATGACAAGATGGTAATCGCCATTCTCGAGACGATTGCCCCGCTGCCACGTCCGTCCTGTCTTTTCTCGGTCAACGTTATAGACGTCCCAAAACTCCATCGTTCAATCTCCTTTATGTGGCCGCACTCGCTGCCGCTTGATCTGATTTCACACAATCGATGGCAACGACGATCGAGATAAGCATGTGTTCTACCGCCTCATCGATCACTTGAATCTCATACGTGTCGCCCCATGACAACCATTTTTTCTGGACGCTGCCGATGACTTGCCCGTTCTGTGTCACCTCGAAGTCCATATCCCACCAGTCGCCATCGATTTCAATCCCTGCTGCATCAATCGTATAACGCGGTTTGAAGAAGGTGAACTCTTTTGAGATCGTCATCGTCTCCTCACCCTCGACGTCGACGTAAAACTTCGGTAAGAAGCTGAATGTCTTTTTCGTAATGGTCGTGATCTCCCGCCCATCCTTGTCCGAGATGGTGAACGACTTCGGCAGCTTCATAAAGCTCCCTTCGACGAAATACATATCGTTTTCATCCGCGTCCTTGATCGTGAACCGTCCGCGCAAGCTGAAGACTTTCTGTTTCATGTAAAGCGTGTTCATCGTCATCCCTCCAATTTATGTCTGTTGTCCTCTATACGAGTATATACCCGACTATGGTTCATTTTTTCTGATGGAATGAATGTTCAGGCCGACACAACAGGGCGTATAATGAGATGAGGAGGTGAGAGATTGATTTCTGAAAAAGTAAAACAAGCTGTCGCTGAAACGATTCAACGTGAGACCGACGCTGATTTCATCTTGTTATTCGGGTCATTCGCCAAAGGAACAGATCGTGAGGATAGTGATGTCGATTTAGCATACTTCGGTCAGAAGCGACTCTCACCATATAATCGCTTTGCCTTGGCGAGCGAATTAGCGCTTCTATGCGGGCGAGACGTCGACTTGATCGATATCCGTGAAGTCGACACCGTCTTTGCCATGCAAATTTTCTCAGAGGGCGTTCCATTATCGATTCAAGATCAGAACGAATTTACGCGACAACAGATGAAAGCCTTTCGGATGTATGCTGAATTGAACGAACAACGAGACATCGTCTTGAAAGAAATCAAAGCTAGAGGAAGTGTATTCGATGAATGATGTTGTGTTGAACAAAGTGACGACAATCGAGCGCTGTCTTCAGCGAATCCATGACGTGTATGACGATAATCCAGATCACCTAAACGATTTCACGAAGCAAGACAGTATCATTCTCAACATCCAACGCGCCTGTGAAGCGAGTATCGATATCGCGATGTACCTAGTCAGTCAAAAAAAGTTGGGCGTTCCTAAGACGAGCCGGGACGGGTTCATCATGCTCGAGGAAGCAGGTATCATTGATAGTGCCTTAGCGAAGACGCTCATGAACATGGTCGGATTCCGTAATATCGCCGTCCACGACTACCAAGCACTCCAACTCGAAATTCTTGAAGCGATTCTCGAAAAGCACATCGATGATTTTAAAACGTTCACAAAAATCATTCTGCAACTGGATGTGTGACAGTCATGGGCGAACAAATCTCAATCGAACTAAATGTCGACTCTTTAACTTATGAAACTCAAATCGTCGGTGATATCTCCTTCATTATTGACTCTTATATATATTTCCCTGGCCAAGGCTGGTCCGATTTTGTCGTCATCGTCTTGAAATGGTGGATTGACAGTTGTCGTGCCCTTTTATCCGCGCCACTACACGAAAAGTATTCATTCTCCTTTATGGACGGACGAGACGATGTGATTGCGAGAAAAGTGAACGCGACAGAGGCCGAACTCCTATACGTAGGCAGTGATACACGTCACGTGCTCATGGGAACTGTATTGATCGAAGAGCTGAAACAGGCCCTCATCAAAACGACATACCAGCTTCTCAACGCGATCGACCGGAACGGATGGGAGAATGAAGAGGCCGAGACGTTACGTCACGCCGTAAAATCACTTGAACGCATATAAAGAACGCCGCCTCGTTTCCGAGACGGCGTTTTTCAATTATCCGTTCTTCATACTGAACGAGTCAGCAAGCGTGAACGTAATGTCTTTCACGTCGAGACCTCCGAGTGTGAAGTAAAGCTGCAAGTAGTTGTGTTGGTTCAAGAAGAACAGTTGCTTCGTCTGCGTCACCCATTCCCCGCCCGTTCCGTTAAACGTGAACGTCGGACCCGGGATGTTGTTCGCAAATAGCGTCACAGGCATTTGAGCGAGCTCTCCTGCTTCCGAACGGGCCGTGATCGTCACGTCGTACGTGCCCGTCTCATCGACCGATACGGCGAAGACGTGCGTGTTTCCCGTCGATGTGTCCGCGTCGATCAAGCTGACGCTCTCTCCGTTCGCAAGATGCTGATACGTCACATCGAAATCGATCGTTTGTCCTGCTTCTTCGTCGAGTCCGATCACTTCGACTGAACCGTCATGAAGCCCGAGCAGACGCTCCATCGCCGGAGACTGCAAGACGAAGCGGCAAATGTTCGCCGCACTCCGCAACAGTTCCGCCCGCGTCAACGTACCGGCAGCGAGTGCCGCTCCCGTATTGTCGTCGAACGAGTTCGTATCCGGACGGTCGACGACCATGTACAAGTCGTTCTGCGACTGGACCATCGCCGCCGTGTTCTGACGGTTCGCCGGCTCATCTTCATGGTGGTTCACTTTCGCCCACCAGTCGGTCATGACGATGCCTTCAAAGCCCCACTCGTCGCGAAGGACACGTGTGTTCTGATCATACAGCCCGGCCGTCCAGACGCCGTTGACGGCACCGTACGTCGTCATGATCGACGTCGCCTTGCCTTCTTTGACGGCCATCTCGAACCCTTTCAAATAAATCTCGCGCAACGCCCGTTCCGAGACGACCGAGTCGATGTCGTGGCGGTGCGCTTCTTGGTTGTTGGCGCTGAAGTGTTTGAGCGTACCGGTCACGCCGACGCGGTGCATCCCGTTCAACTGGGCGATCGCCATCTTGCCCGTCACGTGCGGATCTTCCGAGAAGTACTCGAAGTTCCGTCCGTTGAGCGGATTACGATGGATGTTCATCCCTGGTCCGAGCAACGTGTCGACGCGGTTTTTCCGCATCTCGAGTCCCGTCATCTCGAACAGGTCTTCGATCAACGCCACGTTGAAGCTTGACGCCAACAGCGTCCCGTTCGGCAACGCAAACGCCTTCGTGCCGATGTCCATCCGGATACCAGACGGACCGTCCGCGCAACAAGCGGCCGGAATGTCGAGCTCGTTCAAACGGTCCGACACGCCGCCGAACGCGGCGGCCGTCCCTGGTGTCACGCGGGGTGAGTTCATACCTTGTCCGCGGACGATACAGGCGAGGTCCTCATCCGTCAACTGGTCGAGGAACGTCTCAAGCTCGGCTTTCCCGTGATAGACGTCCGTCAATTTCAAGCCGTTGTCGCTTGTCTGATGGCGCTGCATCGGACGTTCGGCGAGATAACGTGCCTCAACGTCAACCTGGCGCAGCGGTGTTGCTTCGTAGCTGACTTCATATCCTTGGCCGCTTTCAACCGGCTTGATGCGGTCGAACGGTGTGACCGGCGCCATGTTCTCGCTGAGCGTCTCGACGACTTGTAGTTCGGCGAGCTCATAGTCGAAGACCGCGACGGCTGAACGTACGTCCGTCCCAGCATGAATCCGGTACGTCCCGGCTTCTAAGACAAAACTCGACGCGTATCCGGTGACGCCACGATCGTCATAGCTCGCAAAGTCCGTGACCGGGACGGAGAATTCGAGCGTTTGCTGCTCTCCTGGTGCAAGCAGACCTGTCTTATCGAACGCGACGAGGGCGCGTGCCGGGTTACCGAGGACGCCTTGCGGCTTCTCGACATACAACTGGACGACTTCTTTCCCGTCAACTGCCCCGGTGTTCGTCACCGCGACGTTGATCGTAATCAAACCGTTCTGTTCGCTCGCTTCAACGACTTCCGTGCTGAAACTTGTGTACGACAACCCGAAACCGAATGGATAGAGCACCTCGTCTTTCGCGAACGTCTCGAAATAGCGATAGCCGACATAAATATCTTCTTGATAAATTCCTTTGTCGGCGTGACCAAAGTTTTTCGTCGACGGATAGTCGTCAATCGACCGGGCGATTGTGTCTGTCAACTTGCCGGACGGACTGACTTTGCCTGTGAGTACATCGACGAGCCCGGTCCCACCTTCTAATCCCCCTTGCCATGCGTAAAGAATCGCGCTCGGCTCATAGTCCGTCGCCCACTTCATATCGATGATGTTGCCGACGTTCAAGACGACGGCCGTCTTCGTAAACGCCTTCGACACTTTCTCGATCAACTCGTTCTCGATCTCGGTCAACAAGTAGCTGCCCGGGTCGGCCGTGTTGTCACGGTCCTCACCCGCCGTACGCCCGATCATGATGAGCGCCATATCCGACTTGGCTGCCGCTTCCGCGACGAGCGCGTCCGTGACGGCCATCTCCGGCTGTGACCACGGTTCGCCGGCCCAGCCGACACCTTTGTCGAACGGGTTTTCTTTGACCCACGCCTCATACGTCTGAAGGAGCGACTCGTTCAGCTGGATGCCTTCACTCGCTTGGAGCGCCTCGAGCGGACTCGTCACGTGGGAGACGTTGACCATCCCCCCTGAGCCGGTCCCGCTCTTATAGTAGTTGAATTGGCTGCGACCGAACACGGACACGGTCGTCCCCGCCTGGATCGGCAGCGTCTGTTCGTTCTTTAAGAGGACAGCCCCTTCGGCGACCGCCGTTCGCGCCAGTTGTTTATACGTATCCCAGTTCAATGTGTAATGTTTCATGTTGTCAGCTCCTTCATTTCGTTTGCGATTTCGTTCATACAGTCTTCAGCTTGCGGATAGTCCCCGATTTTATCGAGGAAGGCGTGGTCTATCCCTCGGTATTGGATCAGTCTCGTCTTCACGCCGTCGCGCGCGAGTTTCCGCGCATACGCCTCGCCTTCTAAGCGCAAATAATCGTACTCCGCCGTCACGATAAGCGTGGGCGGGAGGTTCTTCAAGTCGTCCGCCAACAAGGGCGATACGAGCGGATGCGTCACGTCGGTCGCACCTTGTAAATAAATGTTGTTGAACATCGAATCCGCGTCGCTGAGCGCTAGCACCATCCCGCGAATCAAGTCGTGATGATGTCGGATATCGTATTGTGCGATGTCCCATGCGTAATCATCTGTCGGGACCGAACCTAAATTGACGACCGGATAGATGAGTGCCTGGAAGCTGATCATGCTCGTCTGTTGCGCACGATCGAGTAAACAGCAGCCGGTCGCCAAATTTCCCCCGGCACTGTCGCCCGCGACGGCGATATTGTCTCGCAACACCCCGAGCTCATCGGCCTGGTCGTATACCCATTTGACCGCTTGAAAGCAATCATGTAAGCCAGCCGGGAACGGGTGCTCCGGCGCGAGCCGATAGTCGACCGAGACGACGACCGCGTTCGCTTTCTCAGCGAGCGCTTTGCACGGGTTCTCGACCGTATCGAGTGTCCCGCCGAAGAAACCGCCGCCGTGGAAGAACAGGACGGCCGGTAACGGCTCATCTGACTCGGGCCGATAGAGTCGGGCCGGGATGTCGCCTTCAAGGCTTGGAATCGAGATTGATTCCGTCGTGATCGGACGTGTCGTCACGTCACGGTTCGGCCAGCCCATGCTTGCGCGGACGGCCGCGAGGTCAAACGGTGCCGGTGCCTCATCGGCCGATGCCGGCTGACTGGTGTTCGCCAACACGCGTGGGTCGAGGTCGCCTTGTTTGCTTGAGTCCGGGATGGGCTTGATCGTCGTCTCGACGCCATCAATCGTCTCTCGAATATGTACTGCACTTAACTCGTCAACTAACCGTTCGTACGGGTTACTTTGAGTCGACATGAACTGAATGCTCCTTTCTCAATCACCGCTACCTTGCTGATGACAGCTTTATCCGTTGACTTAAATCTTACTTTTTCAGACAAGGCTTCAAATTCGGTCGTGTCATCGGTGAAGTGTTGACGCAACTAGCGTTAGACGGTAGAAGTCAGTTCGACCTTCCCCCCTTCGCACTCGCTCGATTTCACGGATGAACGACGAACTGCTCCCTTTCGTGTATAATGAGACGTAAACTAAATTGCTAATGAAAATTTCTACAACAGAAGTTTCTTACACGAAAACGAGGTAAACATATGAATCAACCAAACTTTGCGGACTACCGCTTAAGTGAAGACATCCAACGCGCACTCGGCATCATGAAATACGTGGCACCGACAGAAGTGCAACAGAAAGTCATCCCGCTCGCACTCGAGCACCAAGATCTAGTCGTCAAAGCACAGACCGGAAGCGGCAAGACGGCCGCATTCGGCATTCCTATCACTGAAATGATCGAGTGGGAAGAAAACAAACCACAAGTGTTAATTCTCACACCGACACGCGAGCTCGCCGTCCAAGTCCGGGAAGACATGACGAACATCGGCCGCTTCAAACGAATCAAGGCGACTGCCGTTTACGGGAAAGAACCGTTCTCAAAACAACGTGAAGACTTGAAACAGAAGACGCATATCGTCGTCGGGACACCGGGACGCGTCATGGACCATATCGAACGTGAAACGCTCGTCTTGGACCAAATCAAGTACTTGATCATCGATGAGGCAGACGAGATGTTGAACCGCGGCTTCCTCGCCGACGTTGAAGCCATCATCCAAAAGCTACCGACTGATCGCGTCACGATGGTGTTCTCGGCCACGTTCCCGAATGACATCGAGCGTCTGTGTAAACAACACATGAACGAGCCGACCCGCATCTCGATCGAGTCTGCTGGCGTCACGGCCTCGACGATCGAGCACGGCTTGATCGAAGTCCGCAATGAAGACAAGTTGTCGGTGTTACAAGACATCACTGTCGTCGAAAATCCTGACAGCTGCCTCATCTTCTGCCGGACGAAAGAACATGTCGACACCGTGTACAGCGAGCTCGATAAGGCCGGCTATTCTTGCGAACGGCTCCATGGCGGACTCGAGCAAGAAGACCGGTTCGCCGTCATGGAAGGGTTCAAGACGGGCAACTTCCGTTATCTCGTAGCGACAGACGTCGCGGCACGCGGCATCGATATCGATAACGTCAATCTCGTCATCAACTATGACGTCCCGATGGAAAAAGAGAGCTACGTGCACCGGACCGGACGGACAGGCCGCGCCGGTAACAAAGGGAAAGCCCTTACGCTCGCGACTCCTTATGAAGGTAAATTCGTTCGCGCCATCGAAGCGTTCATCAAGTTCGAGATTCCGACGATGGACGCCCCGACCGAAGCACAAGTCGCTCGCGGCAAAGCGGCGTTCGAAGAGAAGTTGAGCGGTCGACGCGTCGTCCGTAACAACAAGACGGCCCGCATCAACCAAGACATCCTGAAGCTTCACTTCAGCGGCGGGAAGAAGAAAAAACTTCGTGCCATCGACTTCGTCGGCACGATCGCCAAAATCCCAGGTGTGACAGTCGAAGACATCGGCATCATCACGATCACCGATCAGATGACGTACGTCGACATCTTGAACGGGAAAGGCTCACTCGTCCTTCAGGCGATGGAGTCGACACCGATCAAAGGCAAAAAGCTAAAAGTGAGTAAAGCACATAAATAACCAATCCAGGTCTCGGAGAGTTTGATCTCTCCGAGCCTTTTTTTGTGTTTTGACCACGTTATCGAAAGCGCTTTCGAAAAACAGTAAAAAAATAATGTCTTTGAGAGAACGCTTTCAACAGAATCATACCGATAACACGTCTTGAATTCAACCTTCCTCACCTGATTGTCAAAAAAAGGCTCAAGCAATGTCGCCTGAGCCTTCATCTCTCACTCTAAAAATTTCAACTCTGTATTGTTTCGTGCACGATATCCGGTCACTTCTACCTTGCATACAGAGCACAGCCAGCGTGCGAATCACCGTTCACCATTTCCCGTGAAATACATAACATCGTAAAGAGAACAATCGCTGCGAGCACATGCTCAATCAGCTCTGTCGGGTGCAACGGATTTCGTCCAGCCGAGATGAATTAGTCGAACAGTTCTTCCGAGATCAACTTGAATCCTTCGATTTCCGTGTCCTCTTCTAATTCGATTAACAGACATCGTTTGCCTTTCACGTTCACTTGCTTCACGTATTTCAAATCTTGCGGGCTGATCGTGATATTCGCGACTTTCGTGTTGATTTTAATCGACTTCGACGTATACTTCGGGACGACGCTGCTCGCCTTCATCTCGTATTTCGTGTCATCGACGACTTGTTTGAACGCCTGCTCGACTTTCTCCGTCGTCACGTCCTCGACGCCACTCGCTTTCAAGACGACCTCGACCGCTCGTGCGTCAAGCATCGGGACCGTCTCGTCCTCGTCCTCACGCTCTTCTTCCGCGACGATCAAATAATTGATCTCTTCATAGACGGTGGCGAGCGTCGCCAAGTTGACTTCCTCCCCGATAACGGCTTTGACGACTTCTTCGAACATCGCTTTCTCTTCGACCGCCGTCACGATCTCGGTGCCATTCAACACGTTCTCGATAAAACCGAAGTCCGGTTGGTGCGCCTTCTGGGCCGCATACAAGACATGGTTGACGTCGGCCGCGTTGTCCGTGAAACACGGGAACAAGAAACCGCCGACGGGTGCGTCGAGTTTGATGACAGGATTGATGAAGACGTTCGATTTGTACTCACGTTCGATAAAGTCGAACACGAGCGACTGTTTCGGCAGTTCGGTCTGGTTGATGCTGCCGAGGATGAACCGCGACGTGTAAACCTCGTCGCGCATATCGATTTCCGTCTCTTCAGAATGACGCCGCGTCGGTTTATTGTATTGGAAGCGAATGAACGTGACGACGACATCTTTCTCGAACGGGGCGTCTTGGACCATCTTCAACGCGATTTTCTGCATCGAGGCGGCCCAGTCCTCTAAGTCTTCTGTCTGCAATCCTTTGTACAATAGCGTCTGCGTATGGTCGGTCTGACCCGCTTCCGGGTGCTCGAACTTCACTTCAAACAGTTTCTCGTCTAGCTTGCCGCCGAGTACTTTCTTAAAACTCGTCAAAAATAGCTCTTGGTGCTCTTGCTCCAAAAACGGGAACGACCGCATCTCTTCGTGGAAGATCTCGTTGCTGTCTTGCCGGATGTAAATATTATAAATTTCAGCGATTTTGACCGCTTCCGCATTCAACTTGAAATGCTTGCGGATTGCCGCGATGTCTTTTTGATTCATCTGTCCCAACTCCTTCGTTCTTGACTACAAATCGACTTCATTATACCAATAGTTCTCCCTCACGCGTATGTCAGTAGTTCTAAAGCCGGGACGTCTGATGTCATGTCTCATGTCCCTGACCTCAACTTTTCTAATCTTTTGATTCATTTTTGTAAATTTCAATCTTTCTGCCGACTTTGCCGTGTATATTCGATGTGCATCCGGAAAATGAGGGTGCGAGTCGTACAGTCGTCATACATAATAGGAGGCACAAACATGTTGAAAAAATGCATCAGTTCTTTGTTCGCCATCGTCTTAATCGTCACGTCGCTCCACTTAACCACACCGACCGCTTCGGCGCTCCCGCCGGGTATCCCGTCGAAGTCGAGCGCTCTCACGAAGTTGAACGCGTTGACGGTCAAGACTGAAGGTGCGATGACCGGCTATAGCCGCGACTTATTTCCCCATTGGAGCGGTCAAGGCAACAGTTGTGACACCCGTCAAATCGTCTTGAAACGCGACGCGGACTCATACGTCGGCGACTGCCCGGTCACGTCAGGGTCATGGTACAGTTACTACGATGGGCTCACATTCACGTCGCCATCTAGCCTCGACGTCGACCACGTCGTACCTTTGGCTGAAGCATGGCGTTCAGGCGCAAACAGCTGGACGACGACGAAACGCCAAAGTTTCGCCAACGATTTGACTGGCCCGCAACTGATTGCCGTCTCAGCTAGCTCGAACCGCTCAAAAGGTGACCAAGATCCGTCAACATGGCAACCGACACGGACCGGGGCACGCTGCGCTTATGCGAAGATGTGGGTCGAGACGAAGAGCCGTTGGGGACTGAGCCTTCAGTCATCAGAGAAAGCGGCCCTTCAAACCGCCATCAACGCTTGCATTTACTGATTCAGAAAGGAGTCTGCTATGCATCAACATTCCTCTACATTCAAAGCCTCACATGGCGTTATGACTGAAGAAGTCGGCGTCATTAGCGGGGAGCTCGAACTGAAGACGACGTGCCAAGAAGACGGCACGCTCGAACTCGCCATCACGTATGTCGGGGCGGCTGAGTGGTATACATTGCCCGGGAAAGACTATAAGCTACACGACCTACGTGACCATGACGTCGTGCATCAGTTGCTCGTGAACGTCCTTGAGCGGGCGTGATGTAGAAAGGAGTCTCGACACCTAGTTTTGGTGACGAGACTCCTTTTTTGTAACCTGCTTACTTCACCATTTTGACGATGGCACGAATGATAAGGAAACTAACCCCAATCATGATTCCAGCCAACAGCAAACTAGCGCCACCGATGATGCCGAGTGTGAACATAATAGTCCTCCGTGATGACATGATGATTGTTTACCTTGACCACTATATCATCTGTCCCACACTCACATAAGCTGAGTTTATTTTTGTAACTGTTTCTCTTCGACAGCCCGAATCACGCTCAATGCTTCTTTATATTCCGTTCGAAGCGACTCAGGCATCGTCTCGACTACTTCTCCTCCACGAGCTCTGATTGATTCCATCGCCATAATCGCCTCAATATAAGCATCGTATTCTTCCGCTGTTAATCGCTCTCTTGTCGCTGCCTGTTTGTTGAGCGTATCGAAATAAGGTTGTAATTCAGCAAGCGCTTGTTTAACGTCTGCACGTGTCTCAACAGGAATCGCATCATAGTCCACATTTCCGTTCGCATCTCCATACGTGATGCGAGTGTTCGTGAAAATACGTAACTCTGTTTTGAACGCATCATATTCTGACGCATCTAACATTCCTTTCGCTTGTTCCAACTTGGCATTGAGCAATAAATACTTCTCCATCGTCGCACTGACAATATGTACTTTCAACTCATCGAACGAACCGTATAAATCATCGGCCAAGAGTGCTTGATAAGCGAACGCACCCGTCGGTACCATCAATGCAACCGCGAGACTCGCCGCCATCAAACGCTTTCGAAAAAAGCTAGGCGTCTTTCGCATCTCCAGTTTCGCTCGTTCCACGCCCTTTTGACTCCGTTCCTGTAACTCACTCGGAATTTCAATTGCCTCCAAGACGCGTTTCATCTCATGATCCATAGTAATCAGCCTCCTTCAACTCGTTTCGAAGTTTTTCGACCGCTCGATATAATGTTGATTTCACAGTCCCGATTGGCAGTTCAAGCAAATCCGAAATCTGTTGGAACGTATAATCCTGATAATATTTTAGGACGATTATACTGCGCTCTTCTTCATACAGATTATCTAGCACATCGGCCAGGGTTAGCGTTAATGCCACGTCCTGCTCTTCGACGCCAATCGTTTCGTCAAACTCCGATTTCAGTTGGATGACCTTCTGTCTTTGTTTCATCAGATTGAGCGCACAGTTGATCGTGATTTTTACGAGCCACGTCTTCACGTAGTCGGGTTCTCGCAGTGTCCCAATCTTTTTGAATGCTTGATAGGCTGTTTCTTGCACGACATCTAGCGCGTCATCTGGATTTTTCACATATACATAAGCCATGCGATAAAGATCTGCCTCATAATGATGAAATATCTTCAGAAACGCTTGATCGTTTCCACGTTGAGCTTTTTGAATGAGACGTTTCATCAGCCGCCCCCCTTTTTCGTTTTTTCCTTACACTCATTAGATAAAAGTTTGATGGATTTAGCTTCATCATTTTAGATTTATTTGAAAAAAACCCTAAAAAAGACACCTCGTTTGAGATGTCCGTTTAATCATCACGATGTTTTATATTTTGTCAGCAACGCTTTCGGGATATGGCAGTAGTCATCCGGGCATCGATCCAGGCGATCTTGATGCTCGTCCGCGCTTGGGATATAGTTCGTGAGCGGCAATACTTCGACCGCAATCCGGTCCACGTCACTTCGACTGTGGATAAACGCACGAGCTGATTCCAAATGGAGCGGGTCCTCGCTATAGACGCCATTCCGATATTTCTTCCCAACGTCCTCGCCTTGGCGATTAACGCTGTATGGATCGATAATTTCGAACAAATAATACATCAAATCATCCACCGTGACGACGTCTGGATTGAACGTCGTTTTAACGCATTCGGCGTAGCCGTCATACTCTCCGTCAAGTGTATCGGTCGCCCCGTTCGCCCGTCCAGCTTCTGTCGAGACCACGCCCGGTAACGTCTTGATGAACGCCTGGACGCCCCAGAGGCAGCCTCCAGCTAAATAAACTATTTTGATGAGTCTCACTCCTTGTTGGTCAGTTTTAGAAAATTCTCGCTATACTATCGTTATACATGAGTTTATTCGAAAAGAAAAAAGAGGAAGTGATCCTTCTAGATTATTTCCACCTTCAACAAATAGCTTCTTCCTTAAAATGAGCATTTAGGTTCTTTTATTCACTTATCATCCATTTCAACCCTGATAAACTTCCTTTTATATTTTCAAGTTCTGTTAATTTTTCAACAAAAAAACTTTCAATGGATTCAACATGATCTTTTTCAATCAAAAACTGAATGAGTGACTTACTTGCATGAAGCATAAACCAGTCATTTTGATCTTCTGGACGATCAAAAGTCCAGTCTTCATTTCGTTGTACGAATGCTTCAAAAGCATTCATCAGAATATCTATATGTTTACTATTTGGGCTAACTTCCATAAAAATAGATACTTCTGGATAGTCACTATCTTCAAATGAAAAACCACAGCCGACAAACTTCCAATCACTTTGGTCATTCAGAATTACATAGCGATTATAATCACGAAGTTCAATTGTCCGATTTCCCCACGGTTTTGGTTTCCCAAAAAATCTTGTAAATGAATGAATTGTTTTTCCGTCTAAACATTGATCTAACATTGAAATGGTCTTCCCTAGATTTTGAACAGAATAAATGTCTTGCGGTAAAAACGTCCTCGTTTTATTCAATTCAATTTCCTCCATGTACGATAAGATTTGTTTGCAAAATAAATCCTCTTTATAATTTTCATGAAGCCAACTAAATATTTGAAACCATTGCACCTGACAAAATAGCGTTGAGGATTTTTCTATCTGCTTAGGGTCAAAATATTTTGTAATGTAAAACAAAAATGTCGAAAATCCCATTTTTTCGCTTTGTTGAAGGTGTTCGTAATAGCGTTCCAATTGTAAATGGCCTTCTCCACTACTAAGCTTATTTTCAATAAAAACAAGCTTTCGGGTTTTTCCTTCTCTGAAGGTAATAACTAGATCAGGTCTGCTGTCTGTAGAATGTTTAAGTATTTTCGTGTATGTTTTTTGTGTATGTACTTCAATATCATGGACATCGCTCAAATTTATACCAGCAAATTGTTTAAAAAAACTTATTAATATGCTTCTTTGTTCAAACAAAGGTGCAATGATTTCAGTTAGATAGTCCTCGTACGGATTTTTATCGGTCTTTCGCAACAAATTATATATTCTTGCGTATGAAGATGACATTTCATTTCTCCCTCCTCATCTGCTATTAAAATTTAAACGTTAATCCCCACTATATATTACCTTATTTATCCACATTAATTTGGATTCATGCGTAAAAAAGAGTGATCGAGACTCAACTCAACCACTCTTTATTTATTTATTTATGGTACGGTTCATTCCGATTAATCCGATACGCCCGATAAATCTGCTCACACAAGACGAGCTTCATCAATTGATGCGGGAACGTCATCTTCGAGAACGAGATCGTATCGTCCGACCGTTTCATGACGTCATCGGATAAGCCAAGCGACCCACCGATAACGAAGGCGATTTTGCTCTTGCCGTACGTTGCCAACTTGTCGAGCTCACGGGCGAACTCTTCACTCGTCCGCTGCTTGGCGTCGATCGCGAGAGCGATGACGTGCGTGTCCGGACTGATTTTCGCCAAAATCCGCTCGCCCTCTTTTTGTTTTACTAGAAACATGTCGGCTTCACTCAAATGTTCGGGCGCTTTCTCGTCCGCAACCTCGATTTCATGCACTTTCGCGTATGCCGACAGGCGCTTCGTGTACTCCGCAATTCCTAGTTTTAAATATTTTTCTTTTAATTTGCCGACCGTGATAATTGAAATATTCATCCAATTCTTCCTTTTTCCACAGTTTTTTCGGAGTTATCCATAGGGTTATCCACAGAGTTATCCACAAATCCACATGTTGACAATCATTTTTTGCTTGACACAACATATGTTGCGTCGGCTTCGCAGAACTCACATTTGACTTGTCCACTTGCGGATAGTTCTTCGAGTAACGGGTACTCCCCCGTCTCATCGACAATGATGTCTAAAGCGATTTCAACATGTTCCTTGCATACTTTTTTTTCCACAAATTTTCCTCCTTAAAAAAGAAGCGTCGCCGCTCCTTTACGTTGCTTCTGTTAATGTGGCCTCGGTCGTTTCTGCCTTGCCTCGCCGTGTATATTCGATGACGATGTTATCCCCGACCGCGGCGTCTCGGTACAAAGCGTCACGTAAATCGACGTAACGTTTAATCTCACGGTCGCCGATCTTCGTGATGACGTCCCCGACGCGAAGCCCCGCTTGTTCGGCCGGACTACCGGGTGTGATCGCTTCGACGAACACCCCGTCCTCTTTGTCAAAACTGATGCCGTATTCTTCCCGGACATTGCCCGGGACGGCGATGACTTCTTGGATCGTGACGCCGAGCTGAGCCCGTGTCACCCGTCCGTCACGCTCGAGCATGTCGATGACCGGCAACGCCACGTTGACCGGGATCGAGAAGCCGACCCCTTCGACGCTCGCTTCGGCGATCTTCATCGAGTTGATGCCGACGAGCTCACCGCGGATGTTGATGAGTGCCCCGCCCGAGTTGCCGGGATTGATGGCGGCGTCGGTCTGGATGACTTCGGCGTTATAGTCCATGAGACCGTCCGCGTTCGTATCGACCGGCACGGTCCGTTCGACACCACTGACGATACCACGCGTGACCGAGTTTGAAAAGACGCCGAGCGGGTTGCCGATCGCCATCACGGTCTCGCCGGCCTGTAGCACCGTCGAATCGCCGAGCACGATCGGATTGACGTCGATATTCTCCGGAAGTTTCACGGAGGCGACCGCCAAGTCGTTGAGCGGGTCTTCTCCTAAAATCGTGGCCGGGGCGACTTGCCCGTCGGCGAAGGCGACGTTGATCTCGTCCGCTTCCTCGATGACGTGGAAGTTCGTGACGATGTACGCCGTGTCCCCGTCGACTTTATAAACGACACCAGAGCCCGCACCGGCCTCCCATTGCGAGTCCGAGGTGAAGGCGCGCTGGATGTTCGTGATGCTGACGACGGACGTCTTCGCGCCTGTGACGGCGGCCGTGATGTCCGACTCCGTGACGGTGACGGCTTGCTCGGTACGGACCAGCTCGTTTGTAACGAAACGAGAGGTCGGCGAATCCCAGAGCATCATCGCGAAAAAGAATAACGCCGCTCCTAAGAATCCGCCAACCCCTCCGAGTAATAACGGTTTTACATTCAGCCGTGGCTTATGGCGCACGTGTTCCTCTTGCTTTGGACGCCACTCGCTTCGGGATGGATAAGTCGATGGTGAATCGTTCATTGATGCTGCTTCGTGCTCTAAAGGTTCGACGTCTTGAGGTTCATACTCATGGTGTCTCTCTTCGTTCACGACGCGCCCCCCCTTCAGGACAGTGTTACCTGTCTTTTCCCAAGTTCGCTTATAAAGAAACGAGCGGACATGGGATTAATGGGTCGGTGTCATGCAGTTTGATACGTCCGAGATCGACGTCACGCGTGCCGAGCGTCTGTGCGACGCTCATCTGCGCGAGTTCTTTCATATTGTTGTCTTTACTGAGGTGGGCCAAAAAGATCCGTTTCGTCCGCTCACCGATGACCTCGCTCATCGCGATGGCAGCGTCTTCGTTCGAGACGTGGCCATAGTCCCCGAGGATTCGCCGTTTGACGCTCCACGGGTACCGTCCCATCTGTAGCATCGAGACATCATGGTTCGACTCAAAGATGAAGTCGTCCGCGCCGCGGATGAGCCCTTTCATCCGGTCCGAGACGTACCCGGTATCGGTGATGTGGGCCAGCCGCTTGCCGTCATGGGCGAACTGATAAAACATCGGGTCGGCCGCATCGTGGCTGACGTTGAACGACTCGATCTCGATGTCCCCGAACTGTTTGACGTCACCGACCTCGAAATGAAACTTCAAGGCCGGGTCGATCTTCCCGATTTTGTCTTCCATCGCTGCCCACGTCTTCGTGTTCGCGTAGATCGGCAAGTTGTACTTCCGGGCGAGGATCCCGACTCCTTTAATATGGTCGGAGTGCTCATGTGTGACGAGCAGTGCGTCGATACCCTCGAACGACTGGCCGATGTCTGTGATGCGTTGCTGCATCGCCTTGCCGGTCAATCCGGCGTCGACGAGCAATTTCGCCCGGTCCGTCTCAATATAGAGCGCGTTACCGGTCGAACCGCTCGCGAGCACACTGTAGCGTAAAGTCACTCGATCACTCCTTTCAGTCTTCTAAATTAAATTCGACCCGCTCGACCGTCCCATCGATGGCGTTGACGAAATACACGTTGTCGTCGATGGCGATCGACCAGAGCGGCGGCATGATGATCAAGCTGCCGGAACTATCGAGCGGTAAGCTATAAAACCCGGTGTTGATGGCGCGCATCTCTTGGTTCGGCTGGAAGTACTTCCGGGCCGCGAGTTGTGAGATCGCCTCGCTCGCCGTCAAGACGAGGTCGTCTTGCGATTTCGACGACAAGTTCGTCAAATGGCGCTGCTTGTAGTCGGTCACTTCGTAGTTTTCATTCAATTGAAGCAATAACAGGGACGGACCGATATATGTCTCCGTGTCCGCCTCGATTTCCGGGTTCGAGAAAATCTTATTGTTTTCATACGTCTGAACGAACGCGAGTTGGCGCGTCTCTTGGTCAAACCGCCAGTAGGCGTACTCTGACCCGAACGGCACGTACTCGGTGACGAATGTCGACGCCGTCGTCCGCAAGTCGTTCTCGTCGAGTGGGACGGCTTGTTTGAGCTCGACTTCAAGCTGCATGTTGTCGAGCGTCGTCGCTAATTGTACTTCACGATTTTTCGTGATCATCGACGCCGACATCTGCTCAGACGAGCCGGTCAAATAACCAATATCCCGTCCCATCCGTGGCAATTTCGATGCGTCGACGTCACGTTGGTCCAAGATTTGGGCGATTGACGTGTTATCGCTCGTCACAACTTCGGTCGCCCACGTTTCCGTCAAGAGCTGGAACAACAGGTAGATGTTCAGCGCGAGGAAGGCGAAGATTAAAATCGTTTTCGCTTTACTCCAATCCACGGTACATCATCCTCTCTGTCCAATCTTCCGGCTTGTCGTAAGGGATCCATCTCCCGGCTTCACGGACGAACCAGTTCGGGGAGAACGTGACGTAACGACTCGCGTCTTCATTGTATTCGATCTCATAACCGAGACGAATCTCAGTCACGTTTTCGAACCGGTCTGCGTTGACGAGCGTATCGATGACGTCTTGCCCGTCCGCAAGCTGTGTCGTCCCGACCGAGATCAACCGGTCGATTTCGAGATGATGACGCGTGATGGACCGGACTTGTGCCCCGTCGTTTTCAACGCGCAGTGTGGATAAGTCGATCGCATCGTTGTTGATAAACGCATCACGCTGGCTAAAGACAGGGTGCCCTTTCACGTGAAACCGAAACACGGTCGTCTCAAAGCCTTTGTTCGCTGGTGTGATCGCATCGAAACGAAGGGACAGGCCTTGACTCTCTGATGTCTCATCGACCCAGCCGCCATGAAAGTTGACGAAGTCGACGATCGTATCAAGCCCGATCGCCGACTCGCGCTCGGTGCTATTGCGTGACAAGTTGCGATAGCGGCTCGCGTTCAACGTCGCGTCATACTCGGCGACGCTGATCCCGTTCGTGAGTGCGCCGATCGAACTCGCTGGATCGACTTCTTGAACGTTCGGGTCACCAGGGAAGAACGTATCGCGCATCCAATCAAGGCGTGCCGAGATTTGGATTTGTGAGACGTCATACGCGAACAGCTCGTTCATCTCAGGCCCGACGACCGGGATATAGTTGACCCGCTCGTCCGTGTACGTGACACGTTGCATCGCACGGTTCGAATCTTTTAAGAACAAACTGTTGACGTCCCCTTGTCCGGCTTTAGAGAGCCGACCTTCCCACAGCGACTGATCGCTCATGATCGCCCGGACTTTCCAGACGTTGTCATCCATGAAGATGAGCGCCCGTTGCGGTACTTTTCCGGACAGGCTGTAAGATCCGGGCAAAATGTAACTGAGCGTGTCCGCATAGTATGGTTCCGGTAAAATCAATTCAACTGCCTCGTTGACACCGGCATACAAGCTCGGTACATTTTTGGCTACGAGCGGTTTAAACTCGTTCGCCTCGAATGCGTCGCGAATGACCCGAGCGATTTGCTTCGGCGTGTTCTTCGTCGCAAAGACAGCGTTGTTCTCGTGGACGACCGTCTGGGTCGGCACGATGATTTGTCTGGCCTGACGTTGAAGCGACTCATCCACCGTCGCCACTTGAGTCTCGGATTGTACCGATTGATACTTCGGATGGTAATCCCAAAGGATGACCGTTTGGACGATGGACGTGACGATCAAGGTAAGCAAGACGAGCGATTTTACCAGCTCTGGCTTCGCCCAGAAACGTTTTCGTTCCATCAGTCATTCACCTCCACGATCGTATCGAACGGGATGGTGAAATAAATCGTCGTCCCACGTCCAAACTCGCTCTCCGCCCAAATATCACCACCGTGGGCTGAAACGACTTCCTTGGCAATCGACAGACCGAGTCCGGTCCCGCCGATATTTCGCGCCCGGGCCTTATCGACCCGATAGAACCGTTCAAAGATTTTCTTCAAATTCGACTTCGGAATCCCGACACCTTCGTCTTTGATACCGATGACGAGCCGTTTCGCCCGCAGCATCGTCCGGAACGTGATCGTCCCGCCTTCTGGCGAGAACTTGACCGCGTTCGTGATGATGTTGTCGATCACTTGTGTCATCTTATCTTGATCGGCGTGCACGTAGACGCGACGCTTCATGAGCTTCCGGCGGAACTGGATCGTTTCGCCTTTCGTCATCTCATGGCGCTCGATGATATCGTTGAAGAACTGGATGAAGTCGAACTTCACTTTCTGCATCGTATACTCTTTACTGTCCATCTTCGAGAGCTGGAGTAGGTCGTTGACGAGACGGATCATCCGTTCGGTCTCGTTTTGGGTCGTCTCTAGGAACCGTGGTGCGAGTTCATCGTCTTTGTACGCGCCTTCGGCGAGCACTTCGAGATAGCTCCGCATCGTCGTGAGCGGCGTCCGCAGCTCATGACTGACATTGGCGACGAACTCACGGCGGTCTTGTTCGACTTGCTCTTGCTCGGTCACGTCGTGCAAGACGACGATGAGACCGGTGATCGGACCGCTATGCTTTTGAATTGGTGAGAAGTAGGCGCGGACGAGGAACAGTTCTTCGTCCGTACTGAGATCGATCAATTTCGCCGGCATCGTCCCGTCTTCCGGGATGACGATTTCATCGTCAAACTCGAGCAGGCTCTGCAGGTTCGACCCCATCGCCTCTTCTTCGGCGACACCGATCATATCGCGGGCCTGGTCGTTCATGAGGATGACGCGGAGCGAACGGTCGGTCGCGACGACACCGTCCGACATGTTCTCTAACACACTCGTCAAGCGCCGTCGTTCGGCCTCGGTCGTCGCGTTCGCCTCCATCAGTTCGTCGGTCAGTTCGTTAAAGGCGTAGGCGAGTTGCCCGACCTCATCGTCGGAATAGACTTTAACTTTCCGCGAGAAGTTTCCTTTTCGCATCTCGACGGCTTGACGACGCATGTCCGCAATCGGCCGCGTGATTGTCCGTGACAGCAAAATTCCGAGGATGGACGTGATGATCAAGGCGATGAGTGTACCGGTCGCAAGGATCCTCGTCACTTGCTCCATCTGGTTGTAAATCGATTGCATCGACGCCTCGATATAAATCATCCCGGTCGTCGTTCCATCGACCTCGGATTTGATTGGGACGGCGACGACGCGCATCCGCTCGTTCGAGTCCTCATAGACGAGCGTCTCTTGCGCACCGCTTGTCGCGAACGATTTTTGAATGAATGAACTCGCCGTCCGTTGTCCGACGAGACTTTGGTTGTTTTGGTTCGAAGTCGCCCGGACGACACTGTTCGTGTCGATAATTTGGACTTCGCGAATATCGTCAGCTAGCGTCGTGCTCTCCGTAAACTCAGACAGCAGTTGATCCAGTACCTGGTTCAACTGCTGATCAGTAGTCGAGTCACCGCCGTTCGATGCGATCCCTTCACTGACGTTGTAGCTCAGAAGGTTGGCCCGATCGACGAGCGACTGCGAGAAGTTGTTGATGTATTGTCGTTCGAGGGAGCGTACGAAGTACACTCCGATGACTTGCATCGCAACAAGGATGAGCAGCGCATAGATGACGACGAGCTTCCACTGGATAGATTTAAAGAAGTTCGTCCGTTTCATCGTTTAGTCTTCTTCTCCCGCTTTTAAATAGTACCCGACACCGCGGCGCGTAATAATATACGTCGGCGTGCTCGGGCTGTCTTCGACCTTCTCCCGCAAACGGCGGACCGTAACGTCGACCGTACGCACGTCTCCGAAGTAGTCGTAACCCCACACCGTCTGAAGCAAATGCTCGCGCGTCATCACTTGGCCGATGTTTTGGGCCAGGTAATGGATGAGCTCGAATTCACGGTGCGTCAGTTCAATCTTCTCTTCGCGTTTCGTGACCATGTATGAATCCGGATGAATCGTCAAGTCACCGATCACGATATCGTTCGCGTTGGCGCCTTTCGCTTCGACAGCCGGTGCCGTCGCGTGACGACGCATGTTCGCTTTGACGCGGGCTAAGAGCTCGCGTGAGCTGAACGGCTTCGTGACGTAGTCGTCGGCGCCGAGTTCGAGGCCGAGTACTTTGTCGATCTCCGAGTCTTTCGCCGTCAACATGATGATCGGCATATCATACTTCTTGCGCACTTCACGACACACTTCCATGCCGTCTTTGAGCGGGAGCATGATGTCGAGCAAGATCAAATCAGGTTTGACCTCCTCGACTTTCACGAGTGCCTCTTCCCCGTCATAAGCGACGTGGACGACATAGCCCTCTTTTTCAAGTTTAAACTTCAATATATCAGCGATTGGTTGTTCGTCATCTACCACTAAAATCGTACGATCCATTCAGTGAGTCCTCCTCTATCGTTAAACGTACACGTCCTATTGTAACTCTTTTTCAATGGGTTAGAAAGCGTGGTCCATTTCCACGGAAATGAAAAAAGAGCCGCGAGGGCTCTTAGTCTTATGCTTCGTAGATGTCACGCAAGATGACTGTCTGTTCACGCGCCGGTCCGACCGAGAACGTCAACAGTTCGATGCCCGTCAACGCTTCGATGCGCTTGACATAGCGCTGTGCGTTCACCGGCAAGTCTTCGAACTTGCGGACCCCTGTGATGTCTTCCGTCCAGCCCGGGAGCTCTTCAAACACCGGCTCACACTTCTCGAGGACGCGGAAGTTAGGCGGGTACTCATCGAGGAGCTTGCCTTCGTACTCGTACGCCGTACAAATTTTAAGCGTCTCAAGACCTGTCAACACGTCGATCGAGTTGAGGCACAGGTCGGTGATGCCGCTGACACGACGCGAGTGGCGGACGACGACCGAGTCGAACCAACCGACACGGCGCGGACGTCCTGTCGTCGTACCATACTCCTTACCGACTTCACGGATCGTGTGACCAATTTCGTCATCGAGCTGAGTCGGGAATGGGCCGTCTCCGACGCGTGACGTGTACGCTTTACAGACGCCGACGACGTGGTCGATCTTCGAAGGTCCGATTCCGGCACCGCTCGATACCCCGCCTGACGCCGCGTTCGACGATGTGACGAACGGGTACGTCCCGTGATCGATGTCTAACAGCACACCTTGTGCGCCTTCGAATAGGATTTTCTGTTCTTCGTCGAGCGCATCGTTCAACACGACCGATGTATCACACACGTACTTGGCAAACTGTTGGCCGTACGCATAGTATTCTTCAAAGATATCATCGAACTCGACCGCGTCGACTTCATACATCTTGACGAACATCCGGTTTTTAATTGCGAGGACCGTCTTCAGTTTCTCGGCGAACACTTCCTTGTCGAGCAGGTCAGCGATCCGGATCCCTATCCGTGCCGCTTTGTCCATGTAACAAGGGCCGATCCCTTTGAGCGTCGTCCCGACTTTCGCGTCACCTTTCGCATCTTCTTCAAGCTTGTCTTGAAGCTGGTGATACGGCAAGATGACGTGGGCCCGGTTTGAGATGCGGAGGTTGTCCGTGCTCACGCCGCGCTCATGTAAGTATGCAAGCTCTGTAATGAGTGACTTCGGGTTGACGACCATTCCGTTCCCGATGACACATGTCTTGTCCGAATAGAAGATCCCCGATGGAATCAAGTGAAGTTTATACTTCGTATCATTGAAGACGATCGTATGACCAGCGTTGTCTCCCCCTTGATAACGCGCGACGACGTCGGCTTGTTTAGACAAGAAATCGGTGATCTTCCCTTTTCCTTCATCGCCCCACTGCGTTCCCACTACGACTACTGATGACATAATGAATCCTCCTTGTAGATAAACGTTCTGTTCAAACCATTGGTAAGTGTACACTTGCCACTTCAGAAAGTCAACCTAATACCGAACGATAATTTTATGTATTACCCTTTCGTTCGTTATTGACTCGCATTCAATTACTATTTCCCCGATTCTACAAAAAAACACCACCGATCTCACATCGGTGGTGCGAAGGCTTGCGTCTCCATATTGACGAACTTGTTGTACTCTTTCCGGAACGAGAGTTTGACCGTCCCGGTCGGACCGTTACGCTGTTTGGCGATGATGATCTCGATCGTGTTGGCATCTTCACTCTCTTTATCGTAATAGTCGTCCCGGTACAAGAAGGCGACGATATCGGCATCTTGCTCAATTGCTCCGGATTCCCGGATATCCGACATCATCGGCCGTTTGTCTTGACGGCTCTCTACGCCACGCGAGAGCTGCGACAAGGCGATGACCGGTACTTGGAGTTCCCGGGCGATCGCTTTGAGCGTACGCGAGATCTCAGAGACTTCTTGTTGCCGGTTCTCGCCCGGCTTGCCGGTCCCGACAATGAGCTGCAAGTAGTCGATCATGATCATGCCGAGACCGTACTCTTGCTTCAAGCGGCGGCATTTGGCCCGAATCTCGTTGACGCGAAGACCTGGTGTATCGTCGATAAAGATACCGGCCTGTGATAACGACGACATCGCGAGCGACAGCCGTCCCCAGTCCTCAGACTCGAGTCGTCCGGTCCGCAGACGCTGCGCATCGATATTGCCTTCCGCACAGAGCATCCGCATGACGAGTTGTTCAGCACCCATCTCAAGACTAAAGATGGCGACGTTCTCGCCCGTACGAACCGCGACGTTTTGCGAGATGTTGAGGGCGAAGGCCGTCTTCCCGACAGAAGGACGGGCAGCCACGATGATGAGGTCGTTACGCTGGAACCCGGCCGTCATCTTGTCGAGGTCACTAAAGCCGGTCGCGATCCCCGTGATCTCACCGCTCGATTGATGCAGCTTCTCAATCGTCGAATAGGCATCCGACAAAACCGAACCGATCGAATGGAAACTCGATTGGCCTTTCCGTTGCGAAACTTTTAAAATGTTTCGCTCGGCATCAGATAGGACCGCATCGACTTCGTCTTGACGCTCGTATCCGTCCGAGACGATATTCGTCGCCGTCCGGATGAGACGCCGGAGCGCCGCCTTTTGATCGACGACGTTCAAATAGTACCCGATGTTCCCGATGGCAGGAACCGCCTCGGCGATTTCGGCCAAGTAGTTCAATCCACCGATCTCATCGAGGATTCCTTGTGATTGGAGCTCCGAACTGAGCGTGACCAAGTCGACGAGTTCCCCGCGGTCGTTGATCTTCAGCATCGCTTCGAAGATCCGTTGATGGCTGACACGATAAAAGTCGTCCGGGTCGACTCGTTCCGAGGCCGTGATCAGCCGGTCAGAATCGAGAATAACTGCCCCAAGGACGGCTTGTTCCGCCTCAACGCTATGTGGCGGAGTATTGACTTGAATCGCATCACTCATTCGTTTCTACCTCGCCTTCAAGCTTCTTGAACATGTACGTTTAACAGTGCCGTGACGTCATGGTGCAACTTCACGGGCACTTTTGTGAAACCGAGCGCTTTGATTGGATGTTCAAGTTCGATTTTACGCTTATCGATCTTGTAGCCCATCCCTTTGAGCGCTTCACCGATCTGTTTGCTCGTTACCGAGCCGAAGACACGGCCGCCTTCGCCTGATTTCGTCTTGACGACGATTGTCTCTTTTTCAAGCTTGTCTTTCAACTGTTGCGCGGCTTTCAGCTCTTCTTCGGCTGCTTCCTCGGCACGGCGTTCTTTCGCTTGAAACGCCTTCAAGTTGCCTGGTGTCGCCTCGACTGCCAAGTTTTGCTTGAAGAGTACGTTTTTTGCGTAAGCATCGGCGACGTTTTTCACGTCCCCTGCCTGTCCTTGACCTTTAACATCTACTTTTAAAATGACTTTCATTCCGATTCCTCTCCCTCGTTTTCATCTGTCGTGTAATGATCGATCGCTTCTTTTAACAGCTGCTTCGCCTCGTCGCGACCCACGTTCAACTGCGTGGCCGCGTTCGTCAAGTGGCCGCCTCCGTCGAGCATCTCCATGATGACTTGAACGTTGACGTCACCGAGCGAACGGGCACTGATTCCGGTCCGACCGTCTGGCAAGATGGCGATGACGAACGACGCCTTGACGCCTTCCATGTTCAGGAGTTGGTCCGCCGATTGGGCGATCAACACTTGATGATGGGCCTCGTCGTCTGAAGCGACCGCGATTGCCATACCGCCTGCATAAATGTCGGTATTCTCTAGAATATGCGACTGTTCGATATAAGAATCGAGGTCTTGCCGCATGAAATGTTGGACGAGCACGGTGTCCGCTCCTTGAATCCGGAGGAATGAAGCGGCATCAAACGTCCGCGACCCGGTTCGGAGCGTGAACCCTTTCGTATCGACCATGATTCCGGCAAGGAGCGACGTCGCCTCTAAAATCGACAGTTTGCGGGTACCCGCTTGATATTCAATCAACTCTGTCACGAGTTCACACGTCGACGACGCGTAAGGTTCCATGTAGACGAGCACCGGGTCCTCGATAAACTCTTCGCCGCGACGATGATGGTCGATGACGACGACTCGTTCGGCCCGGTCTAAAAGATCCCGTGAGATGACGAGTGAGGGACGATGCGTGTCGACGATGACGAGAAGTGTTTGGTCATCGATGAGCGGTTGCGCCTCAAACTCCGTCAAAAAGCGGCTGTACAAGTCTTCATCATTCTCGACTTCATGGACGAGCCGTTGAATCCCGACACTCGTCTCGCCGGCCGGGATGACGACGTACGCCTCACGACCGACAAACTCAGCGAGCTTCATGATTCCAATCGATGCGCCGAGCGAATCCATGTCCGGGTTTTTATGTCCCATGATGAGGACACGGCTCGACTCTCGAATCAAATCACGCATCGAGTTCGAGATGACGCGGGCACGTACCCGCGTCCGTTTCTCGGTCGGATTCGTCTTGCCGCCGAAGAAGCGGACTTTTCCGTTATGACGTTTGACGACGACTTGGTCACCACCGCGTCCGAGCCCTAAATCGAGGCTCGATTGGGACAAGTTGCCGAGTTCGGTCAGCGTCGTCTCGCCGCAGCCGATACCGATCGAGAGCGTGAGCGGAATTTTATGTTCCTTCGTCGCTTCCCGTACCTCATCAAGAATCGAGAAGCGATTGTTCTCGAGTTCCGAGAGCGTTCGTTCGTTCATGACGAGGAAAAACCGGTCGGCAGCCGTCCGCCGCATATAAATGTGATATTTTTGCGCCCACTGGTTCAAGAGAACGGTCACACGGCGGTTGATTTCGCTGCGGACCTGTTCATCGACGGCAGTCGACATCTCATCGTAGTTGTCTAAGTAGAGGACGCCGATCACTGTCTGCGTTTCAGAGTACTTCTGTTCAATCTCCGCCTCGTCCGTCATATCGAACAAGTACAGCGTTTGATATTCCTTATTGTACAGGACACGGTATACACGGTCCCCGACTTCAATCGTCGCCTCGTCCTCTTCCTCCTCGATCAACTCCGTAAAGGCCGAATGAATCGAGTCGATCGAGATGCCCAGTTCCATCTCAAGTTCAAAGATGAGTCGGGACTGTTCATTGAACCAACTGATGCGCCGGGTCTCATCGAATATTAGAATCCCGATCGGCATACTCGTGAGCGCTTCTTTGCCGACATCCTCAATCCGATGTGAGAGCGAGTGGACATAACGTTCCCACGCTTTGCGTTCTCGCCGGATCGTCACTTGCTGATACGTGAAGAAGATCAGCGTGCCCACGAACAGGGTGATTGCCGCCACAATGCTGTAGAACGCCAATCCTAACGAAACGAGCATTCCAATCACATACGGAATCGCGTAACGTGCGTATTGGTTCTTCACTGATGTTATTGCTTCACCACTGTGCATGTGTGCCTCCTAAAATGAGTGCCAAGCACTCATGATGTCTAAATGGTTTCTGCTCTATCATACCATATCTGCCGGTTTCACTTACACTCCTACGTGGAGACAGAAAACAAAAAAACGACTTACCCAAAAGGATAAGCCGTGTGTCAAAGATTACTCTGCAACGTATGGAAGCAAAGCCATTTGACGTGAACGCTTGATAGCGACAGTAAGTGGACGTTGGTATTTCGCTGAAGTACCAGTCACACGACGTGGAAGAATTTTCCCACGCTCTGAAACGAAGCGCTTGAGCAATTCTACGTCTTTATAATCGATATGAGTGATGTTGTTCGACGTAAAGAAACATACTTTACGACGACGACGACCTCCTGGACGACGTGCCATGTGAAGACCTCCTTTATTAGTTTAGTTTCGAATCGACGCGATCAAAATGGTAGATCGTCATCCGATAAGTCGATTTTGCCGCCACCCGAGAACGGATCTGCTTCAAAACCTTTGTTTGAAGATTGGTTTGAAGATTGGTTTGAGGACTGAGATGAAGTCGAAGAAGCGGCTGCGCCCCATCCTGATCCACTTGACTCACCACCACCGAAAACATCTCCCGTTGGTGCTGTATCACGTTGCGCTGAGGCACCGCGTGGTTCAAGGAAGCGTACGCTATCTGCTACGACTTCTGCCCGGTAACGACGTTGGCCATCTTGACCCTCGTAACTACTGATTTGAAGGCGACCGTCTACGCCGGCCATGCTGCCTTTTTTCAAATATTGCGCCACGTTCTCTGCTTGTTTGCGCCAAACGACACAATCAATAAAGTCCGCCTCACGCTTCCCATCTTGTCCAGTGAATGGACGATCGCAAGCGAGAGTGAAGCGAGTTACGGCGATTCCGCTCTGCGTATAACGCATTTCTGGATCGCGTGTCAATCGACCAACTAACACAACTCGGTTAATCATCTCAAAGCTCCCCTTTCACAATATGAAGCGTCAAGAATCAACGCTCATCTTTAGTTGTCATTTGACGGACAACGTCATCAGAGATCTTCATGAGACGCTCTGTTTCTTGGATCGCTTTAGGTTCAGCAGTGATGCTAAGAAGAACATAGTATCCTTCGCGCATTTTGTTGATCTCGTAAGCGAAACGACGTTTACCCATATCTGTTGTTTTTTCAACAGTACCTCCGTTGTCAGTGATGACGTTGTTAAAACGTTCAATCAACGCTTTTTTAGCTTCCTCATCAACTGATGGACGGATAATGTAAAGTAGTTCATATTTACGCATTATCTTTCACCTCCTCTTGGACTAGCGGCTCCTACCGGTTGCAGGAGCAAGGAGCAAACAATTGTTTTACTCACGTCATAATATACTATCAAACTTATTTGCATTTTACAATACGTTTCAAGGAAATGTCTTAAACGTTGAAGCGGAACGTGACTACGTCGCCATCTTCGAACACATATTCTTTACCTTCTGAACGCAACTTGCCTTGTTCTTTGACGAGCGTCATGTTGCCGGCTGCCGACAAGTCTTCGTACGAGACGACTTCGGCCCGGATGAATCCACGCTCAAAGTCCGAATGGATGACGCCGGCACACTGAGGAGCCTTCATCCCTTGTTTGAACGTCCAAGCACGGACTTCTTTCTCACCTGCCGTGAAGTATGTGGCGAGACCTAGCGTCGAGTACGCGGCATGGATCAGCTGATCGAGGCCAGACTCTTCGATCCCGAGGTCTTGTAAGAACTCAAGGCGCTCTTCTGGCTCAAGCTCAGAGATTTCTTCCTCGATGCGCGCGCAGATGACGATCACTTTCGCATCTTCCGTCGCGGCGTGTTCACGTACGGCTTGCACGTACTTGTTGTTGTCCGAGTCCGCGACTTCGTCTTCGCTCACGTTCGCGACGTAAAGCATCGGTTTCATCGTCAACAGTTGGAAGTGTTTGACGATCGCGAGTTGGTCTTCCGTCAATTCGGCTACACGGGCCGGGCGCTCTGATTCGAGGACCGCTTGAACGATTTCGAGTGCTTCAAGTTCTTGGGCGGCCCCTTTATCTTTTGACTTCACCATTTTTTGAACGCGCGTAATGCGCTTGTCGACAAGTTCGAGGTCCGCCAAGATGAGCTCGAGGTTGATTGTCGTGATGTCATCGATCGGCGACACTTTACCGGCGACGTGGGTGATGTTGTCATCTTCAAAACAACGGACGACTTGGCAAATCGCGTCCACTTCACGGATGTTGGCCAGGAACTTGTTCCCGAGCCCTTCTCCTTTTGATGCTCCTTTGACGATTCCAGCGATATCTGTAAATTCGAACGCTGTCGGTACCGTCTTCTTCGGTTTGACGAGTTCGGTCAACCGGTCCAGACGCGCGTCCGGTACTTCGACGACTCCGACGTTCGGGTCGATTGTAGCAAACGGATAGTTGGCCGCTTCTACACCTGCTTGCGTGATGGCGTTAAATAATGTCGATTTCCCGACGTTCGGTAACCCGACGATTCCTGCTGTTAATCCCACTTATATTTCCTCCTCATCCGGCGTTTCCCGGGAAATGTTGATCCGTCTGTGGAGTGGGTACGTTCAGTACACCACACCGTCACATCCTTCACAATTATAGATAGTCCTCGATTAAACCGCAACTCACGGTTGCAACATAGAGAAGAACGCCACTTATTCAGCGGCGTTCTCTTGTTTAAGCACTTTTTTCAAACGTTTGTCAAAGTCACGTCGCGGCATTAAGACGCTCGCTCCGCAGCCTTGACATTTGATTCGGATGTCCATCCCGACCCGTGTGACTTGCCAACGGTTCGTTTGACAAGCGTGCGGTTTCTTCATCTCTACAAAATCGTTTAACTCATACGATTTAGCCTGCATTTTCGGACGCTCCTTTAATCGAAGTGGTTGGAGACATCATGACCGTGCGCGGATATGGAATTTCAATCCCGCGCTCATCAAGTCCGGCCTTCAACTCTTTATGCAAAATCCGGCCTGCCGCGAAATGTTGCGTCGGCGGCACTTCGGCCATGAGACGGTACACGACTTCCGACGGTCCGAGCGACTGCACACCGGCAAGTGTGATCGGTTCGATGAACAAATCGTGATACTTTTCTTCGACCGCCTTCGCGATTTCTTTCAGCGCTTTCTCGACCCTTTCCGTCTCTTCCTCATAAGCGACCCCGATATCGACGACAGCGACGCTGTTCTCAAGCGAGTAGTTCGTCACTTGCATGATCTGGCCGTTCGGAATGATCGTCACTTGTCCGTTCAATCCTTTAAGTTTTGTCGTCCGGATGCCGACTTCGATGACGGTCCCATCGACTTGTTGGTTCAAGTTCACGTAGTCCCCGTTCTTGTACTGGTTCTCAAAAATAATGAACGCGCCTGTGATGACGTCTTTGACCAAGTTTTGGGCACCGAACGAGATGGCGAGACCCGCGACCCCGGCCGATGCGATCAAACCGGCGATATTGACCCCGAATTGACCGAGTACGGTCAAAATCATAATGAGTCCGATCACATAACGGATCGTGTTTTGCGCCAGCTTCAAAAGCGTTTCATTTTGCCGTTGCGCCACAATATTATCTTCATGGATTTTACGTAACGTGAACACGCGCTGGACCATCGACGTCAATATTCTTGTCGCCGTATACAACGCCACGATGATGAGCACGACCCCGACCAGCTTAATCCCAAGAGCGATCCACATCTCTGTGTCTTGAAAGTAGGCGACGAAGCGGTTGACGTTATTAATCGTCTCGTCGGCCACCGTACTTAAATCTGTTTCTGTATTCTGTGAAGCCATGTTGTCACCTCTAAAGTCATATATTCTAACCCATCAAACCACAATTGATGACTTTTCTCAAACCCTACATCCGGACGTTATAAGTTTCTTCGTTCCGGGAATGGGTTAATACGATATCCTTCCACAATTGCAACTAGATCCCAAACAGCTTAGAAGAGAGGATGAGATTCATGCCGTTTCGCCTAAAACCTCATAAACCATACTCTTTCTTCATCGAACATACTGAACGGAGTGGATCCAAACTTTTTGCTGACCAGCTTCATGAACAGTTGGCGAGCGAGACACACCGTCCGATCGTTCTCGTCTGCATCGGATCCGACCGTTCGACCGGAGATTCGCTCGGTCCCCTCGTCGGTACGTTTCTCGAGGAAAAAATGGTTCGGAACTTGCACGTCTACGGGACACTCACGAAACCGGTCCATGCCTTAAACCTAGTCGAAACGCTCCATGAGATTCAGACACGCTTTCACCGTCCGCTCATCATCGCCATCGATGCCTGCCTCGGCCGCTTATCGAGCGTCGGTTACGTCTTCTTCTCGGAAGGCCCGCTCGCACCGGGCGCTGGCGTTCAAAAAGAACTCCCCTCGGTCGGCGAATACAACATCAAGGCGGTCGTCAACGTGAGCGGCTTCATGGAGATGATGATTCTACAAAACACGCGTCTCCACCTCGTTTACGAACTGGCGCGCTTCGTCACCGCCGGATTCGTCGAATTCGATTCGCGAATCGGAAACATCCACCATGAAGAGGCCGCGTTCACAAGACTTCGTCAATCACGTGACGAATCAAAATCTTGAGGTGACAACAGCGTCAACAAATGTTCCAAGTCTTCCTGCGAAAAATATTTCAACTCGAGGACGCCGCCTTTTCGACGTGACCGAATCGAGACATCCATTTGAAGACGTTCCGCAAGCACGGCCTCGACGGCTTCGACGTCTGAGTCTGAGCGTTTGAGCGTCTTTTTTTCTGTGCGCTCTTTTTGCAAATGGCGCTCGAGCCGGCGGACCGTCCACTGCTCAGCAATGACACGTCGCGCGATTTGTTCCATCGCCGCCTCCGACTTCATGCCGGTGATGGCACGGGCATGACCCATCGTCAGTTCCCCGACCATGACCGCGTGTTGGACCGCGCTCGGCAGTCTCAGGAGCCGGAGGCTGTTCGTCACATGGCTCCGGCTCTTCCCGACACGTTCGGCGAGCTGTTGTTGCGTCAGCCCTAATGTCTGCATGAGTTGCTCATAGGCGAGCGCTTCTTCGATCGCGTTCAAATCAGCCCGTTGGATGTTCTCGATGAGCGCGAGCTCCATGACCCGATCCGAGTCGGCCGTAACGACGAGCGCCGGAATGTCTTCCTTCCCGGCAAGCCGCGCCGCCTGATAGCGCCGCTCGCCGGCGATGATCTCATAATAGCCGCTCGCCTTACGGACGACGATGGGCTGTAAGACACCGTACCGTTCAATCGATTGTCGCAACTCTTCTAGCTTCTCGGCTTCGAATTGCTTCCTTGGTTGGTTCGGGTTGGGACGGATAAATTTGAGCGCTAACTTTTCCATCGTGACGCCTCCTTGTTCATGATTTATAAAAAAAGCACGAGCTCACTTTTGTGGCCGCGCTTTTGGGATTCGGATTCGAATTTCAACAAACTCTTCTTCATCGACTTCTTCGGTTTGAACTTCGATACCGGTTTTCCCGATCAGATCAATCGAGTCACGGATCGTGTTGATCGCGATTCGAGTGTCTCGGGCAAAACTTTTCGTCCGCCGGCGTTGCTTCTTCGGTTTCCGTTTCTCTTCTTCAATCGGTGTCGTCAAGAACGCGACACGCTGTTCCGTCTCTTTGACGTTATAGTCTTCTTCAAGGATCTCCGTGAGTACTTGAATTTGCAGCAACTCTTCTTTGAGCGGCAAGAGCGCCCGGGCATGTCGTTCGTTGATTTGACGGTCACGTAAACATTGTTTGACGTCGTTCGGCAGCTTCAAGAGGCGTAACTTGTTCGCGATTGTCGACTGGCTCTTGCCAAGGCTCTTCGCGAGCGCATCTTGCGTCAACTGTTTCATCGACAACAACCGGTCATACGCTTCCGCTTCTTCAATCGGGCTAAGCTGTTCGCGTTGTAAGTTTTCGATGAGCGCCAAGGCGGCTGTTGTATCATCATCCATGTCACGGATGATGGCCGGAATGACGGACCATCCTAACGATTTGACCGCACGAAAACGACGCTCCCCAGCGATGATCTCATAGCGGTCCCCTTCCGCCTTACGAACAACGATCGGCTGAAGCAATCCGTGCTCTTCGATCGTGACGGCCAACTCTTCAATCTTAGCCGGTTCAAATACTTTACGCGGTTGATAACGGTTTGGAAGAAGTAATGCTAAAGCGATTTCTTGGACCGTGTCGTTCGGTTTAACTTGCGTCATTTCCGTGACGGCCACTTCTTGACGACTTCCGAACAGTTTAGCAAATGTTTTCTTCAACGTCGGCACCCCTTTATGTAAAAAATAAGCAGATTCCACCACTGGAATCTGCTTTTAGTTTCACGTGAAACAAGAATACTCAGATTAGCGGCTCTTTCGCCGGCGTTCCCGCTTTACGCGGATATTTCCCGGGCGTTTTACGTAATTTATCTACAATTACGATATTACGCTCACTCATCTCTCCTGGCAATAGGAACTGGTGTGTCGCTTTTACTTTCCCACCGAGCACCGCCAAGGCATTCTTCGCGTCCACAAGTTCGTCGGAAACTTTCGCGGCCTTGAGCGCCACGAACGTTCCGCCGACTTTTGCGAGCGGTAGACAGTACTCGGCGAGCACCGTCATCCGCGCGACGGCACGGGCCGTCACGACATCAAATTGCTCACGGAATTTTTTATTTTTCCCGAACTCTTCGGCGCGTCCATGGTGGAACGCGACGCCATCTAGCTCGAGAGCGAGGGCGAGTTCGTTCAAGAACGTGATGCGCTTGTTGAGCGAATCGACAATCGTCACATGTAAGTGCGGGAACAAGATTTTGAGCGGTAAGCTCGGGAAACCTGCCCCGGCGCCGACGTCACATACCGTCTCGACGGCCGTGAAGTCGAAATGAAACGCAGCGCTCAGCGAATCGTAGAAATGCTTCAAATAGACTTCTTCTTTATCCGTGATTGCCGTCAAATTCATCTTCTCGTTCCATTCGACGAGCATCTCGAAATACCGTTCGAACTGGGCGAGTTGTTTCTCGCTCAGTTCGAACCCTTCTGCCTGTAAGGCTTCAATAAATTGGGATTGATTCATCGTTTCACTCCACCGTTGCGTATTGTCCCTGCTCGATATAGACAAGAAGAATCGATACGTCGGCCGGGTTCACCCCGGAAATACGTGACGCTTGTCCAATCGAGAGCGGACGAACTTGTTTCAATTTTTGTTGCGCTTCCGTCGCAAGACCACTGATCGCGTCATAGTCGAGCTTCTCAGGGATGCGCTTCTCTTCCATACGACGCATTTTTTCGACTTGCTCGAGCTGTTTCGAGATGTAGCCTTCATATTTCACTTGAATCTCGACTTGTTCAGCTACTTCGAACGGCACTTCCACCGGAGCCGGTGCAAACCGCGTCAGCGTCGCGTACGTCACTTCGGGCCGCTTCAACAAGATGTTGGCATGTGCTGCTTCTTTGAGCGGGTTCGCCCCGACTTCTTCCAAAATCGCATTCACTTCAGCAGACGGTTTGATCACGAGCGACTGGAGCCGCTTCACTTCCGCAGCGATGGCTGTACGTTTGTCTTCAAGATTTGCATGGCGCTCGACAGACAACAAACCGACTTCGTGTCCGATGTCGCTGAGGCGAAGATCGGCGTTATCGTGGCGAAGGAGCAAGCGATATTCGGCACGTGACGTCAGCAGACGGTACGGCTCGTTCGTCCCTTTCGTCACGAGGTCGTCGATCAAGACACCGATATATGCTTGCGACCGGTCCAAGATGACCGGGTCTTTCCCGAGCACTTTGCAGGCGGCGTTCATACCGGCCATGATACCTTGCCCGGCTGCCTCCTCGTATCCGCTCGTCCCGTTGATCTGCCCAGCCGTGAACAGACCGCTGACCGTCTTCGTCTCGAGTGTCGGCCAAAGTTGCGTCGGTACGACCGCGTCGTATTCGATCGCGTAACCGGGGCGCATCATCTCTGAGTTCTCAAGACCTGGGATTGTCCGGAGCATCTGGTGCTGAACGTCTTCCGGCATGCTCGTCGAGAAGCCTTGGACGTAGATTTCTTCCGTGTCGCGGCCTTCTGGCTCGAGGAAGATTTGATGACGCGGCTTGTCGTTGAAACGAACGACTTTATCTTCAATCGACGGACAGTAGCGTGGCCCTGTCCCTTTGATCGCGCCCGAATACATCGGCGAACGATGCAAGTTCTCGTCGATCAACTGGTGCGTCCGCTCGCTCGTATACGTGAGCCAGCATGGGATCTGTTCGATCGGATTGAGATCGGTCGACGTGTAAGAGAAGAGCGACGGGTTCTCGTCCCCCGGCTGAATCTCCGTTTTTGAATAATCGATCGTCTTCCCGTCGATTCGCGGCGGCGTACCCGTCTTGAAACGAACAAGTTCAAGCCCGAGTTCTTCGAGATGCTTCGACAGCTCGACAGAAGGCATTTGGTTGTTCGGACCGCTCTCATAAGACAGTTCTCCGATGATGATCTGTCCGCGCATGAACGTACCGGTCGTGACGATGACCGCGTTCGCCCGATACTCCGAGCCTGTGTTCGTGATGACGCCGCGCACTTGCCCGTCTTCGACGATGAGTCGCTCGACGAGTGCTTGACGAAGCAACAGGTTCGGCTCGTCTTCAAGTACTTTCTTCATGTGATTTTGATATTGGAATTTGTCCGCTTGCGCCCGTAACGCACGCACCGCTGGACCTTTTGATGTGTTGAGCATTTTCATTTGAATATATGTCGCGTCAATCGCTTTCGCCATCTCGCCTCCGAGGGCATCGATTTCACGAACGACGATCCCTTTAGCGGGACCTCCGATCGACGGATTGCAATACATAAACCCGACCATGTCCGGGTTCATCGTGAGCATCGCTGTCTTCGCGCCCATGCGCGCCGACGCAAGTGCCGCTTCGATCCCCGCGTGACCGGCTCCGATGACGATGACGTCAAACTCGCCTGCCGTGTAAGCCATAGTGTTTCCTCCTTCTTATTTCCCAAGACAAAACTGTGAAAACAGTTGATCGATCAAACTTTCCTGGACCGTGTCCCCATTGATTTCCCCGAGCGTATCCCACGCCCGACGTAAATCAATTTGGACCATGTCAATCGGCATGTTCATGCCGGCGCTACCGAGCGCCTCATCGATTTGCTCGATCGTCCGTTTAATGAGTTGAATGTGTCGTGCGTTCGAGATATATGTCATATCTTGCGACTCGACGCCTTTGGCGAAGAACAAGTTCGAAATCGCCTTTTCAAGCGCATCGATCCCTTCTTCCAATAATAGCGATGTAGCCACAATCGGGCGCCCTGCCGCTAATTTCTCTAGCTTAGAAGAATCCATGTTTTGTGGCAAGTCCGTCTTGTTGATGATGATAATCGCATTCATGCCGGCAATCGCCTCGAATAGCGCCTCATCTTCGACCGTCAAGCCCTCATGACCGTTCAAGACGAGCAAGATGAGATCGGCGCCCGCAAGCGCCTTCCGCGATTTTTCAACACCGATCCGTTCGACGATATCTTCCGTCTCGCGGATCCCGGCCGTATCGATCAGCTTGAGCGGAACGCCTTTGACGTTCACGTACTCTTCGATCGTGTCGCGCGTCGTACCCGCGATTTCGGTGACGATCGCCTTCGTTTCCTGGACGAGCGTGTTGAGCAGCGAGGACTTGCCGACGTTCGGCCGTCCGATGATTGCTGTCGCGAGACCTTCGCGCAAAATTTTCCCTTGCCGAGCCGTCTCGAGCAGTTGTTCAAGCACACGTTTCACTTCGCCTGCCTTCTCTTCGACGATCGCTTGCGTCATCTCTTCAGCATCGTACTCTGGATAATCGATATTGACCTCGACGGCCGCGATCGTTTCAAGCAACAGTTGACGCAAATCACGGACGAGCCGCGACAAACGACCTTCCATCTGTGACATCGCCACGGTCATGGCGCGGTCGGTCTTCGCCCGAATCAAATCCATGACCGCTTCCGCTTGTGACAAGTCGATGCGGCCATTCAAAAAGGCGCGCTTCGTGAACTCGCCTGGTTCTGCCAATCGAATGTTCGGTTGTTCGAGGATCAGCTCGAGGACACGATTGACCGCGACGATTCCTCCGTGACAGTTGATTTCGACGACGTCTTCTCGCGTGAACGTCTTCGGCGCCCGCATGACGCTGACCATCACTTCATCGATGACCTCGTCTGTGCCAGGCCGTTTCAGTTTTCCGTAATGAATCGTGTGCGAGTCCACTTCCGTCAAGTCTTTGCCCGCGAACACGTTCGCCGTCGTCTCGACAGCCTTGTCACCGGACAAACGGACGATTCCGATTGCCCCTTCACCCATCGGCGTCGAAATGGCTGTAATCGTGTCAAACTCTAGCATAATCTTCCCCTCCCATACTTCAAACATCTTTATCTATCATATGCATAACGCACCTACTATACACGATATTTAGCTCGAACGAAAGGGTCCGACCTTTCCATCACGAGTTGCTTTTTCAGCTTTTACTTTTGTACAATAGCGGAATATATTTCCAAAGGAGGCACGACGGAATGAGACAACTTGAGGCCATTTCTAAACTGACGGACGTGTTACAGCAAGACGAAGCCGTTCAAGCGATTTTTCTTAAAGGATCGTTTGGACGCGGGGAAGGCGATGAACATTCGGACGTCGACCTTTATGTCATGGTCGCCCCGGAGAAGGTCGCTGACTTTTTAAGCCGACGGCGCCAGCACTTGTCGGCGTACCGTCCAATCTTGCTCGAGGACGACATCGACATCGTCGCCCCGCAACTGATTGTCGTCTACGATGACTTCTTACACGTCGACTTGTTCACCGTCACGTCGGAGACGTTGAACGGACACGACGAAATTATGGTGCTGTTCGACCCCGGCAACCGGCTTGAACATCATCCCCGTTCGCTCACCTTGGCTACAGGTGACTTATACGGGCACGCCTTCGATACGATTTGGTTTTTCTTTCAATATACGAAAGCACGCGACCGCGGAAACGACATTTGGGCCGTCGAGATGTTGCGCCAAGGGATGAACCATTTCGCCTACGTCCTTGCAGCCCATTACGAGCCGCATCGTAGCGTCCTCGGGTTGAAAGACGTGGCTGCACGCGCCCACATTGATTTGCGTGCGTGGTATGAGTCGTTGACCCCGACAAAACATGCCACGGCAGCGCGACTGTACGTCGCTCGCCTAGAGGAGGAGCGTCGATTTTTGGAGACAATCGAAGGGTTCGCAACAATCCGACCGTTTTTCATAAATTTGCTCCAACGCGAAAAGAGCCGCCTGTAAAATCAGGCGGCTCTTCGTTCATACGTGCTGGCGTCTTGCAGACCGAAGCGTGAAATAGAGTACTAATTCGATGAGACCGACGGCAATTAAAAAGCCACCGAACAATTGAAACAAGACGAGTAAGCTGTCGAACGGGTTCGCCAGCATGAGTAGTCCGATCCCGATCCACAACAAGCTGCTCAATAGAAAGAACATCCACCGATTCGCAATCGTCTTGCGAAAACCAACGGCTTGAATGAGCCGGATGAGCCCGCCAAACAAGAACAAGAAACCGATGAAGAGCGGTAAGAGGCTGGCTAACGTTTCAGCGAAGAAAAAGACGATTAAGGCAATCAAGATATAGACGATCCCCATAAAGAACGATGGCGGCAACCCATCTTTTCGTTGGCGAAGACCTTGGAACAACACCCAAAGACCGAGTACAGCAAAATAACCGGCGACGAGATAAACGATGACGTCAAAGAAAAAGCGCGGATTAAATAAAATCAGTAACCCGATCACCAAATAAATACCGGCTTGGACTAACGTCGAACGTTCAAGCCGTTTGATCAGCGTCTCCATTAGGAATGCTCCCTTCTTGGTTCAGATAATTGGTCTTTAATCCTATTCCCGCATTTTATCCACAATACTTCTCTTGTCACAAAAAAAGGCTGTGGATTATTTATCCACAGCCTCAACGTTTATTTGCGTTTTTTCTTTTTGTTCTGTTTTTCTTCTTCTGCGAGTACCGCGCGCTCTGCTTCTTTCGCAGCGATTTTCGCTTCAGCTTGAACTTTCATCTTCTCACGCATCGGCAACATGATTGCCATCGTCACGATGATTGAGATGATGTAACCGACGACCCAGTACATCGAGAGGGCTGCCGGGAGGGTGATCGACATGACGAAAATCATGACCGGGAAGATATAAAGCATCATCTTCAACTGCGGGTTTTGTTCTTGCCCCGCCATTGAGATTTTTTGTTGGGCATACGTCAAGATCGCAGCAAGGATCGGCAAGATGAACGTCGGATCCGGCGCACCAAGGTCGAACCAAAGGAAACTTGCTTCAAAGATTTCAGGTGTCCGACGAATCGCATCATAGAATGCGAACAAGATCGGCATTTGAATCAAGATTGGCAAACACCCTGCGAGCGGGTTGATTTGGTAGTCTTGATACATCTTCATCATTTCTTCTTGCAGTTTACGCTGTGTCTCTTGGTCTTTCGAGCTATACTTCTCACGAAGCTTGAGCATTTCCGGCTGCAACACTTGCATCGCACCCATACTCTTCGTTTGCTTGATCATGAGCGGTAAGATCAAGAGGCGGACGATGATCGTCGCAACGATGATCGAATACCCGTACTGCCAAGTGCCGCCGATTAAATAAGCCGCTTCTTTTAACAACCATGCTAGTGGCCATACAAAGTATTTAGACCAGAAGCCTTCCGTTTCAGCCGTGATTGGCTCTCCTTGGATTGTCGATGGATCGACGCATCCGGCCATCAACAAGATGACACCAGTCATGACGGCCAATAATCCTAATTTCAGGTTTTTGCTCATAATTCCTCCTACGCTTTCTGTATCGATTCTTTTTAGTTGCCTCACACGTCTATCGGTCAATCCTAATTAGTTCGCGTTATATATGAAAGAACGAGCTCGGATTGTTATGATCGATCGACTTGCCTCTGTTGCCAAACTTTAGCCCGTTTGAACACATGTTTCAAACTCTCCGTCACTTCATCTTGCGAGAGGGACGTCGCTGGTTTACGAGCGATGATGACATACTTATGCGGAGCCACGTTCGGTTCGAGCAAGCGAAGCGATTCACGCATCAATCGTTTCATTCGGTTTCGTTCCACTGCGTTCCCTAACTTTTTGCTGACAGAAAGTCCAACCCGGAAATGCGCTTGATCCGCCTTCTGAGTGTAGACGACAAACTGACGATTAGCCACGGAGCGTCCTTCGCGAAACACCGCTTGGAACTCTTCATTCTTTTGGAGGCGGTATTCTTTTTTCAAAATTTTCACTCCATCCTTCGCTTCAAAAATCGTCACCTAACATCATATCATATCCCATTCATTTCAACGAGTGAGAATCGATTTTTTCCGTTCAATTCTGTGACGATAAAAAAAGATTGCCCGAGGATCAGTTCCCCGGGCAATCTTTTGATCTTTATTAGACAGTCAAGGCTTTGCGGCCTTTACGACGACGAGCTGCAAGAATGTTGCGGCCGTTTTTAGTCGCCATACGCGAACGGAATCCGTGAACTTTTTTACGCTTACGGTTGTTAGGATTAAAAGTTGGTTTCATGGTTAAAGCACCTCCTCAAGGTTAACGCTCTATTAGCAAGTTATAGTTTCATTTAAGGCAGTCTTTAAGATTATATAAACTGTTCTACCGATTGTCAATGGCATTTCAAGAGGTTTTCGAATCGGGTACGAATAGTTAACAACGATGAACTTGATCTCCCCAACTAGACGGATCAGGCTAGACGTCTATAAAATGGGGGGCTAAACGAAACGCAACCTTTACATTTGAGCCGTCATTCTTTTACAAATAGCTTGATAAAGCCATTTTATCCACATATCCACCTAGTTATCCACACTTATATGTGTATAACTCCATCTTTTTCAACAATTGTAACGTACGGTTTCTTAAAATTCTACTTTCTTCTCTTACAAAAACAATACGTTATTCTCTTTCTCCCTCTTTTGTGTATAACTTTTTCATGGCGGCTCGTCCCCTTTAAGTTTATCCACAACATATCCACAGCTTATCCACACTGTCCACAGCATGTGGATAAGTGCCTGTGGATTGTTTTTTAAATCTGTGGATAAATGTCAAAAACCGTTGCCACGTCTATTTTATTTTGATAAACTAAATGTGCACAACTCGTGGATGATATTTCATCAATTCCGAGATATACACAGCCTGTGGATAACTGTTATCCCCATAGTTAACACCTTGTGGATAACGTTATCCACAGTTTTTGTTTCCTGGGGATAAGCCTAGTTTCTACTATAAGAATAGTGAATGTGTATATCATGTGAATAAGTTTCGCCAATATGTGAGTAAAGGAGGTCTTTCATTGAAAAATGCTCGCGAGATTTGGAGAAATGTTTTATCTCTAATCGACGAAGAAGAACGAACACCAAAAGCTAGCTTTGACATGTGGTTGAAGTCAACGGAAGGAATTTCATTGATGGGAACGACACTCGTCGTATCCGCCCCCGCTAGTTTCATTGTCACTTGGCTCGAACGTCAGTACTTGTCATTATTGCAAGATACGGTTGAGGAAGTGACGAACAATCGACTTGAGATTCATTTTATCGAGGAGTCGCAAGCGCACAAGTATGCTCCTGCAGAGGGATCAAAAGAAGCGATTGCCGCTACAGAAACGAGAGAGCAGCCGGTTCCAGTACGATCAAAAGAGGAAGGGAACCTCGGTCAATTAAACGATAAGTATATCTTTGAAACGTTCGTCATCGGTTCGGGCAACCGGTTTGCCCATGCTGCCTCACTGGCTGTGGCTGAAGCGCCTGCGAGAGCTTACAATCCGCTCTTCATCTATGGGGGAGTCGGACTTGGAAAGACACACTTGATGCATGCGATCGGTCATTACGTGAAAGGGCAGAAGCCAGGCGCACGAATCGCCTACGTTTCGTCGGAAAAGTTTACAAACGAGTTCATTAACTCAATCCGCGACAATAAGACAGAGGAGTTCCGTAACCGTTACCGGAACATCGATGTTCTATTAATAGATGACATTCAGTTCTTGGCCGGGAAAGAACAGACGCAAGAAGAGTTCTTCCACACGTTCAATGCGCTCCATAACGATCAAAAACAAATCGTCATCTCGAGCGATCGGCCGCCTAAAGAGATTCCGACGTTAGAAGATCGTCTCCGGTCTCGGTTCGAATGGGGACTGATCACGGATATCACGCCGCCTGACCTCGAGACGCGGATCGCGATTTTACGGAAGAAAGCGACAGCTGAAGGGCTTGATATCGCCAATGACGTCATGCTCTATATCGCGAATCAAATCGACACGAACATTCGTGAGCTTGAAGGCGCACTTACCCGCGTCGTCGCCTATGCGAAGCTCGTCGCCCGGCCGATTGACCCTGATGTCGCTGCCGAAGCGCTCCACAACATCATGCCGGTGCAAGAAGCGAAGAAGATTGTCATCCGTGACATCCAAGAGATCGTCGGTCATCACTTTAATATCGAGGTCGATGAGCTCAAAGCGAAAAAACGGACGAAGACGCTCGCTTTCCCGAGACAGATCGCGATGTATTTATCACGCGAGATGACCGAGAGCTCACTCCCTAAAATCGGAGAAGAGTTCGGTGGGCGGGATCACACGACAGTTATCCACGCGCATGAGAAGATTAGCACGTTACTCAAGCATGATCCGGAGATGCAAGAGACGATTAAAACATTGAAGAAGGCGTTGTCGTAACCGTCTCATTTCTCTTGTGGATATCCTGTGGATAAACAAGCCGAGTTATCCACACGTTATTCACAGGCAGATTGGCTCAACACCAGTTGTTCAAGTGAGTTATCCCCACTATCCACAGCCCTTATTACTATTATGACTTAAATAATACTATTATTATTAAACTATATGACTCATTTCACTTAGGAGGAATTATCCACATGCACTTAACGATTCAGCGCGATGTATTCATGCAAGCCGTACAAGATGTATCAAAAGCTGTTGCTTCTAGAACGACGATCCCAATTTTGACAGGATTAAAACTCGAAGCCCATGCGGATGGATTGACGCTCACAGGAAGTGATACGGAAATTTCAATCGAACGATTGATCCCGGTCGAAGAGGGTGGAATCGAACTCATCCAAATCAAACGTGCCGGTAGCGTCGTCTTGAACGCCCGTTTCCTTGGTGAAATCGTCAAGAAGCTCCCGACGAACGAAGTCACACTCGAAGTCTCACCAAACTTCATGACGCGTATCGAATCAGGTCAAGCGGAGTTCCATCTGAACGGACTCGACCCAGACGAGTATCCACGTCTCCCTGAACTAGCGAGCGACCGCCGGTTCTATCTTCCGGCCGATTTGTTGAAGACGATCATTCGCCAAACAAGCTTTGCCGTCTCGTCGCAAGAGACACGTCCAGTCCTGACAGGTGTGAATTTCTCAGCTGAAAAAGGATTTTTGACATGCGTCGCGACGGATAGCCATCGGTTGGCACTGCGCCGGGCCCGTTTTGAAACAGATGACGATTTGACGTTCCAAAATGTCGTCGTACCTGGTCGTTCACTCAATGAGCTCGCGAAATTACTCGACCGTGAAGAGTTGCCGATTGAAATCGTCTTGACGGACCAACAGATTCTATTCCGTCTGAAAAACATTTCGTTCTTTTCACGTCTTCTTGATGGAGCGTACCCAGATACGTCTCGCTTGATCCCAGAAGAATATCGGACTGCAGTTCGTTTGAATGCGAAAGATTTCTTACAGGCGATTGATCGTGCATCGCTGTTGGCACGTTCGGATCGCAACAATGTCATCAAGTTCGTGGCTGAAGAAGCGAACACGGTCGAAGTCTCTTCACACTCGCCTGAAGTCGGGAAAGTGTCCGAGCGGGTCAGCATCTTATCGCTCGAAGGTGAAGAACTCAAAATTTCGTTCAACTCGAAATTTGTCATGGATGCGCTTCGTGCGCTCGATGCGACGGAAATCGAGGTTCAATTCACAGGTTCGATGCGCCCGTTCATTTTGCGTCCGGTCGAACAAGATAGTGTCCTTCAGTTGATTTTGCCAGTCCGCACATCGTAATCAAGATGGAGCGAATCGGGGATGATGAGGTGTTTCACCTTATCATCCCTATTTTTGCCTTATTCGACGTTTTTCGATAAACTAATATGTATGGCGATTTTTTGTGAAAAGTATGAAGGAAAGGAAGTGACGACATGGAAAAAGTGTCGATTACGACCGAGTATGTAACACTCGGACAATTTTTAAAATTAGCTGATATTATTTCAAGCGGAGGCCAAGCGAAATTCTTTTTGGAAGACGTTGAGATCAAAGTGAACGGCGAGGTCGATCAACGCCGCGGCCGTAAACTCCGCGACGGAGACAAGATTGAAGTCGAGGGCTACGGGGACTTCCAAATCGAGGGGAACTAACGTGCACTTATTGTCGATTCGACTGCAAAACTACCGCAACTACGAAGCCCTTGAGCTAAATTTTTCAGAACAGACGAATGTTCTCATCGGTGAGAACGCCCAAGGCAAAACGAATCTGCTCGAATCGATTTACGTACTTGCGCTCGCAAAGTCGCATCGGACGACGCAAGACCGTGAACTGATCGGATGGGAAGCGGAAACGGCCATCGTCGAGGGTCGGATCCATAAACGTACCGGTGAAACGGTACAGTCGCTGAGCTTTTCTCCGAAAGGGAAAAAAGCGAAACTGAACCACCTCGAGCAACGACGGCTCAGTGACTACGTCGGAGCGTTCAACGTCGTCTTGTTCGCGCCAGAAGATCTTGCGATCGTCAAAGGCAGCCCTCAAGGACGAAGACGTTTTTTAGATATGGAAATCGGACAAGTCAGTCCGATTTACTTACATGACTTGAATCAGTATTTGAAAACACTGAAGCAACGGAATGCATTTTTAAAACAACTGTCGATCAAAGGTGGGGACGAGACATTGCTCGAAGTGCTCACCGACCAACTGATTGAGCTTGCCGTCAAAATCGTTTCCAGGCGCCACCATTTTATCGATCAACTCGAGAAATGGGCCGGACCGATCCATGCAGGAATCACTCGGAACTTAGAAACGTTGACGATTCAATACGTCTCGGACACGTTTCAAAAAGAACGTCACACGAAAGAACAGATGTTTGAAACGTATCGGCAAAAGTTTGATAAAATAAGAGAGAACGAACGAAGAAGAGGTGTGACCTTGTTCGGTCCCCATCGCGACGACTTCGAATTGTACGTTAATGATCGGAACGTCCAAACGTTCGGTTCACAGGGCCAGCAACGCACGGCGGCCTTGTCGTTAAAACTAGCGGAGATTGAACTGATCCACGAAGAGGTCGGGGAGTATCCGCTGCTGTTGTTAGACGACGTCTTATCTGAATTAGATGATCATCGCCAAACCCATCTGCTTGATACGATGGGGCAGAAAGTCCAAACGATTATTACGACGACCAATATCGATGGAATTGCTCACGAAACGATTCAACAAGCCAAGTTGTTTCACGTGAAACAAGGTAAAGTTGAGACGGAATCTGTCTAACGTACGACCAATCCTTATGAACACCAATTCATGTATAGTAGGTGAATGAAACCGATGAGTAACGAAAACGAAAAACAAATGCAAGATTACGGTGCCGATCAGATTCAAGTGCTTGAAGGGTTAGAAGCCGTTCGTAAACGCCCAGGGATGTATATCGGTTCGACGAGTTCGCGCGGGCTCCACCACTTAGTGTGGGAAGTCGTCGACAACTCGATTGATGAAGCGCTCGCCGGTCATTGTGAAACGATTACCGTGACGGTCGAACCAGGCAACTCTGTCGTGGTCGAAGATGATGGCCGGGGGATTCCGGTCGACATTCAGAAAAAGACAGGACGTCCTGCCGTCGAAGTCATCTTCACCGTTCTCCACGCCGGAGGTAAATTTGGCGGCGGTGGATATAAAGTGTCGGGTGGTTTGCACGGAGTCGGGGCGTCCGTCGTTAACGCCTTGTCGAAGAAACTCGAGGTGTTCGTACGCCGAAACGGTAACGTTTACTATCAATCGTTCAAACGCGGCGCACCTCAAGGTGAGCTCGAGATTGTCGGCACGACAGACACGACCGGTACGACGGTTCGTTTCTTCCCAGATGGAGACATCTTCGATGAAACACTCGAATACGATTTTGATCTTCTCGCAACTCGCTTGCGTGAACTTGCTTTCTTGAACAAAGGACTCCGTATCATCGCAAAAGACGAGCGGGGCGACGAAACGATTGAGCGAAACTATTATTACGAAGGCGGGATCAAGTCTTACGTCGAGCATTTGAACCGTTCGAAGTCTTCGATCCACGAGGAGCCGGTTTATGTACACGGCACGAAAGACGGGATCGAAGTAGAGATCGCGCTGCAGTACAACGAAGGGTTCTCTAGCAATATTTACTCGTTCACAAACAACATTCCGACACACGAAGGCGGAACGCACGAGACCGGATTCAAAACGGCACTGACACGGGCGATCAACGATTACGCCAAACGCTTTGGATTGATGAAAGAGGCTGATGGCAGCCTTTCTGGCGACGACGTGCGTGAGGGGATGACCGCGATCGTCTCGGTCAAACACCCGTCACCGCAGTTCGAGGGACAGACGAAGACGAAGCTCGGTAACGCTGACGCCCGTACGGTGACAGATTCACTCTTTAGCGAGACGTTCGAACAGTTCTTGCTTGAGAACCCGTCGGTCGGCCGACTCATCGTCGACAAAGGGCTCATGGCAGCCCGTGCCCGCCTCGCGGCCAAACGCGCCCGTGAAATGACACGTCGTAAAGGCATCCTTGAAGTCAGCTCGTTGCCAGGTAAGCTGGCCGACTGTTCATCGAAGGACGCATCAAAATCTGAACTGTACATCGTCGAGGGTGACTCGGCCGGTGGATCAGCCAAGTCAGGACGCGACCGTCATTTCCAAGCGATTTTGCCAATCCGAGGTAAGATCATCAACGTCGAGAAAGCAAGACTCGATAAAATCTTAGCCAACCAAGAAGTCCGAACAATCATCACGGCACTTGGGACCGGGATCGCCGACGAATTCGATCTCGGCAAGGCGCGTTACCATAAGTTGATCATCATGACCGATGCCGACGTCGATGGTGCCCACATCCGGACACTGTTGCTGACGTTCTTCTATCGTTACATGCGGCCACTTATTGAGAGCGGCTACGTCTACATCGCCCAGCCGCCACTCTACGGTGTAAAACATGGTAAAGAGATTGTTTACGTCCAAAACGACCGCGAACTCCAAGAAGCAATCAAACGACTTCCTGAGAACGCGCGCTATAGTGTACAGCGCTACAAGGGTCTCGGTGAGATGGACCCGGAACAACTTTGGAGCACGACGATGAATCCAGAGTCTCGCTCGATGCTTCGTGTCGACCTTCAAGACGCCATCGAGGCAGATGAGGTCTTTGAGACGCTCATGGGCGACAATGTCGAGCCGCGCCGTGACTTTATCCAGTCACACGCACACTACGTGAAAAACCTCGATATTTAAAAAGAAGGGTAGGCAATAACGAATGGCAGAACAAGAAAATATCAAGGATATAAATATTAGCCAAGAGATGCGGACGTCGTTCATGGACTATGCGATGAGCGTCATCGTGTCGCGTGCCCTCCCGGACGTGCGAGACGGTCTCAAGCCGGTTCACCGCCGTATCCTTTATGCGATGAACGAGCTCGGGATTCGTGCCGACAAGCCCCATAAGAAGTCTGCCCGTGTCGTCGGGGACGTCATCGGTAAATATCACCCACATGGTGATTCAGCCGTTTACGAGACGATGGTCCGGATGGCCCAAGATTTCAGTTATCGCTACGAACTCGTCGATGGCCACGGAAACTTCGGGTCCGTCGATGGAGACTCGGCAGCGGCAATGCGTTACACGGAAGCCCGGATGTCGAAAATCGCGATGGAACTCGTGCGCGATATCGGTAAAAACACGATTGACTATCAAGCAAACTTTGATGGTGAAGAGAAAGAACCAGTCGTTATGCCGGCCCGTTTCCCGAACTTCCTCGTCAATGGTACGAGCGGGATCGCGGTCGGGATGGCGACGAACGTACCACCACATAACTTGAACGAAGTAATCGATGGCGTACTTGCGCTCACGCATAATCCGGACATCACGATTTCAGAGCTCATGCAGTACATTCCGGGTCCGGACTTTCCGACGTCTGGTGAGATTTTAGGACGCAGCGGTATTCGCCGGGCGTATGAGACAGGTCGCGGATCGATCACGATGCGCGCGAAAGCCGAGATCCAAGTGTTGAAGAACGGCCGTGAACGCATCCTCGTCCACGAAATTCCGTATCAAGTGAACAAGGCACGTCTCGTTGAAAAGATTGCTGACCTAGTTCGCGATAAGAAAATCGAGGGCATCACAGACCTTCGCGACGAGTCGGACCGAAACGGAATGCGCGTCGTCATCGAGGTACGCCGCGATGCGAACGCAAGCGTCATCTTGAACAACTTGTATAAACAGACGCCGATGCAAACGACGTTCGGGGTGAACATGCTCGCGCTCGTCGGAGGACGTCCGAAAACGCTCAACTTGAAACAAGCGATCTATTATTACATCGAGCACCAAAAAGAAGTCGTTCGTCGTCGGACGCAGTTCGACCTCGATAAGGCAGAAGCGCGTGCGCATATTCTCGAAGGTCTCCGTGTCGCACTCGACCACCTCGATGAAGTCATCGCCATCATCCGCAGCACGCGGACCGGTGACGAGGCCCGTGAGAAATTGATTGCTCGCTTCGGACTATCAACAGAGCAGACACAAGCCATTCTCGATATGCGTCTCCAACGGTTGACCGGTCTTGAACGCGAGAAAATCGAAGGCGAGTATCGCGAGATCCGTACGTTGATCGAAGAATTGCGTGCGATTTTAGGGGACGAGGAACTCCTTCTCGAAATCATTCGCAATGAGTTGACTGAAATCAAAGAGCGTTACGGCGATGCACGTCGTACAGTGATCCGTACCGACATCATCGAGCTTGAGGATGAGGATTTGATCCCAGTTCGGGACATGATGATCGCACTGACGAGCGAAGGCTACATCAAATCGATTCCGAGTGACTCGTATCGTACACAACGCCGTGGCGGTCGAGGGAAACAAGGAATGGGTACGAATGACGAAGACTTCGTATTGCGCCTCTTATCTGCTTCAACGCACGATACGATCTTGTTCTTCACGAACTTCGGTCGCGTGTTCCGCTTGAAAGGATATGAGATTCCTGAGATGAGCCGAACCGCGAAAGGGATGCCGATTATCAACTTGCTCCAAGTCGATAAGGGCGAGAAGGTCGAAACGATGATTCCGGTCGACTTTAATAGCTATTTGGCGGACAAAGCTATCGTTGAGGACGTTGGTGAAGGTTCAGAAGAAGAAGAAGTGGCTGATGAGCAATTGTCACTCGTGTTTATCACGAAGCACGGACTTGTCAAACGGTCACCGCTTTCTGCCTATGCTCGCATCAACAAAAACGGGTTGCGTGCTATCAGCTTAAATGATAGCGATGAGCTCGTTACCGTACGTCTCGCGAAGAGCGATGACGAGATGTTGATCGTGACACACGCAGGGATGTCGATTCGCTTCCCGCTCGAAGGTGAGGTCCGTTCGATGGGCCGTACCGCTCGCGGTGTACGTGCGATTCGATTGAAGAAAGATGATGATCGAGTCGTTTCGATGGAAATCGTACGCCCGACGCAAGACGTGCTCATCATCACGGAAAAAGGATATGGCAAACGCACGGCGATGGAACAATTCCGTACACAAGGTCGAGGCGGTTCTGGAATTATCGGAATCAAGACAGACCGCGGAACTGTCGTCGGGATGCGCGTAGTCGATGAAGATGATGACATCATGCTCATGACCGAGCTCGGTGTCGCGATTCGAATCGATGCCCAAACAATTTCGCAAATGGGGCGTAGCACGCGCGGTGTTAAAGTCATGAATATCGAAGATGGCGACCGCTTGGCGACAATTGCTAAACTGAAAAAAGATGAATTAGAAGAGGAATCGACAGTTGATGTGGAGAATGGGTTTGTTGATGAAGCACCCGAAGTTGGCCCATCGTCTGAAGAGACTGAGTAAGACGAAAAGGTTGAACGGTGCTTCCGTTCGACCTTTTTTCATACAATCAGGAGGGATGAGCATGCGACTTGCCATTTCAAACGTTCACGTTGGAATGACGCTTTTGACGTCAGTTTCTTCGTTAGAGGCAGGAACGAAACTGACAAACGAACATTTACGCTTGCTCCGTTTTTTAAAGGTGGGAGCGATTGATGTTGCTCCGGTCGAATGTCGCCATCTTACCCGCGACGAGGAAATCGATCTATGTGCAAAAGTGCTCCAATATGAACGGCATTATAACCAATGGGAAGAACGAATTGCCCCCAACCCTTACGAAGCGCTTGAATTCGTCCATCAACTGTTCAAACGTGAATATCCGCTATCGGCCATCGTCACCTTCTTCACGAATCAATCACTTCGAAAAAATCATGTGATTCATCATGCGATTTATCGAGCCTTAGTAGCCAAGACGCTATCGAAATACCGAGGAGACGAACACCGCATTCAATTCGATTATGGCGTTGCTTCCTATTTCGCAGATGCGAGCTACGCTAAAATACGAAAGTGGTCCCACATGCGCTATTTCACAAAAATGGAACGAGAGCTGTTGTATCAGCACCCGCTCGTCTCGTTTGCGATGTTACCGCAAGATCAGACACTTAGAACCAGGGTCGGTAAATTGATTGCCGAACATCATGAACGCCTAGACGGGTCAGGTTTTCCGAATCGGCTAGAAGAACGAGCCCTTCATCCTGCATCACCGTTGTTCATCGTCGCTGATCGGTTCTGCCAATTGACAGCCCCACGTACGTTCAGGGCAGCGTTGACAGCAGAAGAGGCCTATTTTTATATGTGGCAAAATGAGGCATACGATGGGGAAGCATTGACGTTTTTAGCTACACTGCTCGGCTTTTACGAAGTAGGACGGACTGTCTTACTGAGCAGTGGTGTGCGCGGAACGATTCAACGCTACACGCCGAGTGTAGAACAACCGGTCGTGATCGCTGAACCAACGCAAGAAACATACGATTTATCTCAACTTGATGAGGTTCGAATCGTCGCTTTTCAGTAACCGTCTAGCGTGTTCCTTCTATATAGTGCCGTCGAAAGAATACGCTAGATATTATTCTTTTAAAATATTTTATTTTTATAGTTGACGAATATAATTACAGATGATACTATTAATGAGTCGTTAAGAGCGACAGACGAACTTTGAAAACTGAACGATGAGGCAAAAAAAGTTTTACAAGTTTTGAATGAAGCGCAAGCTTCGTCATTTTCAAGAGCTATATCAAATTCTTTGGAGAGTTTGATCCTGGCTCAGGACGAACGCTGGCGGCGTGCCTAATACATGCAAGTCGAGCGCAGGAAATCGGCGGAACCCTTCGGGGGGAAGTCGACGGAATGAGCGGCGGACGGGTGAGTAACACGTAAAGAACCTGCCCTCAGGTCTGGGATAACCACGAGAAATCGGGGCTAATACCGGATGGGTCATCGAACCGC